>NZ_FODU01000007.1:0-169594 GCF_900110445.1 Acinetobacter sp. yr461
AGATGTATGCCTCACATATGTCCCTATCGTCTAGAGGCCTAGGACATCGCCCTTTCACGGCGGTAACCGGGGTTCGAATCCCCGTAGGGACGCCAAATTCTAAAAAGCCACTGCATAATGTCAGTGGCTTTTTTCTTGCCTTAAAAATGAAAAACCAATCAATGATTAGCTTTTCATATGCTCCATTAGCTCGCAATGCCCACTTGTACTTCAAGGCGACCCGACTGTACACGTAGCCCTCTAATTTCAAATTGATCTACCAATTGCTGGACCAACTCTCGGCTTTCTCTCAAAATATTCAAACCCGGTAAAATACTAAAATCAGTCAAACTTAAAAGCTTTTCAACCATCCATGAACGGTTATTAATAAAGTCGATAAATCCTGCTTGCTCTAGGTCAATAAACCACATACGGTGACCATCACGCTGGATGCCAGGAATATCACCAATCAAGTGATTAATGAGTGATGGAATCGGTAACATATTCACCACTTCAAAACCAACTCGACCAATACGGCGCACAGCCCAGTTTGATAGTGTTCCCCCATGGCGGATCTGAACATCAAGGCTCTCATCCATTTGACGTAGGCGCAAAAATTTTTCCTGCCCAATACGGCATTCCAATACTTTAAAATCTAAACTTAAACGATACATGAAACGATGGTAATGCCCATCGATCTCGACTTGGAAACTATCATTGCCACACTTGATTTTAATATCATCAATTTCAGAACGATCTATGCGCTTACGAATTTGATTATTTAATAGCATTTCCGGTAAATACAGCGTTAAGGTGCTCTTCCCCAAAAATGTACGTGCCATGATCAACGCGACTTGACGTGCAGTTTCACTGGTTTCAGACACCATATCTCTCACAGTGCCTGCCGCCAGATTAGTCATTCCGACAACTCCACGTCTGGTGTGAGTGGTCACTTGGTCGAGCGCATCTAATGCAGCATCCGCGACCCCTGCAATATTACGTGTCGTATCACTAGCGAACCCGACTGCATCTTGGGCATGTTGCAATGTCTTATGCAGTAATCGACGAGATAATGACGGTTTTGCGGTATCTGGGTTATCTACAGCCGATGCTGTTGTTGTAGGCTTCGACTCATTGTCATCTTGTTGACCCAAGTCCCTCTCTCCTTTTTATATTTATTTCACATCCTATTTATGAGTATTTAAGCTCATTTATAGTGCTAATCACACTTCATTTTTCTGTAGATTAGCATGCTCTACAATATTATTTTAATTTTTATGTGTACGCATAAATCATCTGCTTTTTGTATTTCCTTGTTTATTCAAAATTAATTTTTTGCTAGCTCAAAGCACTTCATCGATATCTTACAAATTTTTTTCTTTTTCGACATTTCCGTTAGAATAGATTCAAACTGAATGTGGAGTTCCTATGCAATACCGTTGCCCTCAATGTCAAAGTGTTAAAATTATGCCTGTAAGCCAAGGCATTAACAGCGCAAAACCAACTGTTCCTAAAAGCCTTGCTATCTTAATTCCTGCAATTTTTATGCTTTTACTCTTGGTTATTATTAGCATTTTTATGTGGATTTTTGGCAATGGTGCAAGCAGCTCTCTTCAAATTGCAACAGTAGTTGTTTTTGTTGTGACTGTAGGGGCAGGTTTTATGTTCTGGCGTGATTTACCAGACTTTAAACTGTCTATGCAAGCATTTATGCAGTCACAAAAACATTGGAAATGCCGTGACTGCAATAACGAGTGGGAAATCTAATCAATTATTCACATCAGTTTAATGCTGATGTGAATGTGCTTCGTCAGCATGTTCATGGGGAGCATGCTGGGCAGTGTGCTGACAGTTAATCTCCTCGTCATCTTCAATTTGCAAAGTAACCTCTGCAATCCCATGTTCATGAGATAGCATTTCGACTGCTTCATTATAAAGCCTTGTCCGTTCTGCTTCTGGCGCAAACAAGTGCACCGTTAAATGAATATTTTTAGACGTAATGGCCCAGACTTTAAGTTGATGAATACTTTCAACGCCATTTAAAGAAAGTAGATCTGTACGTAATTTCTCAATATCCACTTCTTCTGGCACACCTTCGAGCAAAATATTAATACTCTGTTTAAGCAAAATCCATGTTCTTGGTAACACCCAAAAGCCAATGAGTACGGCAATAAGCGTGTCAATCCAGTACCAGTTGGTGAAATAAATCGTTATTGCCGCGATGATCACTCCTACCGAACCCAATGCATCGCTTAAGACCTCTAGATAAGCACCTTTAACATTTAGACTAGAGTTAGCGCCCGACATTAAAATTTTCATTGAAATGAGGTTAATTACTAAGCCAACCGTTGCCACAATGAGCATCCCCACACTTTGGATTTCAGGTGGCTTAGAGAACCGAATATAGGCCTCATATAAAATATAAACTGCCACCACAAAGAGCATGAGCGCATTAAATAAAGCTGCCAAAATTTCAAAGCGCTGATAGCCAAAAGTACGCTTATTATCAGCGGGACGTTTTGAAATTTGAATGGCAACCAAAGCAATTGCCAAAGCAGCTGCATCTGTAAACATATGTGCAGCGTCAGAGAGCAATGCCAAACTTTGTGTGATTAAACCTGCAATGACCTCAATAATTAAAAACGTTGTAGTAAGAGCTAAGGCAATTGTTAATTTTTTAGCATTACCTTCAGTCACTACCGCATGACTATGATCATGTTGTCCACCCATGTTGCGGACTCCTTATTATTTATCTTTATGGTGAGGTAAAAGTAACAATGAATGCATTATTATTTTTACCTCTTTCAAACACTTTTTTGACTTAGATTCTGTAATCAAAAAAGATATCTTAAATCGATGACATTATGAATGCTCAGCGCTTTTCGCCTTGCTTTCATTCATCCATCGATAAATTACTGGTAATAAAACCAGAGTTAATATCGTAGATGAAATAATGCCACCAATAACAACCGTTGCCAAAGGTCGTTGCACTTCTGCACCGGTTCCTGTTGCCAAAGCCATTGGAATAAAACCAAGCGAAGCAACACAAGCCGTCATTAGAACGGGTCTTAAGCGTAAGATCGCCCCATTCCAAGTTGCAGTTTGAATATCAAAGTTTTCTCTAAGCTCTTTAATAAAGCTCAGCATCACCAGACCATTCAAAACAGCAACACCAGACAAGGCAATAAATCCAACGCCAGCCGACATCGAAAGCGGAATATCCCTTAGCCAAAGTGCGATAATGCCACCCGACAAAGCAAACGGTACGCCGCTAAACACCAACAGACTTTCTTTAATATTATGGAATACAGCCATCAGTAAAATGAAAATCATAGCAAGCGCTAATGGAACAACAATTTTCATTCGTGCAGCAGCTGAAGCTAGATTTTCAAACTGACCACCATATTCCAACCAATACCCCGCTGGTAGTTGTTCTTTTGCGAGCGTTGTTCTTAGCTCTTGAACAAATGATCCTAAATCACGGCCTTCTACGTTAGCGGTAATAATGACACGGCGCTTACCATTTTCACGTCCTACCTGATTTAAGCCTGAGGTACGTTCAACTTTAGCGACATCTTGAAGCTGGATTAGACCACCATTTGGTAATTGAATCGGAAGTTGGGCTAAGTTTTGAATGGTACGTTGCTGATCCTCTAAGCGAATTTCAAAATCGAATCGTCTATCACCTTGTAAAATCTGCCCTACATTTTGTCCACCGACACTTGCCGCCACAATATCTTGAATGGCTTTGGCAGATAATCCATATTGCGCAGCCAAAGGACGATTAATTTCGATACTTAGCACAGGCAAACCGCTCGTTTGTTCTACCTTAACGGCTGTAGCACCAGAAATTGTCTGTATTTTTTGAGCAAATGCCTGAGCCTGCTCATTAAGCACTTGCATATCATCGCCAAAAATCTTGACGCCAATATCGCTACGAATGCCTGAAATCAGCTCATTAAAACGCAGCTCAATCGGTTGAGAGAACTCGCTGTTATTGCCCGGTAATGTCGCCAAGAAAGCCTGCATACGCGAACGTAGTTCATCTAGCGTTTCTTTAGAGTTTGGCCATTGATCATGAGGTTTAAGCAAAATGACCGCATCAGAGATATTAGGGGGCATCACGTCAGTTGCAACCTCAGCCGTTCCTGTTCGTGCAAAAACAGCCTTTACCTCTGGAAAATTTTTCAAAATGAGCTTTTCAGTATTTTCTTGCATTCGCAGAGACTGTTCGAGTCCTGTACTAGGTGAACGCATTTGCTGTAACGCAAAATCACCTTCACTGAGTTGCGGAGCAAATTCACTGCCCATTTGGGTCGCTAACACACCTGTGAGCACTAAAATACTTAATGCAAAACTCAGAACAACGATCTTAAGTTGATAAGCCCGATCGAGAATATCTCGATATTTCTGCTTTAAAAGCAGCATCCAACGTGTTTCTTTTTCTTTCACTTCACCCGTAACAAAAAGAGCAACTGCCGCAGGTACAAATGTCACAGAAAGAATCATGGCACCCAATAACGCCATAACCACGGTCATTGCCATTGGATGAAACATTTTGGCTTCAACACCCGATAAGGCAAAAATAGGTAAATAGACCACTAAAATAATCATTTGCCCAAAAATAAGCGGTCGACGGGCCTGTTTCGCTGCGAGAAAAACTTCTTTGAATCGCTCAGTGCGTGTAAGTGGGCGTTGTAAAGCATGCTGTGCTTCTGCTAGACGTCGAATACAGTTCTCTACGATAACAACTGCACCATCTACAATAATCCCGAAATCAAGCGCTCCTAGGCTCATCAGGTTGGCACTAATGTTTTGCTCAGCCATACCTGTCAGGGTAAATAGCATCGAAAGTGGAATAACACAGGCAGTAATTAAAGCTGCTCGGAAATTTCCAAGGAAAATAAACAGAATCACAATAACCAGAATCGCCCCTTCTACAAGGTTCTTCTGTACTGTTGCAATTGCTTTGTTTACCAAACTCGTCCGGTCATAAACCGTTTCGATTTCTACACCTTTAGGTAAGGTAGATTGGATTTCCTTAATTTTGGCATCAACCGCCTGAGCAACGGTACGGCTGTTTTCCCCCATCATCATCATGGCAATGCCAAGAACAGTTTCTTCACCATTGTAAGTTGCGGCACCTGTTCTTAAATCATGCCCAATAGAGACATTCGCCACATCTGCCACACGAATTGGTAAACCATTTTTAGTGCTTACAGTAATGTTTTGAATATCCTCAACACTACTTAACATGCCCGGAACACGAACAGTGAGCTGCTCTCCGTTTTCTTCAATAAAACCTGCTCCGCGATTTTCATTATTTTCTTGCAAAGCAGTTTGAAATTCATTAATTGAAATTTGCAGCTGCTGCAGACGTTTTAAATCAGGAGAAACAATATAGGTTTTATTGTAGCCACCAATACTGTTAATTTCGGCTACGCCTTTCACTCGCTGCAATTGAGGACGTACAATCCAGTCCTGAATTTCACGCAAGTCCATGGCTGTATAGGCTGTACCATCAGCTTTTTTAGCACCAGATTTTGCTTTTACGACCCATTGGTAAATCTCACCTAATCCCGTTGAAACAGGAGACATAACTGGATCAACTGATTCGGGCAGTTGTCCGTCCGCCTCTTGCAATCGCTGATTAATTAATTGCCTTGCCCAATAAATATCTGTCCCATCTTTAAAAATGATGGTGACTTGAGAAAGTCCATAACGGGAAATAGAGCGAGTCTGTTCCAGATTAGGAATTCCGGCCATCGCATTTTCAATAGGATAGGTAATGCGTTGTTCGACCTCTAAAGCCGTATATCCATTTGCTTGAGTATTAATCTGGACCTGAGCATTGGTAATGTCTGGAACCGCATCAATAGGAAGCTTTTGATAACTCCAGATTCCGACTCCAATCCACGTCAGCACAAATAGCATGACCCAAATAGCATTTTGAATGGCAAACTGAATAATTCGATCAAATAACCCTTCGGGTTTGGGCAGTTCAGGTTTATTAATGTCCATGCTCTGCCTCTCCTTTTTCCAGTTCGGATTTCAGCAAGAAGCTGCCTTCTGCAACATAGCGCTGGCTTGGATTAATACCTTTTACAACTTCGACCCACTGACCATCTTTAGAACGTTGCCCCAACTGTACCGTGACAGGTTCAAACTCAAAGCCTGTTTTGACCATTTTTGGAGTAAAGATAACGTCTTTACCTTCAACTTGCTGGATCGCTTGTGCTTTTACACGTATCACTTTTTGCGTTGAACCTGAATTTAGCTCAACGTTAACCATTAGGTTTGGACGTAATTCACTATTATTTGCTAAAACCTTAGCACGAACTTGTAAGCGCCCTGTCTGAGCATCAGCCTCTGTTGTTAAGCTTTGAACCTGTGCAGTAAATACATTCCCAGTTTGCAAAGATTTAAATTCAATCTGCTGATTTGGCTGTACATTCATATTTGCGGTGCTTGGTAAAATAAACTCCAGCCACAACTGATCAAGTTGATTAATAATAAAAAGCTGATCTGCAAGCTGTACGTTTTCACCCACCACAATATCTTTATTACTCACCGTGCCAGCAATTGGAGCTGTTAAGGTGTAGCGTCCGCCTGAACCGGAACCTGCGCCGAATGCACTTAAGCGTGAGCGAGCTGCTTTAACCTGAATTTGGGCTTGCTGGTAAGCGTTATAAGCTCGTTGATAATCTTGTTTAGCAGAAATTCCCTGAGACCATAAGCTACGTTCACGTTCATAGTCCTGACGCGTTAAATCAAGATTAGACTGTGCAATTTGTAAATTCGCTTGTTGATCGACTAGATCTGGAACCAATAAGCTTGCGAGAGCCTGACCCTTTTTAACCTGTTGTCCCAATTCAACATAGACTGCTTCGACACGACCACTAAAACTTGGTGAGACATGGGCTTGACGGTCTGTATTTACAACCAGTTTGGCTGGATAAGTTTGAAGTTGAGCAACTTCCCCCACTTCAACCTGTTCAATTTTTAAATTTTGTTCCTGCATTTGTTGAGCAGTGAGCATCAATGGTTTTTCACCTTCGTCATGATGTCCTTCACCCTCTTCCTCAGCATGCCCATGGCCTTCTGAGGCTTCAGAAGAGGCAGGTTTATTTTTTGAATTTAAAACGAGCAAGCCGATTAATATTGCAGTGACTGCTGCAATCACTCCCACCCAAAGCCACTGAGAATTTTTCTTTAAATTTGTCGACATTTTTATTCTCCTGCCTGAGTTTGGAATGATTGGCTTTGTTGCCAAGCACGTTGATTCAATTGCATTAAGGCATCTTTCGCCATGATTTGTTCCGGCTCTAAACCGAGACGCAAACTTTGAATTTCAATTGAATTTTGCCAAGCCTGTTTTAATAGCTCGACTTTACGTAAACGGACATCTTGCAATTGCATGGTGGCTTGCTGAACATCGGTAACTGCGAACTTACCCAAACGGAAACCTTGTAATGTTTTTTGTTGAACTTGAGCCGCAAGAGGAACTTGCTGATCATTGAGTTGTTTAAACTGGATGCGCAAACCCTTTAACTCTGACATCAAAGTCTCAATATCTGCTTGATTCTGCTGTCGATAAAAGCTTTGTTGGCGTTGAGTCAGCTCTTGCTTGGCTTGAGCAATCTTGATTCCATATTGCTGGCGATTAAAAAGATTTAAAGGAATTTCTACGCCTAAACGAATTTGGTTATCTGTACTCTGCTCTGGAGAGCGAGTGTTATTAACACCCAAAGTTACGGTAGGTTGTGGTCTTGCTTTTGCTTTAAGCTGTTGAATATTGGCTTGCTGCGCAAGAGAATCCAACTGGAAAGAGCGCTCCAATAAATTATTTTGTGAATCTTGGTTTGGTTCTATATTCGCTGCCAGCGCCCATAACTGGTTTGGACTTTGAAAGAGCTGAAACTGACTTGAACCACCACCCCATAAATTCACTAGTTGCTGTTTCGCAACTTGGAGTTTTAAATCGACTTGTTGGTATAAGCGCTGATTTTCCAAGTGAGACATACGCACTCGGTCTACATCAACTTGCGCAATACTTCCTGCCTGATAACGTTTTTCCGATGCTAGTAAATTTTCTTGGCTAACGGATAGCTGCTCTCCAATGAGAGACTTTTCAAGCTCAAGCAAAGCCACTTGCGACCAAAAATATTTAACGATTAATCCAAGCTCAGCGGTATAACGCTGCTCAGCCAAATCAATTTTTGATATCTCCACTTTTGCCAAATTTTGTGCAGCTTTGCGCTGCCCAAAAATATCCAAAGGCTGAGATATACCAATTGCGAGTTCTTTTTCTTGATCACTCTGGAAACCTGTTTGCTCAATGGAAAGACTTGGGTTTGCCCATAAACGACTCTGCTTTAAATTAGCCTCAGCCATTTGCTGCTGTGCTTGCCAAACACCTTGCTGACTTTGATAGTTTTGTACCTGTTCTAACGCTTGCTCAAAAGTAAACGCTGCCTTTTGAATATAGCGTTCTTGTTGAATATCAGACTGAGCCATCACTGCTTGCCCAGCCAATAGCATAGCAATAGACAGGCTTGAAATTGTTAAAACTTTTTTTAACGTTATCTTAACGTTACTCTCTAAGTGATAAGTAGAACTCACTCGATTTGAAAAAATAGAAGACATGTTTTTGCCCCGCAATAAATAAGAGATGCGGTGGGCTTTTTTTGGCTACCCCACCTATAGCGGGGTTAAAACAGGAGGAGGTTTTAAAGCAGTAAGATGGGGTGACTGGTAAGAATTAGACCAGTGATAAATTTGTGAGAGTTCCTGCACGTGTACTAAAGGTGCTTCAGCTTGTTTTGCAACTTCAGTCATCACAACGTGAAAACATGAAGGTAAATGATCATGGTGATCTTGCAAATTTAAAGGAGCTTTATGAGAGGGGTTTCCAGCATCGTTCTGTTCAATATGAGCTTGATGTGAAGATTGATAAACATTCAAAACTGCATGATGCCCGAAATGATGCAATGCTTTTTCCTGATTTTCATGCGCGCAAAATGCCGCTGCCACATTCCATAAACTCTGGAATATGAGCAAACTAAACAAGACGAACACAAAAATTGCGGAACGTGGCAAAAGCGCACCATTAAACTAAAAAGTTGAACAAAGCCACTATAACAGGCACTAGGCATGTAATAAAATTACAAAACCTCGAATCACGAATCCCCACCTTTTAATTTAGAACTTATCTCACGTTAGACGAGACAAAAATAACTTATTATTGAGTAATGATTATGTACAAGCTTTTTTCTGCATCTATATTAACAATTTGCCTTGGCTTAACTGGCTGTGCAACGTCAATGCTATCATCTGCCTTGCCCGATGAAACAACTCAAGTTCAGACGAATACTTTAAAAACAGATCAAATTATTGCTCTAGGTCAGGCAGTTAAAAATCAGCAGGAACAAGGATTAGTATTTATAGGTCAAGACTATAATTATTTAATGACTGATGGTAGCGCAGAGCTTCTAAAAATTATTAAAACTATTCCAGCCACCGAAAGAACGCTTAATATCCCCTCTCCACTTGTACTCACTATGGATGATCCAAATCATTTTCACGGAGTAATACAGGTTCGCTATAATACACGCATGGGAAATCTAAATGAAAAACAAAAAGATATGTTAAAGGATTTGGGTTTTAAACAGAATTTTGCCATGCTCCAAGCTCAAGAGAATACCCCATATCCCTATATTAATATTTTTTTCAAAGGCCAGCTTTATGAAGCTAAAGACCTAAAAGATATTCAACAAAAACTAGTAACCCCATACGTGGTGGAATTACAGGAAAAAATTGAAACAACTACAAAACATCCATTCAAGCGTGCTACCCGCAAGGTTTTGTACCCTTTAGCAATGACCTTTGATGTAATTGTCTTTGCACCCTCTTTAATATGGGCAGATTTACATGGTGACTTTAATAAATAAAGCACTGAAATTCCTAAAACAAAAAACCAGCCCTTAGGCTGGTTTTTAAATTTAGCAGTAATTAACCGCTAATTTTTTTGTATTTCGTACGTTTTTGAGCAGCATCATCACCTAAACGTGACTGGCGATATGCTTCATATTCAGCATAGTTACCTGCGTAGAATTCTGGCTGTTCATTTTCAAATGACAAGATATGTGTCGCAATACGGTCAAGGAACCAACGGTCATGCGATACCACCATTACAGTACCTGGGAATACAAGAATTGCATCCTCAAGCGCACGTAAAGTTTCAATATCCAAGTCGTTTGATGGCTCATCTAGTAAGATTACGTTTGCACCTAACTGTAAGATCTTCGCTAGTTGTAAACGGTTACGCTCACCACCAGACAATTCACCTACACGTTTTTGCTGATCTTGACCTTTAAAGTTAAAACGGCCGATATAAGCACGTGATGCGATTTCGTAATCACCAATTTTTAAGATATCTAAACCGCCAGAAACTTCTTCCCAAACAGTTTTATTATTATCTAAAGTGTCACGGATCTGACCAACATAAGCAACTTTAACCGACTCACCTAAGGTCACAGTACCTGTATCAGGTTGCTGTTCGCCGGTCATCATACGGAATAAAGTCGTTTTACCTGCACCGTTTGGACCAACAATACCAACAATCGCTGTTGGAGGTACGGTAAACGTTAAGTTTTCGTACAACAAGCGACCGTCAAATGATTTGCTGATGCCTTCCACTTCCACAACTTTGTTACCCAAACGTGGACCAGGTGGAATATAGATTTCAGACGTTTCATTACGTTGCTGGAATTCTTTAGAGTTAAGCTCTTCAAAACGTTCCATACGCGCTTTGTTTTTCTTTTGCTGACCTTTAGCATTTGAACGAACCCATTCAAGTTCTTTTTTCAATGCTTTAGCAAAAGATTCTTCTTGTTTATTTTCCTGCTCTAAACGAGCATTCTTTTGTTCTAACCAAGAAGAATAGTTCCCTTGATAAGGAATACCCATGCCACGGTCAAGTTCAAGAATCCACTCAGCCACGTTATCCAAGAAATAACGGTCATGCGTAATCGCAACGATAGTGCCAGGGAAATCTTTCAAGAAACGTTCTAACCAGGTTACAGATTCTGCATCCAAATGGTTCGTCGGTTCGTCCAGAAGTAACATATCTGGTTTCGAGAGCAATAAACGGCAAAGTGCAACACGACGGCGCTCACCACCAGAAAGTAATGATACGTCTGCATCCCAAGCTGGAAGATTCAAAGCATCCGCAGCAATTTCAAGCTGGTTGTTTAGGTTGTGTGCATCCCAAGCATGGATAATTGATTCTAATTTTTCCTGCTCTTTTGCAAGTGCATCAAAATCTGCATCTGGATCTGCATACTCTGCAAAAACTTGATCAAGACGTTCTAATGCATCTAAAGCTTCACGCACGCCATCTTCAACGTTACCACGAACGTCTTTAGTCGGATCTAGCGGTGGTTCTTGCTCTAAATAGCCGATTTTAATTCCAGGTTGTGCACGAGCCTCACCAGAGAAATCTTTATCTACGCCAGCCATAATACGAAGCAAGGTAGATTTACCTGCACCGTTCAAACCGAGCACACCAATTTTGGCACCCGGGAAAAATGATAAAGAGATGTCTTTTAAGATTTCGCGCTTTGGCGGAACCATCTTAGACACTCGGTTCATCGTATAAATATATTGGGCCACGCAGGACTCCTCAATTGAAAAACCAGTACATCGCAATAAGCGATAAATAATCGCGCTTATTATACGCTGAAAACCTCTTTGACTTGAAGTTATGATTTCCATCGTACGGATTTATCAAACAATTTTCTTTTTCAATAAGTTGCAAAATGTTTATGTATAAAATTTATACAAGGTTTCAGCGTATATTTTTCTATCTTTATTCCTAAAATTGGAAAACAAACCAGAATTTCTGCAATTTTCTCTATTCGTTTTAGGCTAGACTCGCTCAATATTTAACTCACGAAGATGAAGTAATAATGACTTATAAAGATGAAACCTTAGCCATTCATGCAGGCTATTCACCAGAGGCGACCACAAAAGCTGTTGCAGTCCCTATTTATCAAACCACATCTTATGCATTTGATAATACCCAGCACGGTGCCGATCTTTTCGATTTAAAGGTTCAAGGTAATATTTATACCCGTATTATGAACCCAACGACCTCTGTGCTTGAACAGCGTCTTGCCGCGCTTGAAGGTGGTATTGGAGCTTTAGCATTAGCATCTGGTATGGCTGCGATTACCTATGCTATTCAAACGATTACTGAAGCAGGAGACAACATTGCCTCGGTCTCAACATTGTATGGTGGAACCTATAACTTATTTGCCCACACCTTACCGAAACAAGGAATTGAAGTTCGTTTTTTTGATTACCAAAAGCCTGAAAGCTTACGTAACTTGATTGATGATAAAACCAAGCTTGTTTTTGTTGAGTCGATTGGCAACCCACTCGGAAATATTATTGATCTAGAGGCTATTGCTAAAATTGCTCATGAATATGGGGTTCCAGTCGTTGTAGACAATACCGTTGCCACCCCTGCTTTATTAAAACCTTTTGAATATGGCGCTGATATTGTCATTCATTCTCTTACAAAATATATCGGTGGTCATGGCAATAGCATTGGCGGTGCGATTGTAGATAGCGGTAAATTCCCTTGGGGTAAATATCCGGAACGCTTTAAAGTTTTGAACACACCAGATCCGAGTTATCACGGGGTTAATTATGTCGAAGCATTAGGTGATGCAGCTTATATTGCACGAGCTCGCGTAGTTCCATTACGCAATACAGGTGCAGCAATTAGCCCTTTAAGTGTGTTCTTAATTTTACAGGGTCTAGAGACTCTAAATTTAAGAATGGAACGCCATACTGAAAATGCTCAAAAAATTGCGGAATATTTGCAAAATCATCCAAAAGTAAAATGGGTGAATTATGCAGGCCTCAACGATCACCCACAGCACCAACTGGCTCAAAAATATGTAAAAGGCAAGCCTTCTGCAATTTTGTCTTTTGGCGTTCAAGATGGTCTCGAAGGCGGTACTCGTTTCATCGATGCACTACAACTGTTTACTCGTCTCGTAAATATTGGCGATGCCAAAAGTTTAGCTTGCCATCCTGCAACGACAACTCACCGCCAGCTCAACGAACAAGAACTTAAAGCTGCTGGTGTAAGTGAAGATATGGTGCGTCTTTCAATTGGTATTGAGCATATCGATGACTTAATCGCCGATTTACAACAAGCGCTTTCAGCTGTATAACTTTTAAACTATCTAACAAGCCTCTGGAAACAGAGGCTTTTTTATTTTCTGCTCATGATAGGACTAAAAACAATTAATGGATTAAGATACTATTTTAGAGTTTTTACTCTAAATAAATTGTTAAATTTCATATATTTACAGACTAGACAATTTTTAAACATCTATTAAGATAAGAGCTATATTTATGAGTTCATTTGGATGAACCTACGGTTGTAAAAAATAAAAATTACATACCGGAATAAATAGTCCCTGCCCCTACTTAGGTAAAATGCTGTGAATAAAAAATTAGAAGCTCTGTTCCAGGAAAAGGTACAAGATAAAGTCATTTTAGTGACAGGCGCCTCGAGTGGAATCGGATTAACGATTTCAAACAAACTTGCTGATGCGGGTGCTCATGTTTTACTTGTTGCCCGTACTCAAGAAACTTTGGAAGAAGTGAAAGCAGGTATTGAAAGTCGTGGCGGTAAGGCATCCATTTTCCCATGTGATCTCAACGATATGGATACGATTGATCAAGTATCTAAAGAAATTTTAGCTACGGTTGATCACATTGATATTTTAATTAATAACGCCGGTCGTTCTATTCGCCGTGCCGTACATGAGTCTTATGATCGTTTCCATGACTTTGAACGCACGATGCAGTTAAATTATTTTGGCGCAGTGCGCTTAGTTCTCAATATTTTGCCTCATATGATTCAACGTCAAGATGGGCAAATTATTAATATTAGCTCGATTGGTGTGTTGGCAAATGCGACTCGCTTCTCTGCCTATGTGGCATCTAAAGCTGCTCTCGATGCATTTAGCCGCTGCCTATCAGCTGAGGTTCATGCACATAAAATCGCAATTACTTCAATCTATATGCCGTTGGTTCGCACTCCAATGATTGCACCAACTAAAATTTATAAATATGTACCAACTCTGTCACCTGAGCAGGCTGCTGACTTAATTGCTTATGCAATTGTGAAACGTCCAAAACGTATGGCAACCAACTTGGGGCGTTTAGCGTCAATGACTTATTCGGTTGCACCGGGTATCAACAATATGTTTATGTCGATTGGCTTCCGCTTATTCCCAAGTTCGGATGCAGCAAAAGGTCAAGAAACCGAGAAGTTGAACTGGGCACAAAAAGCATATGCACGAATTTTCCCAGGTGAACACTGGTAATTTTGAATTAATAACATAGTGAATAAAAAAGCGCCTCAATTAAGGCGCTTTTTTTAACTAAAAATATTACCCATCAAGAAACTGAACATGTCCTGTTTTTACATCATAAATTGCACCTACAACTGCAATCTCACCTCGCTCAACCATATCCTTTAAGACGTTACTCTGGTTAATGATGTATTGAATGTTGTAGTGAACATTCATGGCAGTCACCTGATTGATAAAAGCTTTGCTTAGTTCACGTGGCTGCATAATGTCATATACACTATCAACTGAATGCATTAACGGCCCAAGCACATATTGAATATGTGGCATTTCCTTCACGTCAGCCACTTGCTTATGCTCTAAGCGTAATTGACATGCGCTCGTCACCGCACCGCAATCGGTATGCCCTAACACTACAATCACTTTAGAGCCTTTAGCCTGACAAGCAAACTCAAGCGAGCCTAATACCTTTTGCCCAGCAATATTACCTGCGATTCGTAAGCTAAACAGATCGCCGATACCCACGTCAAAAATCATTTCTGTAGGTGCACGTGAGTCCATACAACCAAGGACTGCTGCGATCGGATGTTGCCCTTCATCTGCGGTAACTCGGATTTGACGATAAATATCTCGTTGTAAGCGTTCATTTTTTACAAAGCGCTCATTACCTTCTTTAAGCAGATTTACAACCTGCTGAGGGCTCAGCTTTTGTTGTAAATCATGTGTACTAATATCAATATCAAGTACCGCATCATCAACATCTTGATAGTGTTGTTTGAACCCGACCAGTTTAAGATTTACCTGACGTTTAATAGCAGTTTCATTTTGATAATCTTGAATAACCTGATAGATATCAGGATCAATCGAATCACATTGAGTTGCATCAATAATGAGTTGTTGATGTTTATGTACATGTTCCAATGCAGAAATAAGCGCAGAACGATTTAGAAAGGTTACTTGTGACGGAAGTTCAATACGAGTAACTACACCATGTAAACGCTTCTCTCTATAAACACGAATACCCTTATTAAAATTGCCATAGAGAATAAAAGCACTGCTGGTAAATAGACCAATTAAAATTCCCATTAAAAGATCAGTCAGTAAAATTGCAACCAAGGTAATAATAAAAGGTAAAAATTGTTTCCAACCCTTTTGATAGAGCTGTCTAAATAATCTTGGGTGAGTAAGCTTAAAGCCTGTCACGATTAAGATCGCAGCCAATGCCGACAGTGGAATCATGTTCATTAATGGCACGAAGAACAAAACCGCTAATAGCAACAATACGCCATGAATAATGGTAGAGCATTTGCTACGCGCGCCTGTATTTGCATTCACTGAACTACGCACAATAACCGAGGTCACAGGCATTCCACCAATTAAGCCCGAAATAATGTTACCTGTACCTTGTGCCCAGAGTTCACGGTTAGGAGGAGAAGAGCGTTTTTGAGGATCAATTTTATCTGCTGCTTCCAGATTCAATAATGTTTCTAACGATGCAACAACAGCAAGCGTAATTGCTCCTGTGTAAATCATAGGCTCAGCTAAATAGCTAAAATCAGGGAAAATTAATACTTCTTCGGGTGCTTGCAATATATTCGGCAATTGAATGAGGTTATCAACTTGCACTGCCCAAGGTGAGCCAATACTCACCAAAATAAAATTTAAAACCGCTGCCAACACAACTGCAATCAGAGCAGAAGGTAAAGCTAGTTTTTTGAGTGGACTACTATCCCACGCTAAAATTAAGAATAAGCTGAGCAAACCAATCAGTGCAGCTCCTCCATCAAAACGCTGAAGAAATGCATCTGGCGTTGAAGTCCAAACCTGTTTCCATGAAAAATCAGAAAGCCCGAACAGATAGGGTAATTGTGTCGCAATCAGGATGACACCTATGGCCGCTAGTAATCCTAAAATGACATTATTTGGAATAAAGTTTGCAAAAAAGCCTAACTTAAATAATCCAAAGAGAATTTGTAGAACACCTGCGAAAATAATACACAATAAAAAGGCGGCATAATTGCCGCCTAATTGTTCTAACTGTACAAGAATTACAGCAGTGAGTCCTGCTGCTGGTCCGGCTACACTGATGTGGGAGCCACTCAGTAAGCCAACAATAATACCACCAACAATACCAGCAATAATGCCAGAGATAATGGGAGCTCCTGAGGCTAAAGCGATACCCAAACACAGCGGTAATGCCACAAGAAATACGACAACTCCGGACAGGAGGTCTTTTAAATGAAATCTATTCTTCAGGTTTAAAACCGACATAAAACAACCATTTATAATAAAAAGAAATAAGCAAAGTTGTACTATTACAGCCTGAAAGTGATTAATTGCTTCAAGGCTTGGTTGATGGTGTCGGACAACTGAATATCGTTAAAGTTGAGTTATGCTATAACGTTGTGTATTTAATTGTGTATTTAACAACAATTTGTTGATCTTAAGATTCACCTCATCTTTACGACTGCGATTTTTTATTAAATACTCATAATTAATTATTCATAAATATAGGTGGTACAAAATTTTATAGATTTGGAAAGTTGAATAAAATACGAAAATGCTTAAGTACGTTGGCCTTTATTAGATAATTTTTATCTTAGATTTATAAAATATAGCCTATCCAAACATTATCTGTTTCAACAATATAATATTCATTCCCATTAATAGTTTTTACTTCTCGATATTTCTTAATTACATTGTTCTCAAACCATTTTTTTGAATCTTCATAATTTTTTTGGGTCTCATAGTCAGCAGGGCTACCAAGCCAATCTTTTTCATATAAAGTTATTTCTATTTTCTTCTCCCAATTAACTTTATTCATAATATCGCTAACATCTTGCCACTCGACTATGTTTAAAGAAGCCCCATCAATGGACTTCTCAAAAAGCCCATGATAATACTCAATTTTTTCGTCAATTGCGCAAACAATTTGTGACCGCTTTAAATCATTTTCAAATAACCATATTCTTAAATAAGAAGGCTGACCTAAGGAATCTAATTGTTCTTTCCATGACATGTATATTCGTAGCAACCCATCAAAAAATAATTCCTTATATATACCTTGAGGTTGTGGATACTGACTATTTGTTAGAGATAACCTATCCCATGGGTTAACCCAAAACTTTACATATTCACACTGATATTGCTTTAGATATGCGGTATCAAGGACGAGATGATCATCAACCCACTGTTTAATCTTTCTAATTCGTCTTTTTTCTCCACGAATTTTTTTATATTTAATCATTACTTATCCTATTATTTCTATATAAAAAAGAAGCCTATCGAGATAGGCTTCTTTAATCAAATTTTTTAATTTAGCAGTTTATTTAGAGCCTTTAATCCCTGCTTGTAATAACAATGCACCTAAACCGCCAATCTTTTGTTCTTGTGGTTTATCTTGCTTGCTACGCTGAGGGCGTTCAGCTTGATCTTTACGCGGTTGAGGACGTTTACCTTGAGGTTTACGCTCAAAACGCTGTTCTGTATTTTGCTCACGACGTGGTGGACGCGGCGCTTTAACAGGTGCAGAACCTTCAGCACGCATACTTAAGTTCACGCGGTTACGTTCAATATCAACCTGCATAACACGCACTTGTACAATCTGGCCCGGTTTTACAACTTTATGCGGATCAGATACAAATTCATTTGCTAATTCAGAAATATGAACTAAGCCATCCTGATGCACACCGATATCAACAAAGGCACCAAAGTTAGTGACATTAGTGATCACACCTTCAAGCTGCATACCTTCTGTCAATTGACCAACTTCAGTAATATCTTCACGGAATTTAGCAGTACGGAACTCTGGACGTGGGTCACGACCCGGTTTTTCAAGTTCAGCTAAAACGTCTTGAATTGTTGGTAAACCAAATTTGTCATCAACAAATTCATCAGCTTTTACTTGGCGAATGATTTCAGTATTACCAATGATGTCTTTAACAGTTGTTGCTTTTGCTGCAACAATTTTCTCAACAAGACCATAACTTTCAGGGTGAACAGAAGAAGCATCCAAAGGTTCAGAACCATTTTGAATACGCAAGAAACCAGCTGCCTGTTCAAAAGTACGCTCGCCTAAACGTGGGACACTTTTCAACGCTTGACGGTTATCAAAACGGCCATGCTCTTTGCGGTATTCAACAATTTGTTGAGCAATTGCTTTGTTTAAACCTGCGATATAAGCCAAGATTGCTGGTGAAGCGGTATTTACATCAACACCTACAGCATTCACACAGTCTTCTACCACTGCATCAAGTGTTTTTGCCAAACCAGTCTGGTTCACATCGTGTTGATATTGGCCCACACCGATTGATTTCGGATCAATCTTAACAAGTTCAGCAAGTGGATCTTGTAAACGGCGAGCAATAGATACTGCACCACGAATTGAAACGTCAAGTTCTGGAAGTTCTGCCGACGCAAGTTCACTTGCAGAGTAAACAGATGCACCCGCTTCACTTACAGTGATTCGTGTTAAATTCAGATCAGTATTCGCAGCCATCATTTCAGCAACAACAGCTTCTGTTTCACGGCTAGCTGTACCATTACCAATTGCAATGAGCTCTACATTATATTCACGGCATAGGCGTGCAAGTTCAGCAATTGAGCCTTCTTTATCTTCTTTTGGAGCAAATGGATAAATCGTGCTGTGAGCAAGTACATCACCTGCATCGCTGATTACTGCCAGTTTCACACCAGTACGAATACCAGGGTCAACACCCAAAGTAGTACGGCTACCAGCTGGCGCTGACAATAATAAATGACGAAGATTTTCTGCAAATACCTGCATTGCTTCTGCTTCAGCAGTAAGACGTTTTTCTGTCAGCAATGAATGTTCGATTTGAGGACGAATCTTACCTAACCAGAATAATTTTGCAGTTTGCTTTAAGAAGTCCTGACGTGCTTGAGGTTGAACTTGCTCAAGGTTGTATTCAGTTTCAATACGCGCCAGTGGTGCATCATCTTCACCATCTACTTTCAAACCCAATACGTTTTCTTGACGACCACGTAACATCGCCAATAAACGATGAGAAGGTAATTTGTTTAGACCTTCAGAGAATTCAAAGTAATCACGGAACTTTTTACCAACTTCTTTCTTTTCTTCAGATGCAACCGCACTTTTTAAAACCGCACTTTTTGCAAAAGTTGTTTTTAATTCTGTAGTAAGTGAAATATTTTGTGCCCAGTCATCAATCAGAATATGCTGAATCGCATCTAACTGACTTTCAACATCTGGGTAGTCTTCATGACTGAATCCAGCCAATGCTTCTGTCGGGTCAACTTGTTCTGCAATAATTTTTTCAGCAATTGGTCCTAAACCTGCTTCTTTTGCTTTAAAAGACTTACTTGTACGCTTAGGGCGATACGGTGCATAAATTTCTTCTAAAGCATTTTTTGTTTCGGCTGCATTCACCCGCGCCAACAAGTCATCACTCAATTTATTCTGTTCTTGCAATGACTGAATAACCTTTTCACGGCGCTCATATAAATCACGTAAATACGCTAAACGAGTATCTAATTGGCGTAACTGCGTATCATCTAAACCTTGTGTTACTTCTTTACGGTAACGGGCAATAAATGGAACACTGGCACCTTCATCAATTAAGCGGATGGCAGCTTCTACTTGGTTTGGACGTACGGCAAGCTCACTTGCCAACTGCTGAACTAAGTCAGTCATCGTGTTTGATCCCACAAGGATAAAGTTTAAAAGCACTGATTATAAAGACCAAGCCCATAAAATCCACACTTGTTTGCGTATTCAAAACGTTTTTTTGTATTGACTCTGAATATTTATAGTTTTTACGACTACTAGAGCACATAAAAACAGGAGTTCAAGTATGAAAAAGTTGAGGCTGAGCTCTGTTTTTTAATCTTTATAAAATATAAACGTAGGCCTTGTGTCATGAAAGTGACAAAATTTTATGATAATTTATGAGAAAATGATCATATTGATACATTCCTCAAAAGCTAAAAACATAGCGATTCAACAAGGTTTTATTCGTCCAATCTTTTAACCAACCCATCTATCTGCTTACTTCAACAATTAAAAGCTCTATAACAACCAAGTTGGCTTACCTAAAATAACTTATTTGAAACAATTAGTTATTACTATTTAATTATTAAAAATTTATCAAATATTTAAGTATTTGTTTTTTTAGATCAGTCTTTGCTAAATTAGGGGCTTAAGATGTTGTTTTTTGGTTTCAAACCACCTTGAAAATTGTAATTTTGAGCAAATTGATACATAGTCTTAACGAGAACATCAGCATTATACTGAGGGCTTGCTGGCAATAAGCCTCACCGACCCAATAATATATAAATTATGACTTTAAAAGGGAGTACATCATGAGTTTAGTTGTACCTGCTGAACATCCTGAAACCGTACACAACGAAACGGATCGTGTCGAACGTATTTTAGTGGTCGATGACGATGTGCGTTTACGTACCCTCTTGCAACGTTTTTTGGAAGATAAAGGCTTTGTTGTAAAAACTGCCCACGATGCTTCGCAAATGGACCGTTTATTACAACGTGAGTTATTTTCACTTATCGTACTCGACTTTATGTTGCCAGTTGAAGATGGTTTGAGTATTTGCCGTCGTTTACGCCAATCAAATATTGATACGCCTATTATCATGTTAACAGCGCGTGGTAGCGATTCAGACCGTATTGCAGGTCTGGAAGCTGGTGCAGACGATTACTTACCAAAACCATTTAACCCAAATGAACTTTTAGCCCGTATCCGTGCTGTATTGCGTCGCCAAGTTCGTGAAGTTCCAGGTGCTCCAAGCCAACAAGTTGAAGTTGTGAGCTTTGGACCATGGTCTTTAGACTTGTCTACCCGCACGCTGACACGCGAAGGACAAATCGTTACCTTAACGACTGGCGAATTTGCAGTATTAAAAGCCTTGGTACAACACCCACGTGAACCATTAACACGCGACAAACTCATGAACTTGGCTCGTGGTCGTGAATGGGGTGCAATGGAACGTTCAATTGACGTTCAAGTCTCTCGCCTACGTCGTTTAATCGAAGATAATCCTGCACGTGCACGTTATATCCAAACTGTATGGGGCGTGGGTTATGTATTTGTTCCAGATGGTGCGGAATAAGCTTGAGATAATATAGAGTGAGTTTAGAACCAATCGCGCCACAAAACTTTACTGACTACACCACCTACTCTGAACGGAAACGAACTCGGTGGGAACGGTTTCTCGACAAAATTAAGCCACGCTCTGCTGCCATGCGTACCACCATTCTGGTACTGCTGGTGGTATTTTTTAGCTTATTTATGTCGTTATGGTTCTTTTGGCGCACTCTTTATTTACCTGAAATTCAACAACATGCCCGTTATCTAGCAGTTGAACTTGAACTCGTCAACAATCCAGATATACGAATTTTTCATCGTGACAACGAAGTTGATGTTGATGCGTGGTTACGTAATCGGGTTGGTATTGAATACGTTACCAACCCCAAAGAATATCCAAGCGTCCGCGATAAAGTTATTGCTGAGTTTTTTACCAATCAGATCGAACAAAAACTGGCAAATGAGATTGGTACGAAGGATGTTACGGTTTACTTCCAGTTTAAGCCTAGCCCACGCATCTGGATTCAAACACCTGAAATGCACGGGAATTGGGTCCGTGAGCCTTTAAAAACCTATGCCAATTATAGCCCTGAGCTATTAATTGGTTGGATCGTTGGTGTTCCATTACTTTCAGCTATTATTATTCTGATTTTAGTTAGGCAGATGAACCGCCCTTTACGTCGTTTGCAAAATGCTGCCAATGAATATAGTAAAGCTGGAACAGCTCCCTATTTAGATACCAATCACGGTCCCTTAGAAATTCGTCAGGTGAACCAAGCCTTTAACCGCATGGTTTATACGCTTGACCAAACTGAGCGTGAACGACGTATTATGTTGGCCGGCATTTCACATGATCTAAGAACTCCTCTTACGCGTATTCGCTTAACGGCGGAAATGTTACCTGATGAGTTTTTACGTGAAGGTCTGGTTTATGATGTAGATGATATGGATGCAATTCTTAATCAATTCATTTCCTATATGCGTGATGGCTCAGATGAAGAATTGAAAGACACCAATATCAATATGCTTTTACAAGAACTTGTTATCCAGTTTAAGCCACTTGATATTCACTTCGAAATGCAGGATGTGCCAATTATTCCGGCACGTAGCCTTTCTTTAAAGCGACTTATTGCCAACCTGATTAACAATGCAAAACGCTATGGTGCTGAACCGATAGAACTCAGTGCAAAAGTTGAAAATGAACATATTTTAATTACTGTTGCCGATCATGGTGAAGGTATTCCAGCAGATCAAATAGAAGAGTTAATGCAACCTTTTGTTAGAGGAAACTCGGCAAGAACAGTTCAAGGAAGCGGTCTTGGCCTTGCGATTGTCAAACGTATTGTTGATATTCATCATGGTGAAATTCAAATTCATAACCGTGAACAAGGCGGTTTAGAAGTTATTATTTCTTTACCTATCCCAAAACCAAGCACTGAAGAAAACAGCTCGATCAATCCATTAGAAAAAATAAAACAAACTTTGAGTGAGCGCTTTTAATTTAACCAATTAGTTATTAAAAGCCTCATTTTAAAGACAAATAAAATAATTAAAAATCAATAAAATAAAAACTATAAATATATTTTATACCACCATTTATTTACAAAATTAGACCTTAGCCTAACACCTATGCACTTTTCAATTTTTCATAGCTAAAATCCCCTATGTTTTGACAATTCTGAGGATGTCCAATGTCTTTAAGTCGTATTCGCCTAGCTTCTCTTCATGACAAGGTCATCAGTGCTGAACAAGCTGCACAATTCATCGAAGATGGAATGACCGTAGGTATGAGTGGTTTTACTCGTGCTGGTGAAGCTAAAGCTGTTCCACAAGCACTTGTAGAACTTGCAAAGAAAAATCCGTTAAAAATTACGTTAATTACGGGTGCCAGCTTAGGTAACGACTTAGACAAACAACTCACGGAAGCAGGTGTTTTATCTCGTCGTATGCCATTCCAAGTGGACAACACTTTACGTCGTGCCATTAACAATGGCGAAGTTATGTTTATTGACCAACATTTGTCTGAAACTGTTGAGCAAATGCGTAACCAACAGCTTAAACGTCCTGATGTTGCAGTGATTGAAGCAATTGCAATTACTGAAGATGGCGGCATTATTCCAACGACTTCTGTGGGTAACTCTGCAAGTTTTGCTATCTTTGCCGAGAAAGTTATTGTTGAAATCAACACATCTTTAAGCGAAAGCTTTGAAGGTTTGCACGACATCTACATTCCAACCTATCGTCCAACACGTACTCCAATTCCATTAACAAAAGTGGATGAGCGCATTGGTACATCAGCAATCCAAATCGATCCTGCAAAGATTGTTGGTATTGTATTTAATGATACTCATGACTCACCATCAACGGTAACTCCGCCAGATGATGAAACTCAAGGCATTGCAAACCACCTGATCGCTTTCTTTAATAAAGAAGTTGCAGAAGGTCGCTTACCGAAAAGCCTTGGTCCATTACAAGCAGGTATCGGTTCTATTGCCAATGCTGTATTAACTGGCTTAAAAGATTCTGACTTTGAAGACCTCATCATGTACTCAGAAGTATTACAAGACTGTACTTTTGAATTAATTGATGCAGGCAAAATGAAATTTGCTTCTGGTAGCTCAATTACGCTTTCTGCAAAATGTGGTGAAAAAGTTTTTGGCAACATTGAAGCGTACAAAGACAAATTAGTACTTCGTCCACAAGAAATTTCTAACCACCCTGAACTGGTTCGCCGTTTAGGCATTATCGGCATTAACACTGCGCTTGAGTTTGATATTTACGGTAACGTGAACTCGACTCATGTGTGTGGTACTAAAATGATGAACGGTATTGGTGGTTCAGGTGACTTCGCTCGTAACGCTCACTTGGCGATCTTTGTAACTAAATCAATTGCTAAAGGCGGCGATATCTCTTCTATCGTGCCAATGGTGAGTCACGTTGACCACAGTGAACACGATGTTGATATTTTAGTGACAGAGCAAGGTTTAGCAGACTTACGCGGTTTAGCACCTCGTGAACGTGCTCGCGTTGTTATCGACAACTGTGTACACCCACTTTACCGTGATGCATTAAATGATTACTTTGATCGTGCATGTGCTAAAGGTGGACATACGCCTCATTTACTTCGTGAAGCATTGTCTTGGCATGCAAACTTCGAAGAAACAGGTCAAATGCTTCAAGCAGCACCAGTTGCAAGATCAGCTTAAATAACTGGTTTAATTCAAGCACTCCTACGGGGGTGCTTTTTATTTGTTTAAATTTTTCATAAAATACTGCTCAAGCCCCAATTTTTATTTTATCTTTTCAGCACATCAAAACAAAAAGTAGAAATCCATATGTTTATTATTCGTCAATTTACAAATGCGGATCTGGAAGATGTCGTTATTTTATGGGAAAGCTGCGGCCTGACTCGTCCTTGGAATAATCCTGAAACCGATATTTTCAGAAAAGTCTCACAACAAGATGATTTATTTTTGGTTGCTATTAAAGATGAGCAACTCATTGGTACACTTATGGGCGGCTATGACGGTCATAGAGGCTGGATTAACTATTTAGCTGTTCACCCCCACCAACAACGCTTAGGAATAGCTACAGCGCTCGTTCAGCAGCTTGAAAAGCGACTGATTGCTCGAGGTTGCCCAAAACTACAATTATTAGTGCGTAAAGATAACCTAAATGTACTGAATTTTTATGAACAGCTCGGCTATGACGAAGTAGAAGCAGTATGCTTAGGGAAACGTCTAATTAACGATAGCCCACATGATTAGGCCCTTACTTATTATAGCTTTGACATAATAATAAAAATAATCAGAACTTGGGGATAAGTGACAGTGCTTGTGGATAAATCTCATTTTACCCACAAGTAAGGAAATGAATTATTCAAATAAAATCATAAGCATGAAAAAAGCCTCATACGTTATGTATGAGGCTTTTTTGAATATGGTGGCGAGACCCAGGATCGAACTGGGGACACACGGATTTTCAATCCGTTGCTCTACCTACTGAGCTATCACGCCGATGGCCTGTATTAAGCCGTATCTCAGAACAATAGTCAACTATTATCCTGAGTTTTTGATTTAAATGAGTATTTTTTATACTTAAAAAAAATCCCTGATGGGATCAGGGATTGAAAACACAAATAATGGTGGCGAGACCCAGGATCGAACTGGGGACACACGGATTTTCAATCCGTTGCTCTACCTACTGAGCTATCACGCCGAAGTGGGCATATTAAACAATGTTTATATGACCACGTCAAGCAACTTCCGTCTTTTTTGTAACAAGTGATTATTTTTAAATCACCATCAAATACGAACTGGGCTTTTAATGATGTAATTTACCAATATGAGCCAAGCAACGATGAATAGCGCCACAACCCGGCTCAAAAATTTTCACGCCTTTTGACTCTTCTATACGACAAGCTTCTTCAACTAAACGCTCTGCTACCCCACGACCACGGTTGGCAGGATGCACAACAATATATTCAAGAACCTTGCTTTCACCTTGTCCTGAAGACCACATTGCCCCTATAATTTTGGTGTTAAATTCAGCAGTGTATAGCGTGGTATACTGTTGTAAATCTTGTTCAAGTTGTTCAATCGCATCGTGCCCGTCACCAAACTCCGGACTTGTATCATACAGTCGCTCAAGCTGATCGCGAATCTCTGAATTATCTAGAGAACTATAAGCATGTACGGTAATAGGCATTGATTAACCCTCCTGAGCAAACTATGATGCTGTCACGAATTCGTCACAGCGAAATTATCGTTACATCCAATCATTTTTGACGTTTTTTGAGGAACGTGTCCATGACGCAACGTATCAGTGAAGTGGTTAGAAATACCAATGAAACCAAAATTCGAGTTCGATTAAATCTCGACGGTACTGGTCAAGGCACACTAAACACTGGAGTTCCATTTTTAGACCATATGATTGATCAAATCAAGCGACATGGCTTATTTGATATCGATATTCATTGTGACGGAGACCTCGATATTGACGATCACCACACCGTAGAAGATTGTGGAATCACGCTTGGACAAGCTTTTGCACAAGCTTTAGGCGATAAAAAAGGTTTAAAACGCTATGGTCATTTTTATGCACCATTAGACGAAGCTTTGTCTCGTGTTGTTGTAGATTTATCTGGTCGTCCGGGCTTATTTATGGATATTCCATTTACCCGCGCACGTATCGGTACGTTTGATGTCGATTTATTTTCTGAGTTTTTCCAAGGTTTCGTAAACCATGCGCTTATGACCTTACACATCGATAATTTGAAAGGTAAAAATAGCCACCATCAAATTGAAAGTGTCTTCAAAGCATTAGCTCGTGCTTTACGTATGGCATGTGAAGTTGATCCACGTGCAGAAAACACGATTGCATCGACAAAAGGTAGCCTCTAATGACACGTATCGCGTTACTTGATTATGGCATGGGCAATCTACACTCAGCAGCTAAAGCACTTGAGCATGTGGGCGCTACAGTCGATGTGACCAATGATCCAAAATTAATTGCACAAGCCGACAAAATTGTTTTTCCGGGTGTTGGCGCAATGCGTGACTGTATGCAAGGTATGCGTGAAGCAGGTATTGATGAAGTCGTACGTAAAGCTGCTTTTAATAAACCTGTTCTTGCAATTTGTGTCGGCATGCAAGCATTACTACAAAGTTCTGAAGAAAATGGCGGTGTAGATGCACTAGGTATTTTTGACGGCGTAGTAAAACACTTCCCTCAAATGGAAGGGTTAAAAGTGCCTCATATGGGTTGGAATCAGGTTCATCAATTGGACCCAAGCCACCCTATGTGGAACAACATCGAACAAGATGCACGTTTCTACTTTGTACATAGTTATTATGTCGAGCCAAAAGATGAAAGCGTTGTGGCTGCGACCTGTGACTATGGTGTGAACTTCTGCACAGCAATTCACAAAGAGAATTTATTTGCGACTCAATTCCATCCAGAGAAAAGTCATACTGCCGGTTTGCAGTTACTGAAAAACTTTGTGGAATGGAATATTTAATTTCCTTTAAAAAATAAAATAGATCAGGTCGAGATGGCCTGATCTATTTTTTTATTTATAATAACAACCAATCATTTATAGAATGATATTTTATTCAACAAAATATTGAATATTTATACTTTTAAATAAAACCAAATGATCAGGAAAACAAAATGAATTCACCTTTTGAAAATCAACCGATTCAACAAGATTCCCCCTTTAAAGCAAGTGGCCGTTTTGGACGACTCTCTTATGCGGCATGGACCCTCTTATTTTCACTCGTAATTGTGATCGCCGTTCTTATTGTCGCTTTTACTTTTGGACTAACAACTAGTGAAGATTTAAGCGGTCTTTCCACCGCAGGAATGATTGTTTTAGGTATTGTCTATATTGCCTGTATCTATGTCAGCTTTATATTTACTATCCGCCGCTTACATGACCGCAATAACACGGGATGGCTGTCATTACTGATGCTCATCCCTGCTGTAAACTTTATTTTTATGATTTATCTATTTGCTGCAAAAGGTACAGAAGGTACTAATGATTATGGTCCACAGCGCCCAACTCTTGGCTGGGAGCGTGTTTTAGGCTGGATCTATATTGTCATTATTCCGCTCGTATTTGTTTTCGGTGTTATTGCTGGAATTATGGTTCCGAGTTATCAAAGTTATATTGAAAAAAGTGAAAGTATTGAAATTGGTACACCTTCTCAGTCTCAATAATTTCTTGTGGTCCTTTATAAAGCCTAGTTCTCTAGGCTTTATTCATATATAAAGCTAATAGCTCAATTCTTTTCTACACTATAAATATGTCTGAAGTGTCCCCCCTTCTTGATAAAGCCTCTATTCAGCAGCTTCCTCCTTTCGAAAATCTTAACTATCAAAATATTGTGGTGATTGAAAATATCGAGCAATGTAAAAATATTGAAAATGAATTAAAAGCAGCCCATTTTCTAGGATTTGATTCCGAATCAAAACCCACGTTTCGAGTGGGCGAAGTCTCGACAGGCCCACATCTGATTCAGTTAGCGACTGAACAAAAAGCATATCTGTTTCATGTAAATTCATCGACTTTAAAATTTTTACAGCCCATTTTATCTAACCCAAAACAAATTAAAGTCGGTTTTGGCCTCAAAAATGATAAGCATATTTTTCATAAAAAAGGCATTGAACTCGAAGGTTGTGTCGACCTCGCAAAAGGCTTTAGCCATTTTGGTTTTAAACAGCAACTGGGGGTACAAAAAGCTGTTGCGCTGTTATTTGAGCAATATCTTGCAAAGTCGAAAAAAGTCGGAACATCAAACTGGGCACGAAAGCCGCTTAGCTCTCAGCAAATCAGTTACGCTGCTGCCGATGCATATGCTGCTTTATTGGTATTTCAAGAGCTCAGAAAACAAAAACTATTACCCGCTCACATTTCTCAAACTATTCAAACCGCACTTCAAGCGTAAAGTTATAAAAGTCTTTTCTAAGGCTTAGCGATTGATCAATACTTTGCTAAGATGTGCACAATTTCATAATCATGATGAAGCAAGGAGCGGAAGCATGCTAATCATTCCTGCAATTGACCTGAAAGATGGTAAATGTGTGCGTTTAAAACAAGGGCGTATGGAAGACGATACCGTTTTCTCTGACGATCCAGTTGCAACTGCCCAGCATTGGGTAAATGAAGGCGCACGTCGTTTGCATTTGGTCGATTTGAATGGCGCTTTCGCAGGCACTCCAATTCATAAACCTATTGTTGAAGCAATTGCTAAAGCTCAGCCAGAATTACCAATTCAAATTGGTGGTGGTATTCGCTCTTTAGAAACAATTGAGCACTATTTAGAAGCTGGCGTGACTTTTGTCATTATCGGCACTAAAGCAGTTCAAGAACCTGAATTTGTAGAAGAAGCTTGTAAACGCTTTGCAGGCCACATCATTGTTGGTATTGATGCCATGAATGGTATGGTAGCAACTGACGGTTGGGCTAATGTAACTGACGTTAAAGCAACTGATTTAGCAAAACGTTTTGCTGATGCTGGCGTATCTAGTATTGTTTATACAGACATTGCGCGTGACGGCATGATGCAAGGCGTAAATGTTGAGCAAACTGTCAACTTGGCTCAATATTCAGGCTTACCAGTAATTGCTTCTGGTGGCGTAACTAACCTTGATGACGTTCGCAACCTAATAGGCAAACCAGGCATTTTAGGTGCGATTACAGGCCGTGCAATTTATGAAGGCACACTGAGCCTTCGTGAAGCTCAGCTTTTGTTAGATGAAAATCGTCTTTAATTTTTAAGATGTAAAAAAGAGCCGCTTTAGGCTCTTTTTTATTAACTATATAATTTTATCTAAGGTAGCTAGAGGTTGTTTTCAAAGTTAGCCGAACTATGCCAGTTGTAGAGTCATAACAAATTAAGTATTTATTCTCTATAGAATTTTTAGGCACATATAGCTTTGATTCTTGATATAGAGCTATTTCTTTATTAAAACTAAAATTTTGTTTACAGCTTATTTTCTTATTCTGAATAATTTGCCAATACAAGTCATCTGGACCATAAACTATATATGAATGCTGCTGATTAATCTGATTATCCGATATTCTTAATCTTTTTCTTAAACACGGCTCATTGGAATCAAGACAGTATTTTTTCAAATGAGGAAGAAGCCAAACTTTTTTTGCTGGTGGCTGTGCAAAAAAGAACTCATCTTTTTCATTATCCACTAGCGATAGGAAATTTTTATTTTCTGCACTTATTAACCATCCTGATAAACGTTGGATCGCTTCAGGATTCAGTTTATAGAAAGAAATATAGTATTCATTAGACTTAAAACGCGAATCTTCAAACAAAATCATTTTGTATTCATATGCAATTAATTGATTACAATAATTTTGTTTTGTTATATTCCCAATAAGCTCACAATTCTGTTGCTTCACTTCATGAAAATTTTTATACACATAATATGCATCCACTACTAATCCCTTAGTTGTGATCACGACATATAAACTAAAAATAAATAATATTAATATTCTCAGCCATTTGGGCATTTATATTTCTCTTCAAATTTTTTATTAGAATCAATAAACTACATTACGCATAAATTTAAGTACCTGATTTCCACTATTGATATAGGTATAAGTCACTGAACTAGCAAAACTAAAAGATGAACCAGCAGGAATTATTTTTATGCAGTCGGTAAATTGTATGGTCAACTCACCTTCTAATACATAAATAAGTTCTTGCCATCCTTCCGCATCTGCTTCGGCAATATAAGATTCCCCCACTGCCAATGACCATGTCCAAAGCTCAACTTGAGAACGAGATGGAACTGAAGCCAGTAAAGTTGCGCTGCTTTCTTCTTTGTTTCCCTGCCAAGCAAGTACATTCACTAAGGCTTGTTCTTTGAGCTCAGGCGCACTCACAATCGTTCTAAAATCTACGCCCAACACTACCGCAATCGCATCGAGTTTAGCCAAGCTAATATTGACCTGCCCTGTTTCCAAAGCAGCAATTGTTCGTCTACTCACACCAGCTTGATCGGCTAAATCCTGCTGGCTTAAACCTCGCTCATCTCTTAATGAACGGATGTTTGTACCGACATGCTGTAAAACGGTGCTGGACTGGGTCATAAAATAAGTAACAAAGAAAATATGAGCAATATATTGCACAAAACATAGGAATACTGCAATATGTGCAGTATATTGCACAATCCCTCCTGATCAGATATGTCACCAATTTCTCTGAGCTCAAGCAAAGCCCCACAGCTAGCTCTTATCCTAATTACCGTTATTTGGGGCGGAACATTCCTTACTGTGCAGTATGCACTGAATTTTTCTTCACCTATGTTTTTCGTAGGTTGTCGGTTTGCTGTAGCGGCGCTTACTTTACTGCTTATTTCATTAAAGAGTATGAAAGGCATAACGTTAAAAGATTTAGGTGCAGGGAGCGCGATTGGCCTTGTAATTGCGGCAGGCTATGGCACACAGACGATTGGTCTTCAAACCATTCCAAGTAGTGAATCCGCATTTTTAACGTCACTTTATGTGCCGCTTGTCCCTCTTTTAATGTGGCTCATCTTTAGAAAAACTCCACACATCATGACTTGGGTTGGAGCAGTCCTTGCTTTTACTGGCCTTGTTTTGTTGACAGGCAATGGTTTTAAGCAGATTTCATTAAGTTTTGGACAGCTTTTAACAGTGCTTGGCGCATTTGCGATTGCTTTAGAGATTATTTTTATTAGCTACTTTGCTGGAAAAGTAAATTTACGCCGTGTCACCATCATTCAACTCGCTGTCGCATCGCTACTTTCTTTTGCCATTATGCCTGTGATTGGTGAACATACGATTCCAGCATTCTCATGGCCTCTGGTACTGATTGCGGTTGCATTAGGCTTAGCCAGTGCACTCATTCAATTTGTGATGAACTGGGCTCAACGTGTGGTTGACCCTTCACGTGCTGCGATTATTTATGCAGGAGAACCTGTTTGGGCAGGCCTTATTGGCCGAATTGCAGGTGAGCGTTTACCAGTTATTGCTCTTTTGGGGGGTGCTTTAGTGGTATTAGGTGTTTTAGTGAGTGAGTTAAAAATTAAGCTTCCACCCAAAAAAATCAAAAGAATTCGAGAATAAAAAAGAGAGCGTAATGCTCTCTTTTTTTATCTATTATTTTTTCTTCAATAATATGCAGGGTTGATAATACTCAACTGTCGGCATTGGATCATAAAATGGATGGAGCAATGTTTTCCATTCCTGATAAGCCTCAGACTTTCTAAACCCTTCGGTATGATTTTCAATCTCATCCCAAAAAATCATTAAAATATACTGATGAGGATCCGTTGCATATCTAATCAGCTGGACAGCATTAAAGCCTTCCATTGGATAGACAATATGTTTGGCCTGCTCGAATGCCTCAAGAAACGCCTCACTTTGCCCAGCCTTTATGCTCAAATGCACATGTTCAATAATCATGATCTTATAGATACATCGGTCTATTATCATTTAACGCAATCAAGCCACGAATTGCACGATATACAATCCAAATCCACGCAGCAGTAATTACGCCTATGCAGAATACGGTTGATGAGACTGCAACACCTGCAAACAGATCGGTATTTTCACCAGTAAAGAACAAGAAAATAAACGGCAAAAAGGCAATAATATTCCAAGCAAGATACCACCAGAATGTTCTGATTTGCCATGTAAAGTGGCTCGCAAAAATTGAACCTTGCACATCAGAACGTTTCACGTAGTTAATAATTAGAGCAATAACCGCAAGTAAGCCGCCTGTAAAAATGGCAACAATATAAAGTACATATAAAATAAGCGTTAAAGTACGATTTGAATCTTGGTCGATAGAACTATTCATTTTTATACCTCTCAAGTTTAATAAAACAATTTACTTTTATGAGCCCCGCAATACGTTTAAGGGAGAAATTAGCCACAAAATCAAAAGTAAATGAAGGAATATGGTACAAAAATAAATCTTACGAAAGGGTTGTTTTTGTGTTTTATGTCTCAGTTTTTGTTGTGCCCACCATGCAGCAGGCCAGCCCCCTAAAAAGCTAACAATATGCAATGTTTGTTCAGGCACACGGCGATTACCCAATTGTGCAGCTTCTTTGTCTTGTGAATAGAGCCAATAACTCAGCACATTCATCATTAAAACAAACAACAAGGTGTAAGCTGGCAAAGTATGCATAAAGCTCATAATGCCCATTAAAACAAAATAAAATACGATCCCCATTTGCATGGCAGACCATGGTTTAGCTTGAAAAGAAGATTCTGGTTTTGTTGGCTTTGAAGCTTTACGAGTTTGAGAAGCTTTTAAGTAAGTCACCTGCTGGGCACGGAAGCGACCACGTTCATCAAGAATAACCAGATATTCCAGTGCACAGCCAATAATTGGCCGAGGACCGGGGCGTGCAAAATCTTTGATATGCAAAAAGACTCGCTCTTTTTCAGCATCATCTGGCTGAATAAAGCCATAACCTTTTTCGTCGAACCATTCGACTAATCGCCCCTGATCTCGCATCTTAATTCCTTTTATCCTTTTACATGGCTTAAACGATCTTGCATCATTGCTCGCATTTCTAGCGGGTCTTTTTGCAAAATGTCGTCGCCTGTACGTCCTTCTTCTTTATTTTTTTGAGCAACTTGCAAACGCATCGACCAAAAACGGCACGCTGCCATTGCTAAGAATACATCTAAACATTCAAGTTCATCTGAAGTAAGCGCACGAACTTTTTGGTAAGCCTCTAAGTAAGCTTCTACTTTCTCTGAGTTTAAATGCGCTTCTGGATATTCGGTACAGAAATCATTGATGGTAATCGCAATATCAAAAAGTAATTCGTCTTGATTGAGCTCGTAAAAATCTAAAATACCTTGTAATTGCTCGCCTTCAAACAAAGTATTGTCGCGGAACAAATCTGAATGAATAAAACCTGTTGGTCGATTTGAGTACTGTGCTGTTTTAGCATTAAATGCTTGATAGACCTGCTCAAGTAAAGTTTGGTCTTCTTGAGTCATATTTGGTTTAAGCTGTTCTGCAACGCCTGTCCAGTATTGATGATCACGTCGATATTCACGCTCAAGCGGAAAATCTTGCAAAGCGACATGCAGTTTCGCCTGTGCATCTGCAATCGCTGCAACTTGTGCAACTGTCGTTTGCATGGGATGGTGACCCATTAAACGTGGAGCAATTTGTGCAGGCTTTTCTGCAATAACGTGAACCGCTTGTCCACTGTGTTTTAACGGCACAGCAACGGGTACATCATGAGTCCCCAATTGTTCAAGAACAGGAATCAGCTCGCCTGCTCCTTGTGCATCTAACTCTTCAAATACAGTCAATACATATTGTTTGCGGTTTACATCAACCAGAAAATAATTGGTGTTTTGAATACCTCCCTGAATTGGGTTCAGCTCCAACACCTCTAATCCATAAGGTGCAGCAAAGGTGCGAACTTCATCTAAACTCAACGGGGTATAAACCGACATGGAAAACCTGCAAAAAACATCTGTGAAGTTTGATAGAATACCTCTTCCCTCCATGAAGGTGTAGCGCCTGTGTAGGAACTTTCACCAACGGCGATTATTTTTGGAAAAAGCTATGCTTGCTAAACGTATTATTCCTTGCCTAGACGTTGATAACGGACGCGTAGTTAAAGGCGTTCAATTCCTCGATATTCGTGATGCTGGCGACCCTGTTGAAGTGGCACGTCGCTATAACGAACAAGGTGCAGATGAAATTACCTTCTTAGACATTACCGCTACACATCATGGACGCGATACCACTTACCGTACTGTTGAACGTATGGCCGAGACTGTATTTGTGCCATTAACTGTTGGTGGTGGTGTACGTAAAGTTGAAGATATTCGTTCGTTATTAAATGCAGGTGCGGATAAAGTGAGTATTAACTCCGCAGCCGTATTTAACCCAGAATTTGTTCAGGAAGCTTCACAGCACTTTGGCGCGCAATGTATTGTGGTTGCGATTGATGCCAAAAAAACTGGCGAAAACAAATGGGAAATCTTTACCCACGGTGGCCGTAAACCAACTGGTATTGATGCGATTGAATGGGCCGTAAAAATGGCTGACTATGGTGCAGGTGAATTACTTATTACCAGTATGGATGCTGACGGTACTAAAGCAGGTTACGATATTGCACTAATGCGTGCTATTAATGACCGCGTTACCGTTCCAACGATTGCATCAGGCGGCGTAGGTAACTTACAACACCTTGCAGACGGTATTTTACAAGGTGGTGCCGATGCAGTATTGGCAGCAAGTATTTTCCACTTTGGCCAATATACCATTCCAGAAGCTAAACAATATTTAGCTGAACAAGGCATTGAAATGCGTTTGTAAATTTATTGATATTTAAAGGGGCGATATGCCCCTTTAATTTTTTATGCAGCACCCTCTACAACATTTACATCATCGATGAGTTTAGGCTTTTCTTTTTTCTCGACCCATTTTGCAGGAAAGATTTTTTCTACAACTTGAGATAATGGTTTAGCAATCACTGTCGGTAACCGTACGCCCAAAGGATTTTGTTCTTTTAAATCTGCCGAAGACACCACACGTGTTCCCATCACATAATCAAACCAAGGCTTGGTTACACACCAATTGGCATCTTGATTAGAGTTCATATGGTGGTCGTAATGCCATGGGATTTTACGCTTCGCCCATTCAGGCTCAAGATGTGCACGGCGATGAATATAATAATAATTTCCTGCACTGTACCAAGCTGCAAGCGCCATCCCTTTTGAAAATGGATAGAAAATTGCGCTTGAAACAGTTGCTACGAATGCGAGTGAAACTAACTCATTTTTAGTCCGCCAGTTTCCTACGCCTTCCACATAGCAATCATCATGAAATTTCTGTTTACGTACTTCACGATGGTGTGCCCAATGTGACTCCATGCTTTTTGGCACAGGGCTGTAACGCGGTTGTCCGGCACGATGTACTCCATGCAAAATATATTTATGAGCTACCCATTCAAATGCGTTAGCAACCGCAATTCCGGCAATAAACCCTTTTAACATAGCTTTACTCCTTTTTCTTTTTATTGAGAATATAAAATTCGATATGCTATGTATTGACCAGAATTTATGGTTTCATTGACAAATCACGACAAGAAAGAGGTGGTCAGGAATGCCACAACTAAAAAATTATACGGGTTCGGTCTATGGAGGACTTGGACACCTATTAAAAGCTTACTGTGAAGCCAATCAGTTAACTATTCCTGAGCAACTAGAGCAAATTCAAAATCTGGAACGCTTTGACTATGTCGTTTGGCGTGATTTATTAGAAGTTATTTATAAGTTAGACCCCAAGCCGGGATTAGGCTTAGAAATTGCCAAATATGTACAACCCAAACACTTAGGAATTATTGCCTACCTTGCCCTCTCTTGCGATAACTTAGGCGAAGCTTTAATTCGCTATCATGATTTTCACCGCCTAATTTATGACGGAAGTCCGTTAGTGGTTGAACTCTATGGGCAATATGCTTCTATTCGCTGGGAAGCTACAGAGTTGCACCCTACCCAACTTACCGATGAAATTGCGATTGCTCTGGTTATTCAATTTTTACGCCTTTTTATGTCTCACCAAGATGTGCATTTGCATGAAATACATTTTTTAAATGCCCCACCTAAAAACATCAGGGTCTATGAACAATACTTTCAATGTCCGGTTCGTTTTAATCAGCCCCGTACCCAATTACTCATTCCAAGTTCTGAAATTAATAAGCCTCTGAGCAGTGCTGACCACACGCTACAACAATTATTGGTTCAACAAGCCCAAGCGCTTTTAGAGCAATTACCAAATTCGACACAACTTGATCAACGCTTACAGCACTCAATTTTGACTGGGCTACAAAAGGATCAATATCAAATTGAATATATTGCAGCTCAGCTAGGCCTTTCGGTCCGACAACTTCAACGTCACTTACAACAACAAAACACCACCTTTCAAGAACGTGTTCAGCAAGTGCGATTCATGCTCGCAACTGAATATTTAAAGGACCCGCACTTAAGCTTACAAGAAATTGCTCTTTTGCTTTGTTATTCAGAACAAAGTGCTTTTCAAAGAGCATTTAAACATTGGACCGATCAAACACCACAGCAGTGGAGAGAACATTTTTTAGACAAAGAATAACCAACCAAAACTTACAAATCTTTTCTTGATTAAAACAACACTGAAAACAAAAATTTCATATAGTCACATGCTTCAAATTTATGTGACGTAATTCACATTAATTAAAATAGATTAAATAAATGAGTAATCAGAATGAATAAATATTTTGCTGAATTTCTAGGTACGTTTTGGCTAGTCTTTGGTGGTTGTGGTAGCGCAGTATTAGCCGCAGCTTTCCCTGAACTTGGTATTGGCTTTGCAGGTGTAGCCCTTGCCTTTGGTTTAACCGTACTCACAGGTGCCTATGCTCTAGGGCATATCTCAGGTGGACATTTTAATCCCGCGGTAAGTGTTGGCCTTTGGGTCGGCGGCCGCTTCGATGTTAAAGATTTGATTCCCTATATTGTTGCTCAAGTGGTCGGTGCGACTGCTGCTGCATTTGTTCTTTACATTATTGCTCAAGGTCAAGCTGGCTTTAGCGGTGTTGGTGGTTTTGCTTCAAATGGTTTCGGTGATTTATCACCAAACAAGTTTGGCTTAGGTTCTGCTTTCATTATTGAAGTTGTACTTACTGCTTTCTTCTTAATCATTATTTTAGGTGCAACTGACCGCCGCGCACCTGCCGGCTTCGCTCCTATTGCGATTGGTTTAGGCTTAACGCTTATTCACTTAATCAGTATTCCAGTCACGAACACCTCTGTGAACCCTGCACGTAGTACAGGTGTGGCGTTCTTTGCTGAAACTGCTGCTTTAAGTCAGTTGTGGTTGTTCTGGGTGGCGCCGATTTTAGGTGCTGTGATTGGTGCGCTTATTTATAAGGTAGTTGCTGGGGAGAAGGATTAACTTTTCTTAGACTCAATATGCTATCGCGGTGGGTGACATGGATGTCACCTGTTGAGCAGGGGTACATGGATGTACCCTCTGATCAACAAAGCCTTTTGTTTACTTTTGGGCTTTCAAAAGTAAAAAATGTCTATACAAACTCAATAAGACCTAACTTGGCATTAAAGACTGTATGGCAGCATGACTATGCTCAACATCACACATAGAATGTATAAATTATAAAAACGGATTATTAATTTCTTTTTCAGCTGGATGTTCAATTTTCTCAGGCAATTCTTCTTTTTCCAAAGCCACAACCACGTCGTTTAAAAAACTCTGTAATGCCTTCGCCTGTTCTAGGCCGACTTTGTCTTTGGTAATTTGCAAGTTGCCATAAATGCTCACGCAATCGACATCATTTTCTAATGTTAAATCTTCAATTGAAGAAGATTCTGTACCCTTTTCAAATGGCTTAAACATAGGTGTTGTCTCGTTGTTATATCTTCACAGTGTAATACGACCAATTTAAAAAAAATCAATCAAAATTAAAAGTGCCGATAAAATTAGAAATGCTCCCATCAAGATATTAAAATATTTCAAACGGTTGCCATGGTTAAGTACTACTGAAAATTTATCACCACATAGCCCCCAAAAGAACAAACAAGCATAGCAAGTGAAAAAATAAATAATGATAAAGATCGGCAATGACTGCGGGTTTTCAATGCTTGTAAACATGGTAATACCCGACACACAAGCCAACCACGCTTTCGGATTAAGCCATTGTAGTAAAAAGCCATCTTTAAAATTGGGGATAATCATCTGTTCTACTGGAACACTTGAAATGGAAATATTGGCAGCAGAAAGAATAATTTTTATACCGATATAGCAAACAAATAGCGTTCCACAAATCGCAAGAATTTTTAATACGATCGGAAACTGAGTTAATAAACTCTGGAGACCAAATGCCATAAAAATCAAAAGTAAGGTAAAACCAATGGTCGCGCCTGAAATGTAAGGAAGCGATCTTTTTAAACCATGATTTAAACTGGTCGATAAAATTACGGTATTTACGGGACCGGGGGTAATAGACATTGCAAATGAAAAAAGAAACATCGAGGCAAACATTGTTATTGTCCTTATTAAAATAGAATCCATAGACAGATCTGTCTATGGATTCTATTTTAAATAATTACGGTGTTGCAATAACAATCAAAAAAACTGCTTATTTCATTATTTGCAAGAAATAGTTCACCAATGCTTCAACCAGTTGCTTCACAATGGCTTGGCGTGTTTCTTCGTCAATCGTTGGAACTTTTGCTTCCATCGGTTCTGAGGAGCCACTTTTTTGCTTTTTAAACTGGTCTTGTAACGCTTTAATTTGATCAGCATTTAAGTCTTGCTCACATTGGCTCTCACCATCCCAATGTAAATAATCTAACTTTTGATTTGGCTTAACCGATGCTACCGTTAAAGGTAGACGATAGACATTACGCTTTTGCTGCTCAGTTAACTGCGGAAATAGATTAACGCCTAAGCGTTCTTCAAGGTAGCAAACACTCACCACTTTCACTTGTAGAGAGTTATTGTTGGGTGCGTAGTAAGCCCCTATAGCGCCAGTTTTTGGCATATACACCGCTTTATAAATTGCGGTTGGGACAATTACACCTTTCCCAATAGTTTTAAGGCGTTTGCCCTCAAAAACAGGGCCAGTAACAACATATACATCTTGTTTTTGCTTGGTCGCAATGGCGCGTGTGGCTTCTTCGAGTTTACGCCAAACTTCCTGATTATTTTTAGGTGCTTGCGGCACCATGTTGCTTAACGAGAAGCTATCAGACTGTGAGTTTTTATTTGGCATATCGCCATTTGGTGCCATGTGACCACGGTCATAACCTGAACCACGATAGTCACTTAACAGTGCCCGATGCTTTTGAGCAACACGAGTTTCTTCATGAAAGTTATCTTCACGCTTAATTTTGACACTCAAACGTTCTGCATTTAAATGCTCAGCCGACCATAACGGGGTTTTAGAGATGCCTGAATATAAAACGTTAAAGCCGTTAAAGCACAGCGGATAACTGTCTTTTTTTAAGCTTTCTTTATTTAAAGCAGGAGGAACTTCACGATAGAACTGATTTAAACAAGTCGAGTTAGTACTTAAAGGCGAAAACCACTGCGAAATCTTTTCACTACCAAAAGCAATTGCAAAACTTCCCGCAGCAATACAAGCAAGAATAATCTTGCCCAAATGCTCACTTAGAGAAAAAGAGTTTGTACCTTTACTACGTTTTTTACTTGCCATGTTTCTATCAATACCACTGTCCACACGCAGCTTAACAACCCTGCTTTTTTAAGTATATCTCTTATCTTTCAAATGGTTAAAACATGGTCATCTTTTTTGTAACTCCATTCCCCATTACGTAACAATCTGTTGGAATTATGAGAGGCTTTGGCTATTGAATTATGCCAATTGCGTATCTTTCGTTGAAAAACACTGATTGCTTATGACATGGTTAGCTCCACAAATTTGGATAAAAATATAATCGGAGTCCACTTAATGATCCATTCAAAGATTATTGGTATTGGCGTAATCACGGGATTATGTAGTATGGCAGCTTTGGCTGAACCAGCAGTCCAGCCAGGAGATACTTTAGAAAGTTTGTCTAAAGTGAAAGTTACGACAACGGTAAATGGCCAACCTGGTTCTATTAGCGATTTAGTCAATAGCGGGCAAGTACAACAAGTTTCTGCTGCACCGACAAATGCTGCGCCTACTGGTGCTCCTATTCCGGCAGATGTTCCACCAGCACCTCCAGCAGGCGGTGAAATGGCACCTCCAGCACCAATTGATGCAGTGCCACCTGCACAAGATCAGGCGTCTCCAGCGCCACAAGATCCGAATGCTGCACCACCTGCGGTAGATCCAACTCAGTCGGCAGACCCAATGGCAAAAGATGGTGCATTACCAGCAGATGCACCTATGCAAGCTCAATAATCAGAGCCATAAAAAAACCAAGACATTTGTCTTGGTTTTTTTATTACATCAAATTTTTATATTTCGATTTGACTACCTAACTCAACCACACGGTTGGTTGGAATTTGGTAGAAGTCACTCACCGGACTGGTATTACGCTGCATAGAGATAAATAGTTTCTCTCTCCATGGAGACATACCATCACCCACCGAATGAACAATACGATCGCGGGAAATAAAGAAGCTGATATGCATTAAGTCATATTCAAGACCTAACTGCTCGTAAGCTTGCATGAGTGCTTTTGGTACATTCATTTCATCTTTAAAGCCGTAGAAAATCTTAATACGGAAGAAATGCTCAGCTAAAGTTTCTGTTGAAATACGGTCTTCTGGTTCAACAAAAGGTACATCTTCAATCACTACAGTGACCAAGATATTGCGCTGATGCAATACTTTATTGTGCTTAATGTTATGCAACATGGCATGTGGTACAACGTTCGGTGTACCTGTCATAAAGACGGCATCGCCCGGAACCCAATGCACGCTATTACCAATACTTTTCACAAACAAATCGAGTGATAACGTATCGTGTTCGAGCTTTGCAAAAGTGAGCTCACGACCACGTTTCCATGTCATTAAGATGGTGACTGCAATCGCACCAATCAGTAATGGCACCCAACCGCCCGACAAGATTTTAAGTGATGTAGCTGCGACTAAAACCGACTCTAAAACAAAGAATGGAATAATCAGGAGTAGCACTTTTGGCATGCTCCACTTCCAAGCCGAATAGATGAACACAGCAACCAAAATCGTGTCACACAGCATTGTTAAGGTTACAGCAAGACCATAAGCACTTGCCAAGTTTGAGCTGGTTTTGAAAATCAAAATTAAGATAATAATTGCGATTAAAAGTAACCAGTTTAAGAAAGGAACATAAATCTGGCCTTCTTCAGACTCAGAGGTATGTTTAATACTTAAACGCGGTAAATAGCCCAATTGAATCGCTTGACGTGCAAGTGAAAACACCCCAGAAATTACGGCTTGAGAGGCAATTACGGTTGCCATAGTTGCCATAATAATCATTGGGTAAAGTGCCCACTGTGGCACCAATAAATAGAACGGGTTTTGAATCGCAGCTGGGTCTCTGAGCAACAATGCGCCCTGTCCTGCGTAGTTTAAAACTAAACACGGCAACACCACAAAGAACCATGCGAGACGAATCGGAACTGGTCCGAAATGTCCCATATCGGCATAAAGTGCTTCACCACCGGTAACTGTTAAAACGACAGCGCCCATCACGAAAAAGGTCATCACCGGATTGTGATAGATAAACTGAATAGCCCAATGCGGACTAAACATGCCTAATACCACTGGTGTCTGGATAACACTATGAAGACCTAATAATCCTAAAGATAAGAACCACACCATCGTAATCGGGCCAAAAAACTTTCCGACAAAGGCCGTACCGTGTTTTTGTACTAAAAACAACGCGATGATAATAGTAATTGCAATTGGCATGATGTACGGGTCAAACACATCGGTTGCAATTGACAAGCCTTCGACTGCCGAGAGTACTGAAATGGCTGGGGTAATAATACCGTCACCAAAAAACAGCGATGCACCAATAAAGCCAATGGCAATCATGTAGATTTTCTTATTATCGGCAATTTTGGCTTTACGTAAGTTCAATGCGAGTAAGGCCATGATTCCGCCTTCGCCATTGTTGTCTGCACGCATGACGATGGCGACATACTTAATACTGATGATCAGCATTAAGCACCAAAAAATAATAGATAAAATTCCTAATACGTTTTCAGGCTTAATTCCCAACCCATGCGCGGCATGGAAGGACTCTTTTAAGGCGTAGAGTGGACTTGTACCAATATCTCCAAAGACCACCCCAAGAGCTGCCAAAGCCGTGGCAGGCAAGGTTGCTTTTTTGGCCGTATTTTGCATTGTGTAATTAAACCAATATGATTTTTATCGCAATCTTATCACCTCTATTATTTTTTTTCTGTAAAGCTCATCTTAAATCTTGGCAGAACTTGTTTTTTTAGTTACTATCGCACGCCTTGGTGAGGTGTCCGAGTGGCTTAAGGAGCACGCCTGGAAAGTGTGTATACGTTTGCGCGTATCGAGGGTTCGAATCCCTCTCTCACCGCCAGAATTAAAAAAAGACCTAAGTCATTTTGATTTAGGTCTTTTTTATTTAGCTTAAAAAATCAATCTAATCAACTATAAGTAACTTCGCACCATTCAGGCTAAAAGACTGATGTGGCTCTGAATTATCTCCTACTTGATAACTCATCCCTGAAGTTAAAGTGAAGGTTCGCCCATCCTTCAACCTACTTTCTAACTCACCTTCTAAGCAAAATAAGATATGCCCTTTTTCACACCAATGATCTGCTAAATAATTTGCTGAGTACTCTACAAGTCTTACCCTTATTTTATTATTCTCTTCACCAAAAAATTGAGTTTTCCAATAAGCTTTTCCAGTTTCACCACTATATTCAGTGACTTCAATTTCTTCCCAGTTTGTAATTTGAAATGGAAAAGGCGCGATATTCATTTTTTATTCCACAGTATGTTTTGTTGTATTTTCAACTTATAGACAAATTTGCTTTTTGCAAACGATTTAAAAATATTATTTCTCAAGCCCCACTGTCTAACTCAGAAAGAAGTCCATTAGATTTCCCTAATTAGCCTTAATCCAAAACGAACACTTCTAATGACTCTACATAAGGCAAAATAAGATATTCATGATTAGATAAATGCTGTTCTAGCTGGTTATGCGTTGTTTGATTGAATTGATAAAAGTTGCTCAACTCATTAATCAACTGAGTTGTTTTATTTGCATCAAATTCTGGTGTTTTAATAAAGAATAATAAGCTTGCACCTAAGCCAACATACTCTAAGCCATAGTTCTGATCTAAATGCTCAATTAAGCTAAAAGATTCAAAAGGATTCAAATCACAGCTAAAATATCCATTGAGACATGCCGCAAATTTCTGAGTCTCCGTTTGAGTATTTACTAACTTTACTTGAATAACGTCATCTAAAATTTTTTCGGGTTCAGCATTAATCTGTAGCAGAGTCGCTTGATCTTCATCACAATAACTAAGCTTTTTAGGCAAGTTATTAAAGTCTATATAATTTTCTGGCTTTAATAATTGTTCAATATGATGTTGAAGTTCTAAAGGTCGAGTATTATCCCAACTTGCTTCGCTGTCATCTTCAACGAGTTCTGAAGTATCGAAATAAAGCCCATCTCCCATTGAAGCATGCATGGAAGTGTATTGGCATTGTCCAATATCTTCTAAAAGTAATAATACTTTTTTAGGTAAGTGCTTCTGCTTAATTTCTGAATATAAGTTAAGAACTTCCATCCATGAGTTTACTTTACTCATTGTTGCGTAGCATATTAATTCATGAGCATCATCAGTTATAAGGGAATTTTCTTTTTCTTTAATACGAAGAATGGTCATAAGTTTTTAAATTTAATCTATATTTAACTGATATTTATATCATAAATAAATCGTATATTTAACTTAAAAACTCTAACCCAAATCTTTAAAAAATATTCAATATTAAAGACCCAAACCCTCACGCTTAGGCCTTCCTATCTCTAAACTTACTTAGACAACTCTAATAGTTTCTGAACATACTGCATTGCATTATTGTCTATGTCTTGGTGAGTCGGAACAACGTCGTCTTCAGAAGGATTGGTGTCTAAACCATAAAATGCATGAAGTGGTTGATAGATTGCCCCAACATATAAAGCTGTTAGCTCAAATGGAACAAAAATCTTGTCTAAAGAAATTTGATAATCACCACTTTCTGAATAAATTTGCTCCTGCCCACCAGCAGACAAAGCCAACATAAACTTTTTATTTTTGAGCTTGTCACCTTCTGAACCGTAAGCCCATCCATACGCCAAAACTTCATCAAGCCATTGTTTCAATAGCGGCGGGCAGTTAAACCAATATACTGGAAATTGAAAGACTAAATTTTCGTGTTCTTCTACAAGCGCTTGTTCTTTTGCGACATCAATCATCCCGTCTGGATAAGCTTGATAAATTTGGTGAACCGTAAATTGATCGGGATATTTTTCTAGTTCCTCAATCCATCTTTTATTTACAACAGATTGGTCTATTTGAGGATGGGTAACAATCACCAATGTCTTTTTCATTATGAAAACACTCTTATCGAAAAGTAGATAAATCGATTATAGAAGTGTGCTTTCCTAAATATAAGTACGGTAATTTATGTTATATACTATACTAAAAGATAGTATGGATTTTAAAAATGAACGACTGCATTCCAACTTATACGCCATTAGAAGATACGGGTTTTGGGTACACCCTTTCTTTGATTAATGGCAAATATAAAATGATTATTATGTATTGGCTTTATGGAAAAACCGTCATGCGTTTTAATGAGCTGCAACGCTGCATTGGCAATATTTCGTTTAGAACGCTCAGCAATACACTCAAAGAATTAGAAAGAGATGGACTGATTCATCGCAAGGAATATCCTCAAATTCCGCCTAAAGTTGAATATCGGCTTTCAGAAAGAGGACAGTCTTTAATTCCTTTGTTAGATATGATGTGCGAATGGGGCGAGCAAAATAAGCCGTCTTAGTTTTATAAATTTGAAGTGATACTAAATATGAGAAATGAATTAAGAGAAATGTTTATTAAGGGATGCGACGAGAAAATTGAAAAGAAGGGAGACAATGTCGGTCTATCTTTTTATGCTTTTTTTAAAAATAAGAATGATAACCCTGAGTTACTGATGGAAGCAGCCCATTGGTGGATTATGTTGCATAAACTAGATCACTTTGAGAAAGCGGTTAAGATTAAAAATTTGGTTTTAAGTGAAAGTTAAAATTAGAGTGGAAGACTATCAGAAAGAGGATAGTCTTTAATTTCATATAATTTATGAAAAGATTGAATACAGTTAAACTATATTAACTCGATTTTAAAGGCTTATATTTCAAAAAAATCTTTTAAATCTTTATACATGTGATAACTATTTAATTCACTAGTATCTATAGTTAATCTTAAATACTGCTCAATCTCTTGAGAAGATAAATTAATCCCAAATTTAGTATGTAGATAGATACTTATCAGTTCTGTTACATCATGGCCTCGAGATAATCTCCACTTTTCACTACATTCATAATCAATACTATTACTTAAAATAAATAGTTCATCAACTAAATTTTTATAGATCGAACTGAATTTGACTCTACTTTCAAAATCTCTCTCTAAAAAAAGAAAGTTTCTATGATCAAAAAAATCATCAATATCAAACTTAAAAAGAATTGTCGACTGTTCAGGCAAATTCTTTATTCTTTTCAATAATTCATTGGCTGCCCTATATTTACCGATTCTTCTACTCTCACGCTCCACTTCATCTTTCATTGTATTTACTTGTTGCAGTGTCAGTCCACCAACCTCATCCAACCACTGTACCAAAGCTGATGAATTAACAAGATAACTCTCTAAATCATTTAGATAATGATTTTTCGTACTCTTACATACAGAATGAATAAATAAACTATCATCAAATCTAAGACTATTAGTAATATGATCATAATCGTTATCAATTATAAAAGCTATTTTATCAATTTTATTATAAGGATAAGTATTTTTAAAATAAAAATGACTAGAAATAACCATACGTTTCCCACACATTCCTAAATAAAAATAATCTTCCTCTACAAAACCCTTTTTCTTAAGAAACTTTTTATCACATATACCTTCAACAAATATAAATTTATCATATGTTTTTGATCTAAAAACACCAAAAGCTTCATCTAAAAAAGTTTTTTGTTCCTCAGCTATATCTTTCAATGTATTATTAGTCATTTTATCAACTCTGCTAATTCAATTGTATTATCCCAATTCCCATTAATCAAAGTAAAAGAATGTGTAGCAATTAAAACATTGAAGTTATTTATTTTAGAAATTTTCTCAATTAGGCCGAGAAGTTTTTTTTGCCATGCTGCATGTAAAGATATTTCGGGTTCATCTATTAATACAACAGATCCATATTTAGTATTAAAAATCAAGTCTCCCAATAATATTATTAAGTGTTTTTCACCTGAAGAAAGTAAGTTAATACTAAAATCACCATTATTAAAGCTTTTAATTTTTTTCTTATCAACAATTTCCTTTTCATCCTGAACTCTATCTTTATCTTTTTTCTTTTCAACAATTAATCCAAAAATAGGATGGATATCAATATTTTTAAACTGTAATAAAGAATTTACGGATTCTTTAAAAAGATTGATTCTTTCAGCAAGTTCAGCGCAAGTATCGATTCTCTGAATAACATCATCTAAATAAGAACTTAAAACCATTAAAAATGCTTTATTATCATATATTTGTTCATTTCTAAGTTTCCCAATTATATTAGGATTTAAATTTAAATTTCCAAAAATCTCATTTTCATTATATTCCCGATCAAATCTCGTAATTTTAACAATTTTATTAATAGTTTTAGTAACATCAATATCTATATCTTCACTTAATAATGACATAACTTTTTCTGGAAAATTAGAACTCTGATCCATAGAAATAGCATATTGTTTTTCCTTAACATCAACCATGAGCTGTCTAATACTTTTAGATAATTTATTTATTGCACTGTATTCTTGATTATTTTCATTAACATTAATATTATTTAGTCTATCAGCATCTACAAAAAAAACATCTCGCTCTAAAAGCTGTAATAAGTCATCATCCAACTTTACATTTACTATCTCTTCTGGAAAAATATAATTATATCTCTCCAACATCTCACAAGTAGTAATAACCTCATCATCCCGAGTATCAATCCATAAATTATTTTTAACTTTCTTCATGTATGAAAGTTCATTTTTTAGAATATTATTAAACTTTTTCTTATTATCTCTAAATATATTTTTATTTATTTCAACAATCTTACCTAAACCATAATATATAACCAATAAATTATTCTCTTTAACTACGGTGACTATTTGATCATCAAACTCTATTTTAAAAAGATCAAAACTTTCATCAAATAGATCATCAAATTTCATATTAAAAAAATCATCAATTATTTTTAAAATAGTTGACTTACCATACCCATTAGGAGCTGTTAATATAATTACATTATCTTTTATATCTTCAAAATTTAAGTTATAAGTAAAATCACCAAACATTCCATCAATATAAAGTTTTTTAATTTTCAAAAGATATTACCCCTGATATAAAATTATAGTGTTGTTAAATCATATTATTACAATTTACATAAAAGAATTCTATAAATCACTCCTATTTTAAACAAATAATTAAAAAAATTTCTAAAAGCCCAACTCCCGTCGGGCCTTCCCCCATCAAACCCGACTTAAAAAGTATTCAAGTAATGCATCCCTTTCATCAGTGTTATTGGTCCCTAAAAGCTGAACCATCGCGCCATCAATCACAAATAAAAACATGTGTGCATCTTCAACTGTAACAGTCGCTTTTACAGTTAAAAGGAATTTATGAATTTCTTTAAGAAACCAGTTTCGGTAGTCAATCACGAGTTTATAAGCTGCTGGATAGATCTTTTCAATTTCAAAAATGGCTTTAAATGGCAACCGATAAAAGCCCTCTAAGTTTGCATGTAAAAGGTAAATTTTCTTGAGTTTATCGAATGCCATGAGTTCACGGTACGAATGAATAATTGAAAACACCTCATGTTTTAATGCATCTATTTGAAAAGTTAAGCTCATCTGAATGAGCCTTTCTTTGGAGTGAAAATAGTTATAAAAAGTGGCTTTGGGGATTTTGGCTTCCTCAATAATTCGATCTATCCCGATGTAAAACCCATGTTGTTGAAATAAATCTTTTGCTGCGTGGAGCACGCTTAATGCTCTAAATGATGCTTCTAAATTTGGCATTTTTATACCGTTTAAAATAATTTTTTGTTGTATGTAAAAGAGATAAAAATGCCGTCACTCTTAAATTGAGCGCTAAAAACAGGCATGCGAAAACGACACAAAAATGGTGTGCTCGCCTATCTCGGGTTTTATTGTTGCTATGATTTTTTAGTCGTAATGACCTATGGCTTAAAACCTAGAGTCGGTTAAACCGTTTTAAAGACCAGTTGGGTATAGACGTAAAGATTTTGGCAAAGGTTGCCAATGAGAGAGATGAAATAGTACGCATGTGCGAACTCCTGTATGTATTAGAAGCTCTACCACAATTACTGCTAAATAATGGTGGCAGGACGAAAAGGGGTTAGCAGACTGGACATACAGAACCAGCACACCCGAGGGTGTCCCCCTTCCGCCCTACCGCAACGTGAGGGGGACGGTGGTTTCACACACAGATCTCCCCCTCAGAAGGAGTAAATCTGATGTGCTGTATGTAAAACGGTCTGCTAAAACCGACTGGCGATGTGGCCAGCAGGCAAAGGATAATCCGCGTGTTTTGGAGTGTCAATGTAAGGTTGAATAGAAATTGGTTAAATAATTTTTGTTTTCATTCAATTAGATATTTAAGCTAAACAGTCATTCAACTTAAATTTAAAGATATCACGATAATAATAAAAATGTAGGATAGTGAATTATGATTGAGTTCATCATTTAAATGAGTAATTAATAATGATAATAAAGGGACCTCCCACCAGTTCAGAAGAATACCAACTTATCTTTCAGTGGCTTGATGAACGGTTCCATTATTCTATTGGGGCAATGGCTTTTCTTAATCAAACACAAGCTACCAATACCGAGTGGCAACTCTTACGGTTATACCACCCACAGAACGCCGAGCAACTTTTAGGAGTCGCGGTCATCGTTACTGGGGGCACCTGCTTCTGGGTTCCATCAAAGACATCTTCATCTGGGGCATCGCTCTGTACATCAATTTTAGAGCTTCAACCGCATCGGATTGTAACGACCGCAATCGGGCGAGACTTATTACATGCCGAGATAAAACAAAAGTGGCGCATTTTAAGAGAATATGATCAATGGATCATGGTTTGCTCACGCCAATTTTCTGAAGCTCAAGGTCGCTTGGCTGAACTTTCTGACATTGCTCGTCTCAGCGAATATCAACATCAATATAATCATGAGCGCTCAGTGAATGAAGCACCTGATTGGGAATCTCTGATTCAGCAAGAAAAAATTATTGTGCTTGAAGCAGACGACCAAATCGTTTCAATTGTGCGTTTAGGGATAGAAACTGATCGGCTCGTTTCTATTGGTGGCACATACACTTTCCCTGCTTATCGTCGAAAAGGTTTTGCCGAACGCGTCTTACAATTCGCGGTCAATCGAATTGTTGCAACTGGACGGATTGCTCACTTAATTGTCGACATCGATAACACCCCAGCGGTTACGCTTTACCGCCAAATGGGCTTCGAATGCGTCGAGTCCTCTTACATTGCTTACCCAGAGTATTTATAGAAAATCATTCATTTTCAAAACCGCTTAAATGAACCGATTGATCACGCCATAAATAAAAGCTACAGTAAATAAAGTTTGAATTTTATAACTTTAAATAAATTGATAACGCATGCAGGCAAAGACATGGAAACCATACATGATTTTTATCGCCGCTTTTCTTTGACCAGAGATAGCGATTACTCGGTTCCATCAACTTCATTTGGACATTTTAATGTGTTTCAACGCGATGCCTGCTCATTTCTCACACCTTATAGCCGCCGCGATTATTATAAAATTTCACTGGTTTTAGGCACAGGCGAACTTCACTATGCCAACCGCTGGATAAAAGTAGACCGCCCTGCTTTACTGTTTTCAAACCCGACGGTTCCCTACGCTTGGGAAATTAATTCGCCCGAACAAGCTGGCTGGTTTTGCCTATTTACTGAAGAGTTTGTAAACCAAGAATCAAGACAAAGCTTTTTAAAAGACTCTCCACTGTTTAAAGTCGACGGCGACCCGCTATATTTTTTAAACGACCAACAGGTTGATGAAATTTCATTTATTTTCAAAAAGATGATGACTGAAATAAATTCAGACTATATTCATAAATACAACGTTTTAAGAAACTATTTGCACCTGATTGTGCATGAAGCCATGAAAATGCAACCGACCCAACAGTTTGAAAAACATAGCAATGCTGCGGTTCGGATTTGCCATTTATTCTTTGAGTTATTAGAGCGCCAGTTCCCAATCGACTCACCTCATTTTCAGCTTAAACTCAAAACTGCAAATGATTATGCTTATGGCTTATCTGTGCATGTGAACCATTTAAACCGCGCTGTCAAAGAAGCCACAGGCAAAACTACATCTGAGCATATTAGCTCGCGCATTACACAAGAAGCCAAAGCACTACTACAACACACCAGTTGGAATATTTCCGAAATTGCCTATAGCTTAGGCTTTGAATATTCAGCGTATTTCACCAACTTCTTTAAGAAAAATACCGGATTTTCACCTAAAAAGTTCCGTGAAGACTGTGTAGCTTAAAAACAGATTGTTTGAATTTTATAATTATTGGTTTGAATGTTATACGTCAAATTAGGCCAAAGCATTTTATAGTTTTTCTACTCAAGTGATTTTGCAAAAAGAGTGTGAAAAATGAAATATAGAACTTTAGGACAAACAGGCGAAAAAGTATCAGCACTTGGTTTAGGTTGCATGGGAATGAGCTTTGCCTATGGTGCCTCAGACGACACACAAAGCATTGCCACTCTAGAAAAAGCCTTAGACCTCGGCATTAACTTTTGGGACACCGCCGACATGTACGGCAACGGCGCAAACGAAGTTTTGCTCTCAAAAGTTTTAGAAAAACACCGCGACAAAGTGTTCTTGGCGACCAAATTTGGCTTTCGTTATAAAGAAGATAACCTTAACCCACAAAACTCTTTAGAGTCTTATATCGACGGTTCTCCAGAGTGGATTAAAGTTGCGGTCGAAAACAGTTTAAAACGCTTAAATACAGACGTGATTGATTTGTATTATGCACACCGCATTGACCCGAATATTCCGGTTGAAGACACGATTGGCGCTATGGCTGACTTGGTCCAACAAGGTAAAGTTCGCTACTTAGGCCTAAGTGAAGCTTCGGCTGAAACCATTCGTAAAGCACATGCCATTCACCCGATTGCAGCGGTTCAACATGAATATTCGCTACTCACCCGTGAGTTTGAGCAAACCCATTTGCAAACTATTCGTGAGTTAGGCATTAGCCTTGTGCCGTATTCACCGCTATCGCGTGGTTTAATTACCAATACGCTCGATGTGGGCAACCTAGAACAAAACGATTTCCGTCGCCAGTTACCACGTTATCAGGGCGATAACTGGAAAAATAACCAAAGCTTGGCGCAAGCATTTAGCGACTTTGCTCAAAGCAAAAACGCGACAGCCGCTCAACTGGCTTTGGCTTGGATTTTGGCACAAGGTGAAGACATTATTCCAATTCCGGGTACGCGTAAAATTGAGCGTCTTGTGGAAAATGCTGGTGCTGTAGATCTTGATTTAACAGCGGCAGATTTGGCAGAAATCGACGCGATTATTGCTAAATATCCAAACATGGGCGCACGCTATAACGCTGAGCAACTTGCTGCGGTGAATCATTAAAATATGAGTTATAAAAAAGTCCGACTTAGTGTCGGACTTTTTTTATTTAGTCTTTGCTATAACTGCCCTGCTGGCGGCCACCATTCCAAGTTACGTCCAATGATTTTTCCGAAATCGTCAGGCTTTCTGGAAAAATACTTAAATTCTTTTTGAATTTAGAGTCTGGTTTTAAACCAATACAGTTCCCATTTTTCCACCATGTCCCTTCGGCATATTGGTCTAAAGCGCCATAAGCTAACATCCATTTAAACTTGCCATCTGACTGAAGTAAAAGTTCTGAACCAACTTCCATCACACCATTTAAATAATAGTGTCCACTCCAAGCCTGATCAGCTTGCTGCAACTTCACTTCTTTGCATGTGCTCGTTGGCTCTGCATAAATTTGAGAAGAAATCGCAATCGTCGAAAGTAATAGCAACCGTGCAAATGTATTCATTATTTAATTCCCTATATTTTTAGTGTTATTTTCCAGACTCAACTTTTAAATAAGTTCCGTCTGCATACACGTTGTGTCCAAAGCCACAACCCGAATCGCCACTGTCTTGTTTTGCCTGAATGTAGTTTCCTAATTTCGCATTGGTTTTAAAATCAAGCTGAATGCGGCAGTCTTGATCTTTATAGACGATTTGCTTTTTATTGCTCGGCATTGTGGTGCCAAACTCACCCATGTTCGGGCCGTAAATTAAGCCTCTAAGGCCCATATATAGGCCCGCGTAGCTGATCGCATATTGTCCTTTCTGACGGCTTACTGTGATGTGGTCCCATTCACCAAAACCTGAGTAACGCACATATTCACCAGACAAGTCATTTGACGCTTTAGGTTTTGGTAATTGCTTAAGATTAAACTGACTAGACTTTGATTTTTCATCAAGCATAAACCACGATCTTGCCCAAAGTGGCTGGCCCAGTTTTGCATAGGCTAGGCCCACATTATTGTTAGCAACTTCAACATCTCGGTCAGTAAATTTAACCGTAGTTTCATCTGCATTGGCTTTACAAAATGCTGTCCAAGATGCTTGGTTTTGGAAATTTTCTAGGGCTTTTTTATATTGTTTTTGGTCGTAATTTTTCTTACCTAAGCTCGCGTATTGCTTCACTTTATTACAGCTTTGCTGTAGCTCTTGTGCAAAAGAAAACTCTGCATGAGTAACCGACAAAGCCGAAAGTGTCAGAACCGTGCAACCTGAAATAATAGATTTAATCATTTTTAAAATTCTTTAATAATTAACTAATTATATAATATGAGCTAGTTCGACAAATCACAATTCTCTGCAACAAAAGTCCATTACAATGCTGGTTAGCTTAGGTTCTTTCATCACGCCATATAAAAAAGGCCTGAACGTTTAAGTCCAAGCCTTTTGATTTTTAGAGTTTAGCCAAATTTCAACTAAGAAGACTCACTTAGACTCAAGTTAGAATGATGATTTTGACAAATTGCGCTTTGCAAAATTTTCATACTATTTTTAATCGCAGCTTCCACCTGTATTTGACTCTCTCCCATAAAGTGAATTTTTGCAGGGATATTTTCATAACTAAAATTATTATGGTCGCCGCTTTCTTGAATTAACTGATAAGTAATCGTTTCATTCTCTAATTCTTTAATGCCATTAAATAAAAAGCCAGAACTATAAGGATTCGGCATCATCAGAAAACCAGTGATTTTCGTATTCACTGACTCTTGTGGAATATTCATTGCCGCCTTAATCCACATTTCGTACAAGTCGACTGACTCATTGCGTAATGTAATGAACGGAATTTCCCCGCCACCGACTCGCCCACCGACTTCTAAAAACACCAACTCACCTTTAGATTCGATAAATTCAAGATGAATCGCCTGATCTTTTAATTTTAAGAATTTACATACGTCTAAAGTAAATCGTTCTACTTTTTGAATAAACTCAGAATTATCAATCGTTACTGAGCCTAATGGCGCACCGTTTCTAAAGTCTAAACAGGTATTAATATATTTTGAGACTTTAAAGTAAGGCATTTTATTGTCAGAAATAATGGCATCGACGTGATAGATATCTCCCTCAATAAACTCCTCGACTTCGTAGCCCTCATAGGAAGACAACCGTGGTATATCTGCCAACTCACTAATTTTGATCACACCTTCAGAAGCTGCACCTACTTGAGGTTTTAAAATAATTGCTGAGCCACTTTGCACCAAAAACTTTTCAATATCTTGGTATGAAGACACTTCTGCATATTTTGGATAACGGACAGTAGAATGAGCTAAGGCATCCTTCATTTTTTTCTTGTTACGACACAACAAATTGTCTTCAACCGTTGCACCCACAATATTCAATTCAGTTCGAATGCGAGCCGCAGCATCGAGGTCATATTCCGAGATGGCAATCACGTAATCTATTGGCTTTTTTTCATAGATTTTTACGGCTTCTTTTAATACATCCTCTTCATTTAATCGTTCTAAACCCGCTATGCAGTAACAGTTTGAAGAAGTGATATAGCGCATCGTCTCTGTTAATGAAATATAAGACACATGCACGGCATCGTGATCTATATATTTATTAAAGTCAGACAATTCATCGTCATATCTATTGATGATTAATACATGTTTCATATGACTTTCACCTGCTCATGTATATGTGTGACTAAACTACGAATCTTATCTTCACTTTCAGAACGGAGGATGATGTAGCCTAATCGTGAGGTCCAATCATGGTTACACGCGAGTTCATCGTCTGCTTCGTAGTAGAAGTGATGGTGTACACATTCAGGTGCTTCTAATAATTGCTCTAGCCCACTAAAACCTTTAAAAAGGCGGTGATTGCCTTGTGGAATAAACGCAATTGCAGAGACCATATTTTTCTCTATTGAAGGTGAATATGGCAGGTCGAGGTATTCGCTCAGTACAGCTTGTGCGAGGTCAAAATTAGTCGCCAGTTTAATTAACTCAACAATATTGTCGCCCGGTAAACGTGCAGCTAACTCGATCGCTACGGCTTTCCCCTGAGGCGTTACTCTCAGTTCTAGGTGAAAAGGTCCGATGTTTAATTCTAAGGTTTGAATGACTTTTGCGGCATAATCAAAACCATGTTCAGAAAATTGGTCGTCATACTTATTTCCAACAATATGCCCAATTTCCACAAAATAAGGTTCAGGGCCTAATAGCTTCTCTGTCAGTGAAGCAAAGGTTATTTTTCCATCTGTATGGACAATTCCTTCAACACTGTATTCTTTCCCAATGATATATTCTTCAACAATTAAATCACCACTTGCATAGAAGCCAATATCATTAGGTTTAGATTTCCAGATCGCGTCCACTGTTCTTAATAATTCATCAAGATCAGAGACTTTTTTAACAGACATACTGCCCGCCATATCAACTGGCTTCACTACAGCAGGAAATTTAAAATCTTGAGGTAAGCGAATCTCTTTACCCTGTGAAATCAAGGCATATTTAATATCGCTCAAGCCTGACTTGGTTAACTTGTCACGAAATTTGAATTTATTTCGAACCGTTTGCGCTGTTGTATATTCAAGAGAGTTTTTGGCAAATGAATTGCCTAGTTGTGCTGCCATAGGTACAGCATATTCAACCCCTGGTAATATCGCTCTTACTGTCTTTAACTCATTAATTTTAGAGAGTTGGCTATGAAAATCACTGGTATCTATTTTTATTATCTCTTTTGCTTTTTGTCGCATTGTTCCATCAATGCTGCACTCTCCTTCGTCAGTAGAAAAAACATATAAATCTATACCTAATTCTTGAGCGGCATTTAAATAAGTGATGCCTGAAGAAATAGGTTCTATAACTACTACAGTCATTGTTACAGTCTCCGTTAGGGACCAAAACTTTCCAACTCACACAGAGGCTGATTTAAAATTTTATTAATTATTGGGGTAGAACCGACACCCACTGTTAACTCGTGAGAGTCCAAATAATTTGAAAAATCAAATCCATTATTCGTCCACGTACAAAACGGGATATTTATAATATTAACCTCAGCTTCAACTTGCTCTCGAAAAACATTGACGCAATGTTGATGGTAATGACTTAAAACTAACCGATTAATCGCATAGATATTCACTTTAGAAATAGGATTTTTTCGGATGAGATCCAATCCCCGAGTAAGTGCAGCACCCATACCACTTCCACCACTTACAATATTAAGCGTAGATATGGCCTTCTCGTATTCAGGTTCTATATGATTATTCAGGTTATATTCTAATTGGTCACCAATCACTAGCTTTTGAAATAAGTTAGAAAATATTCCATTTGGTCTTAATTTTATGTGCAAAACAAAAAAATCATAATTTTTCATACCCAGTGAAACCACAGAGTAACTTCGAATTAAAGATTCTGATGGGTGTTTGATATTTACAATTGCTTTAGAACTAAAGAAGGTCCTTTTAATTTTAAATGTGAGCTCAACAATATTTTCAGAAAGAAAATTTCTAGTTATTAATTGAGCCACACTAAAATTATTAACCAATGGTGCGATTTCAACATCGCTCTGAGCATAGCTAATACAAGGTAAGAACTCTTTATCTATGGCAACTTGGTTTCCCGATTCATATACGACTCCACCTTTTAGTTTACATCGACAAACTCGGCACACACCTTTTAAACAGCCTTTCATCACTGTGCTATCAGGCACTGCATTGATAAGAGGCTGCTCAGAATCAGCAATGAAAATATGCTCTTTAATGCGAACATTCACCATTGGCATATTCTAATTCCATTGCTATGAAAGCGTTTCAGCACGCACAGCCTGAAAATACTCTCCCACCATCGGAACAAAGCTATTGATATGCTTGATTGCAAGATCAAAGTCTTCTTGTGTTTTAATTACAGAAGAAAGCATATCTGTCATCATGCCGCTATGGTCTTCTGCTTCATCAAATGCAACATGCGAAGCTGCGCCTGATACGGCCTGATTCCCCATATGAACACCCGCTTTTTGCGTAATAAAATTGTTAAATTTGTCGCCATAATATTCGAGGAACCAGTCCCAAACGACTGCTGGCAATGCACCAAATTTCTCTACACAAAAGTTTAAATACCCCATCAGTTTCCATGTTTCAGGAAATGCATTTTTTGAAATAATCTGATCTGAAGAATATCCATATTTAGTCAAGTCTTGACCAAACATTTCATCGTGTCCAAATTCATCATATAAATAATATGAAAGCTGTTTTGCAGCAGAGATATTATTGATTGCAGCAACGCGTACAGCATTTGCATCTAACTCATTATTCATATGAATGCGAATAACGCACTCTAAAATATGTCGTTTATAATATTTTTCATCGAACCAGTCTTCATTATGAAATTTATGCATAATTTCATCTTTTTTAAACTCGCTATGCATAGCATGATCAACCGCACTTTCTAATTTTTTCAGACTTTCCTGTGAAAAAAACACGTTTTATCTCCGTTATATTTAAATTATTATCCAAGTATTAAATACTTATTTAGCTAGAATTAAGATTGTTATTAATTAAACTTAAAACAAGCAAATATTATGTTTAAATATATTTTATAAAATGTCAACAAAATATTATTTTTTAGAATTTCTAATTAAAAGAAGTATTATTAATCAAAAATAAAATTAATAAATTAAATTAACAATCAAACAACAAATACTTTAAAACAAATGAATAAATTCCTATTAATATCCATCACCAACAAAATTTAAATAACTTATACTTCATGGAAAAGAAGGAATTTAACAGGGCTATATTATTACAAAAAATAATGTAGAATCCTTGTGCTAAATATATGGAAAAATTAGAAAAGTGAATAATTTAATTATCGGAACCCTATTTGCGCTCTGTGCAGCTGCACTCAATGCCTCTATTGGTGTGATTAGCAAATTACTCATGCATAGTGGTTTAAACCCACAAGATATTGCCTTTTTAAAAACCATTATTGCCTTTTTCTTTTTAAGTGTTTTTTTATTTAAAGTCCCTGTCCGCCAAAAGATTGCCTACATTAGTAGTATTCCGAGCAAGCTCAGTGTTTTTGCTCAAATTGCGATATGTGCTTTTTTAGGGATTTTCTCTCTATTCTTTTTCGAGACCATTGCCTACAACCACGGTGCTGCGGCCAATGTGGTCGTGGTATTAATGGCTTCAGCAGCTATTTCAGCTTTATTTTTTGGCAGATTAGTTTTAAAAGAAAGTATTTATATTCATTCAATTATTGGAACATTATTAGCTGTAACGGGTATTAGTGTAATTTCATGGAAAGGTGAAAATAGTTTATTAATGCTTATCAATGCTTCTATTGCAGGTATTGGCTATGGTTTATTTTCAGTATTAATTAAAAAATTCAGATTAAACGGTGGTTTATTTCTAACCAAATACTTATTACTTTTTGGTAGTGTTTATCTTGCTGTTCCCTTTTTAATCAACTTTCATAGCATAAACTTTAACACTGACATTATTTTAGGTTTGGTTGGCTTAGCAGTCCTACCTACCATTCTAGGCTTTTTCTGTACCACCAAAGCTTTGTCTTACATGAGTGCAGCAAAAGTACAAGTGACTGAGCTTTCTGAACCAATTTTTGCGGCACTCATGGCTTGGGTCTTCATTCATGAACAACCGACTTTATCTTTTTTATATGGCGCGATTTTCATTATTTTAGGCATCTTCTTAATGAATAAAGCACCTAAATCATAATCTGACTAATTTCATTTATATTGCTCTGCGTGATGGCAAGCCACTTGCACCACACTGGCAAAGTTAATTGCCATTTGTGAAGGGGCATGTTTTTTATATGCAAGCGCTAAACCCACCGTAGGTACTGGCGCTTGTAACGACCGATAAGCCACACCCTGTATTTGCAATTGTTTGGTCGACTCTGGAACCAAAGATACCCCCAAGTTTGCAGACACTAACGATAAAATTGACACAATTTGCGGAGCATTTTGTCCAATTTTAGGTTCAAAGCCACAGTCTTGGCAGGCCTGTCGAATCGCATCAAAAAGCCCTGCACTAATTGAAGGTGGAGAGACAATAAAATCAAGCTCTCGCAGAGAAGCTAAATCAATTTCTTTTGATGACTCGTCTAGTTTAAAAGACTCTGAAGGTAAGGCTGCAATTAAAGGTTCAGCCAATAACTCTTGAAGGATTAAGCTCTCTGGAATGTGACTTGGAGGCCGAATAATCACGACATCTAAACGATCTTCAAGCAGTAAATCGATAAGCAGCAAGGTATTAGCTTCTTCAAGCTTTAAATTCACTTTAGGATATTGCTGCTGAAAATAGCGAACGCATTTAGGAATGAGAGGATTCAACATTGAAGTGCCTGTAAAACCTAGTCGTAATTGGCCGACTTCGCCATTAGCAACCTGTTTGACCAAATTTGCTGCATCTTCTACACGCTGCTGTACAGGCTGAATGGCATTTAAAAAGGCAAGCCCAGCTTCGGTCAGTTCCACCCCATGCGGAGAACGAATAAATAAATCCGCGCCGAGTTCTTCTTCTAAGTCTCTTATTTGCATGCTTAAAGGCGGCTGGCTCATGTTTAAGCGATGCGCCGCTCTGGTAAAGTTTTTTTCTTCTGCTACTGCTAAAAAGTAGCGTATATGTCTTAATTCCATCGCTATATATAAAACATATCATGATCCCTTGTTAAATATATTAGAAAAATACCATCTAAATTGCTAATTTTAATTTATCGAATTTTCTCGATGCAGCACGCCTAAGGGCTGTACCTCTTTTCTGTCATGGTCATGATATGAGCTCTTCATCTACATCCAGTACCTTAAGCACTGAAGCAACTTCTGTTCTTTCCCGCGAGTGGATTCACAAAGGTACTAAAGCCTATAAACATGCAGGCTTCGCTTTATTCTTGGTAGGCTTTGCTAGTTTCTCTCTGATTTATTGCGTACAGCCGCTTCTGCCAGCGTTTAGCCAAAGCTTCCAGATTAGCCCTGCAAGCAGCTCTTTAGCCTTGTCTTTAACGACCGCCTTTTTAGCGATTTCAATTGTACTATCGAGCGCTTTTTCACAAGCGATTGGCCGCCGTGGTGTGATCTTCAGCTCAATGCTGTGTGCAGCTATTCTTAATATTGTGGCGATGTTTACACCTAACTGGCACAGTTTACTGATAGCGCGAGCATTAGAGGGTCTGTTACTCGGTGGAGTACCCGCCGTAACCATGGCTTGGATTGCTGAAGAAATCGCACCTGAACACCTTGGTAAAACCATGGGTTTATATATTGCAGGTACGGCTTTTGGTGGAATGATGGGCCGTGTTGGCATGGGCGTTTTGATTGAATATTTTTCTTGGCGCACTGCTTTAGGCTTACTTGGGGCAATCTGTTTTATTTGCTCAATTGCTTTTTTGAATTTACTTCCCCCTTCGCGTAATTTCGTCCAGAAAAAGGGTTTGAATTTAGATTTTCACATGCAAATGTGGCATACCCATTTAAGTAATTTCAAATTGCTACGCCTGTTTGCAATTGGTTTTTTGCTCACGAGTGTATTTGTTACCTTGTTTAACTACGCTACTTTCCGTTTAAGCGGTGCGCCTTATTCACTGAGTCAGACGCAAATTAGCCTTATTTTCTTGTCGTATAGCTTCGGTATGGTGTCTTCCTCATTAGCAGGTGGCCTAGCCGAACGCTTCGGTAAAAAAACTATGATGATGAGTGGCTTTGCCTTAATGATTGTGGGCAGCCTCATGACACTACTCACCTCTCTTTTCGGTATTATTATCGGCATTGCATTTATTACCACGGGTTTCTTTATTACCCACTCACTCACCAGTAGTTCAGTAGGCGCTGAAAGCAAACAAGCTAAAGCCCATGCCAGTTCACTGTACTTACTTTTTTACTATATGGGTTCGAGCATTGTCGGTTCGGCTGGTGGCTGGTTCTGGTTACACGGTGGATGGAGTGCCATAGTGGGTTTAACCGTTGTACTGTCGGTACTTGGAATATTTTTAGCAATTTATACATCACAAGCGAAAGCTCATTAATTTAAAGGAACCTCACATGTCGAGTTTATTTGTTTATGGCACATTAGGCCCAGGGCGACCTAACGCTCATATCCTTGAAAATATTGGCGGACAATGGGCAGAAGGCTGGGTAAGTGGAACCTTACGTAACGAAGGTTGGGGCGCAGATTTAGGCTATCCAGGCATTGTGCTCGATGATGGTGCTAATCAAGTTCAAGGTTTTGTTTTTAGCTCGGAGCATTTAGATTCGAACTGGAAATTGCTTGATGATTTTGAAGGTGAAGAATATGAAAGAGTACCTGTTCAAGTCACTTTAAATAGTGGCGAACATATTGATTCTTTCATTTATGTGTTGAAATCCTAAGTCATTTTTAAGTCAAACTGCATAAGCATTTAAAAATAGAACAAAAAAATTTAAATGCTCATTTTTTGGCTTGTATTTTTTTTAAGAAACTGTAAAATTCATTCCACATCGCCGGCATAGCTCAGTTGGTAGAGCAACTGACTTGTAATCAGTAGGTCCACAGTTCGAATCCGTGTGCCGGCACCATCATTAAACCTCATGAATATTTGATTTATGGGGTTTTTTGTTGCCTGTAGGTTTTGAAATACACAAATACTTATAAGTATTTCCAAAAGAATAGAGTGCAGACGACCTAGTGATCTACACCCCTCAAATTATTTTTCATATTTCTGCAATTCAGTAACCATCTCTTTTGCCGTTGCTATAATTTTAAGCAAAACCTATTAATAATATTTTAAAGAATATCTTTTCGAGAAAAAGATCTTGTCAAAAACTTTATTTTTTAAATTCGATAAACTCTTATTATAAATTTAAACTTCAAAATAACTTTCTAAAACTAATTTATTCTTTTAAAAGCGAAACATGATGCCGCTAATTTATTAAAAAGTATAGGATTAAAATAAGAAATATTAAAAAGATAAGATTATAATGCGCCCCCAAATAAGGTCATGTTAATAAGACCTATTTTATAAACTTTAATTCATTACGATACCAACAAGGAAAAATATGAAACTCCGTTTTATTTTACCTGCTTTATTTCTAACGTTGCCTTTAACAGCATATGCCCAAGACACCACATCTCAAATTCAAAATGTTGCAAACCCACCAATTTGCTTAATTGAGGGTACTCCTTCAGCAGAACACTATAAATCTATTAAACGAGTCAAAGTCGCGAAAGGAACATATGGTGGGTTTGAAGAAATAAAACCTAAATTAGCCATTGTTGCCCGTAAATATGGTGCAGATGTGGTGATTAATTATCATCAAAGCCAAAGATTTGGTTTCTGGCCGTGGCGTATTGTTCGTCCTGTACTTACAGGAACTGCCGTGAAATGGAATACGCCTGTTGATTGTGCAGCCTTAGGTGGAAAAGAAATTCGTTAATACAAAATGAAAAAAGCCCAACATCCTGTTGGGCTTTTTTCGTATTTCGTCACTAGGTACACTTCCTGTAATACCTCACGTCCTGATGCTTAAACTTATTATTGTTGTTTTACGTTTTGGAACTTCCTGTTCCCGTTAAGTGCATCATAGGTAATTTATGAAGTCATAGAAAGACGCAAATTTCCCGAATGAATGTACGAAAAAGCGTACATGGTTCTTTTAAATTTAAAACTCGATTTACCTATTAAAAAAACTGAAAATATGAATTTTCAAAAAGTTCAGTTCGTCAACTAGATAAGAAAAATATATAATGAACCTTTCACTTTATTTCTAAAATAAATTTAAAAACAACAAGGAACGAGATGTGTACTCTACCATCAAATCTTTTTCAACCTTTAGTGATCATACTTACATGCCTAATTATTGTTGTGAGTAAAATGCCTCAGCTAAAATATAGAAAAACTATATTATTTCTAGCGATGAGTAGCGTTATTTTAATCTGTATTTTAGGAATATTTGGCTTCTTTAATTAAGTTTTATTTCTTGCTCTTCTCTATCATTTTTTCAAAGTGCCTAAGGTTTGGGTTGAGCGTATCCCAATTATAGGCTTGGCTCACAAAGACTTCCGCCCTAGGCTGATAGAGACTCGGATCATCCAAAGTACCTGCACGTATTGAAATCATTTCAGGCGCAATTTCAGGTAAGCCAAAAAGCTGAGAACCACAAGTCGGGCAAAATGCTCTTTTAATAGGTCGGCCAGAAGATCCTAAAGTCTCAAAATATTTAAGCTCGCCACTTACTTTCAATTCAGATTGGTGAAAAAAAGCGATTGGTGCATATGCCGAACCCGTCGCCTTCTGGCAATCTCGACAGTGACAATTAAAGCTATAACGTGGCTCCGCTTCGCTTTGATAACTTACAGCTCCACACAAACACGATCCCTGATATTTGGCTGACATAGCTCATCCTATTTTTTTATTGCTGTGATTTGAATATAACGTACATATCCAGCTTGGTAGAGTTGTTGGCATAACTTTGCAGTCATTTGAATTTTAAAATTTGCCAACCCGCCGCTTTGGTTTTGGCCTTGTTGATTTTGAATATATTGCGAAAAACCGAGTAATACAGGTTCTGATAAATCTTCAATTTGAATATCGACAAAACCTTGTTGTTCTAAAGCATTTCTTAGCGTTTTCTCGTTTGGCACATTGTCCCAAACCACGTCTGCCGCTTTAAGCAGATAGCGATACTTTTGTTCTTGTAAGACTGTCATGTTTTGACATGAATCAGCTTTCATTAAGTAATGAAAACCTAAACGTGCATTTGAATTTAAAACTGGAGTGACTGAGTTAAGAAATGAATTTAAAGAACTGTGATAAGCCGCGTCGATACACAACACGACATCGAAGCGTTGTTTGAATTCAAATTGTTTTAAATTTAAAAATGAACCGTAGAAAATTTGGCTTATTTCAGGAATAAGTTTTTGAATTTTATTAACACATTTAGATTGTAGTTCAACTGCACTAAGGCTTTTGGGCTGATAGTGTTTTAACCAGTGCAATAAACTTGCACCCTGTCCACAGCCTAAATCTAATAAATTATCTTTTGAATTTAAATTGACAGCTTGTGCCAAATAGTCGGCCAATTGGCAACAAGCTTCACGGTAGTTTTGGGTGTTTTTCCAAAAACCCAAATTTGTCCAAGCAAGCTCTCCATCATCCCCCAAACTTGATGCATCAATTGCATATTTATGGGGGATTAGTTGCGAGAGTATTGCCCGAACTTTTGTTTTCACAATTTTAGTAACCGAGCTCAGGAGCAACTTCAACCTGAGGCTTTAAACCTATAAATGGTAAAGGTGCACCTAAAATTTCAGCAATGTGCATTGCAGAAGTCACTGCTGACTCTAAAATTGGCAAGCCATCACATGACCATGAACCACAGTAGAATACTTTACGGTTTAAGTCTAAATGACGTTGTTGCAATTCTTTATTTAAAGCAATTGTTTGCGAGTCAACTACTGCACGCGTTAAGGTCACTTTTGAAATAACTTTTTTAGGGTCAATATCAGTGACTGGACGCCAAGTCTGGAATACAGGATTTTTACCAACCAGTGTTGGTTCAACTGCATTCATCCAAACTGTGAATTGCTGACGCGTAAACTTACGATCCATCATATAGCTAAGCACCGACCAGTCTTTACGGCGTGGTGGCATTACTGTGGCATCTGTATGAATCACAAGATCGCCTTGCTCAAAACGGAATTGCTTCAGCAGCTTCATATCTTCAGCAAATTGTTCAGGGTTTAAAAACTCATCAATTTTAGATGTTGGCGTTGCAACAATCACACGATCAAATAAATTCTGTTCACCTTGGCTGTTTTCAACCAGTACTTTTTCGCCTTGTAATTCAACTTTCTTAATCGCGGATCCGCTATGGATGTCGATATCTTTAATTAAGCTATCTACAAATGCAGGTGTACCACCTTTCATACGTAACAGCATGTCGCCATCAGTTAAGTGACGTAAAAACTCAAGTAGATTTTTTGCAGGCCAGTCGCCAATTGTTTTTGGGTTACAAGTACAAATGGTATATAGCACTGGCATTACAACACCATGCCAGAATACTTCTTCTATATCGTTCTGATTAATAAATTCAGCGAGAGTAATATCTTGATTTTTAGATTTGAAAAACTGGTGGATTGCAGTTTTTAATTGCAACATCCCTTTTACAAGACGCCAGCCATATTGCTGGATACCTTTACGGTTATTGATAATCGGGAAATTACCAATACGGCTACGAGATGTGGTTAACCATGTTTCCGTACGATCTTCGAATAACCAGCTACATGACATATAAGTACGAACTGGGAAAGTTTTAATGCCTAAATGAGCAGCAAGACTGAGCGTGTTCTTCCACAAATGTGGATTCATCACACGCAATGGAGCATCAATAATTCCACCGTCGAACTCAATGCTATGGCTATCCATTCCCCTGCCAGGAAGTGCTTCAAATATCGTGATCGTATGCCCTGCATCTTTCAGAATTCTTGCTGCCGCAAGACCTGCCATTCCACTGCCAATAATTGCGATATTCAAAATGATGTCCCATTCTTTGAGAATTTTTTTGATTATCACTCATACCCTAAAAAAACACCGTATTAAAAACTACCAGATTTTTATTTTTTGCATCAATTTATATAGAAAATATTTAGTTTCTCGCCCCACTCATTTTTTATATTTTCTTACAATAACAATGAAACACATAAGACCTTATATTTTTTGAAAATTTAAAAAAAATCTTTTAAATAAAATAAGATAATTTAACTATATTTATATCATTCGTTTTACAACTGTTATTTTTTGGGATATCATTACCCCATAATAATGAGAAGCAAGTCACATAAAACAATGCCGAGACAACAATGACAACCATCATAAAAACAGAACCTTTACAGCGAAAAAGCCCGCTATTCACACTTGATAGCGGGCTTTTTATTACTTTGCTTTAACGGCTAATCGAGAGCAATTTATCCTTCTTGCATGAGTGAACCAAATTTTCCACGATTAAAATCATTAATCGCTTCCATAATTTCAGATTTGGTATTCATGACAAATGGTCCATAACCTTCAATTGGCTCATTAAGCGGTTGACCTGTTAACACCAAAAATTTAGTGTCTTCTTCTGCATTTAGGGTGAACTCAACGCCTTCACGAGATAAAATCGCAACAGTTTTACCTTCAAGACGGTTTGAGTCATTAACCACAATGGCCCCTTCTAACACCACAACAAGCGTCGTATGACCTTCAGGCACATAAAGGGTATGTTTTTGGCCTTTAACCAATTTACCATCCCATACATTTAATGGACTAAAGGTAGTTGCTGCACCTTGTGCATCTGCATATTCACCTGCAATAACACGCAAGTGACTACCGTGCTCGTCTAGTGCAATGTCTGGAATATCTTTGGCTTCAATCGCTTGGTATTTTCCAGGAGTCATTTTTGAATTGGCAGGTAAATTTACCCACAATTGCACCATCTCAAAAAGACCACCATGCTCTGCGAACTCAGGAGAATGGAACTCTTCGTGTAACACTCCTGCACCCGCAGTCATCCATTGCACATCACCAGTTTTAATGGTTCCGCCGCCACCGCTTGAGTCTTTATGCGTAACTTCACCTTGGTAGGCAATTGTTACCGTTTCGAAACCACGGTGAGGATGCGAACCTACACCTTGCTGCTCAGTCGTTGGTGAGAAGGTATAAGGCGCTGCATAATCCAGTAGCAAAAATGGGCTTAGGGTTTGGCCTAAACGGTCATAAGAGAACAGGTTATATACAGGGAAACCATCACCCACCCAATGCATCTGGTTATTTTGATATGCACCAAGAAATTTCTTCATCTGATCTCTCCTATATATGTAGGATTTTCTTGAACTGGGATTGATTTTACGCCTCAATAATTGCAGTTTATAGATCAGGATTAGCAACACATTATTTCATCTATGAGACAATCATGTCTTTTCAGAATATGTCTCGGCTATCGTCCTATTTTTAAAATTCTTAATCCTATTTTTTAGACTTAATCACAACATAAAACTCAACTAGCATAATTTTAGGCAATGATGACCTACTCAATAATTTTTCATCATTCATTTTGATAACATGAGGAAATAAAAAATGGCTCAAGATTACGTGCGTTTAGATAAGGATAATGCCGCAGTTCTTTTAGTTGACCACCAAGCAGGTTTACTTTCTTTAGTTCGAGATATCGATCCGGATAAATTTAAAAATAATGTATTAGCACTTGCAGATGCTGCGAAATATTTCAATTTACCTACTATTTTAACGACCAGTTTTGAAAATGGTCCGAATGGTCCTTTGGTTCCAGAGTTAAAAGAACTTTTCCCAGATGCGCCTTTTATTCCACGTCCTGGTCAAATTAATGCATGGGATAATGAAGATTTTGTAAAAGCTGTAAAAGCGACAGGTAAAAAACAACTGATTATTGCAGGTGTAGTGACTGAAGTTTGTGTAGCATTCCCTGCTTTAGCTGCGTTAGCAGAAGGCTTTGAAGTGTTTGTGATTACTGATGCTTCTGGTACTTTTAATGAATTAACCCGTGATGCTGCTTGGGACCGTATGTCAAAAGCAGGTGCTCAGCTTATGACTTGGTTCGGTATGGCATGTGAGTTACACCGTGACTGGCGTAATGATGTAGAAGGTTTAGGTGCATTGTTCTCAAATCATATTCCTGATTATCGTAACCTGATGACCAGCTATAGCTTTAATACATCGCAAAAATAATGACATGACCAAGATTAGAATGCTTAAGCATTCTAATCTTCTATTTAAATGGATTGATCTGACATTGATAAGCTCTTTTGATGATTTTTATTATTTCTATTTGGTCGTAAAACACGGCGGCTTTAGTGCGGCCAGCGAAGCCGAAAACATTAGCAAATCAAAGCTCAGCCGACGTATTATTGACCTTGAAAATAAATTTAATGTGAGCCTGATTCAAAGAACAACTCGCCATTTTAAAGTGACCGATTTGGGCCAAGAGTTTTATGAGGAATGCTGCAAAGTTATTGCTCAGGTTGAATGTGCAGAAAACGTTTTGTTAAAGCAAAAAAGCGAACCTCAAGGGTTGGTAAAAGTGAGTTGCCCACCGCTTATGATGCATTTTCAAATTAGAAAAATTTTAAATCAGTTTTTAAAAACCTACCCTAAAGTTGAAATATCACTCGAGCTTACAAGCCGTCGAGTAGATATTTTGCATGATGACATCGACCTTGCCATTCGGACCAATTTCGAACCCAATGAAGACTCGAATTTAATTGTTCGTGATGTGATTAAAACTGACCATTGTCTAGTTGCTGCGCCTGAATTGCTCCAAGGTCGTACGATTGAACATTATTCAGAATTACAGGACTTTCCAAGTATTAGTTTGGGTACTCAAAAGCAAAATTATATCTGGCATTTATGCAATATCCGTAATGGCGAATCGGTTGATGTGCCTTATCAACCACGAATAAAAAGTAATGACTTGGCAGGTGTCTATTATGCCGTTATGGATGGTTTAGGAATTGCAGACCTTCCCTTTTTAACCGTTGAATCTGAAATTCGTAAAGGCAAACTTATTCATATTCTTCCTGACTGGAAATCGAATATTGGCATGCTACAACTGGTTTATGTGTCTAGAAAAGGCCAGCGTCTTGTGGTCGAGAAACTCATTGAAACGCTGATTGGAGAACTTCGACGTTTGCCTGAAAGCACTCAAGGTTATTCATTTTCATAATGCATTGAGTACTTCTTTTAGTAGAGCACAGATGCATTCTGTTTAAGTCCTTTAAACTTTTCTACAAGAAAATCAATTAACAACTTTACTGAAGGCAACAATCCACGCCTGCTTGTATACACCAAATGAATCATTTCAGGAGGAAATTGCCATTCAGGCAATACATTCACGAGTGTTCCTTTAGCCAGATCTTCATAGACCACAAGTTCTGGTAATTTTGCTACTCCTAATCCTTGTAATGTGGCGTTTCTTAAAGCTGTTAAATCTGTAGTGGTGAACCGAGGATGACATTTGACTGTGGCTTCTTGTTGGTCTTGAGAATAAAGATGCCATGCATATTCGGGTGCAAAAGTTTCCATCATTAAAATCGGCCAATCGGCTAATTGCTCAGGTCGTGAGATTGAAAAATATCGACTGGTTAAGTTGGGGCTAGCAACAACAAACTGCCTCGCCAAAGCCAGCTCACGAACAATAGAATCACTATCAGGCAAAGGTAAAGGCCGAATTCGAATGGCCAAATCAAATCTTTCATCAATCAGGTCGACTCTTCGGTTTGTCGCCTCTACATGTAGTTTAATTTTAGGATAAAGCGCCAGAAACTCATTGAGCATTTCACTTACATTAATGTGCAGCAAGTTTGTTGGACAAGACAATTTAATTAGGCCACGTGGTTCCGCTGTTAAATATTCAATCGCCTCTTCTGCTGCCTCTGCTTCAATCAGCATTGCCTTACAGTGCTGGTAATAAATCTTGCCGACCTCTGTAATCGAGACTTGGCGGGTTGTTCTATTGAGTAACTTCACGCCAAGCCGATTTTCTAGCTCTGCCATACGTCGGCTTAATAAAGACTTGGTCACCATCAGCTCGTGACTCGCAGCCGAAAAACCACCGCAATCAATAATCTTTACGAAAAAAAAGAGGTCATTTAAGTCTTTCATTTTGCAATCCTCATATTAATCACAGTGTATTTCAGCAAGCTGAATATAAAACATACCATGTTGTTCTTTATGCATGACAATGATTTCTATTTTAGATATTTTTCGCCATTTATCCTATTTGTAATATGAATTACACCCTCATCAAAGAGCACATAACAATGACAACTCCAGCAAACTTCAATGGTCAGCGTCCAGTCATCGATCCAGATGATTCAGTCATGCTTTTGATCGATCATCAAAGTGGTCTATTTCAAACTGTAGCAGACATGCCAATGACCGAATTACGTGCCCGTGCAGCAGCATTGGCTAAAATCGCAAGCTTGTCGAATATTCCAGTGATTACAACCGCTTCTGTTCCACAAGGTCCAAATGGCCCCCTTATTCCTGAAATTCACGCAAATGCACCTCATGCACAGTATGTTGCCCGTAAAGGTGAAATCAATGCTTGGGACAACCCTGAATTTGTTGCCGCAGTAAAGGCTACTGGTCGTAAGACTCTTATTATTGCAGGGACAATTACCAGCGTTTGTATGGCTTTTCCAGCAATTAGTGCGGTTGCAGAAGGATATAAAGTTTTTGCAGTGGTTGATGCTTCAGGAACTTATAGCAAAATGGCGGAAGAAATTACGTTAGCGCGTGTTGTGCAAGCTGGTGTAGTTCCTATGGATACGGCAGCAGTTGCTTCTGAAATTCAAAAAACATGGAATCGAGATGACGCACTTGAATGGGCACAAGTTTATACTCAAATTTTCCCTGCCTATCAGCTACTGATTGAAAGCTATACCAAAGCTCAAGAAGTGATTAAAAATAGCGAAGTTTTAGATTCAGCACTCTAAGTCCAGATCTTATCTAAAAAAAACCGGTCATGAATGGGCATGACCGGTTTTTGTGAAACATCACATACAGCATAGCTGCATGTTTTCGTTCAGAACAAAACGAACTCGCTTTGTTCCTTACTCAGATAAGTCTACGCAGAGATATTTCATTTCAACATATTCTTCAATGCCGAATTTTGAACCTTCGCGGCCTAGACCAGACTGTTTTACACCACCAAACGGAGCAACTTCATTTGAAATTGCGCCCGTGTTAATGCCGACCATACCGTACTCAAGTGCCTCACCAACGCGCCATTGACGAGCTGTGCTTTGAGTAAACAAATAAGCAGCTAAACCGAACTCGGTATCGTTCGCCATTGCCACTGCTTCATCTTCAGTTTTAAAGCGGAAGAGTGGTGCAAGTGGACCAAAGGTTTCTTCTTTTGACACTTTCATGTCTTGCGTTACGCCAGTTAAAACTGTTGGTTCAAAGAATGTGCCACCAAGTGCCGAGCGTTGACCACCAATACGAATTGTTGCTCCTTTCTCAGTTGCATCTGCAATATGAGACTGAACTTTTGCAATCGCATCTTCATCAATTAAAGGCCCTTGAGTTGAACCTTCTTGGCGTCCATCACCAACTTTAAGCTTAGACACCGCTTCAACCAAACGCTCTGCCAATGCATCATAAATACCGTCTTGAACATAAATACGGTTAGCGCACACACAGGTTTGACCGCTGTTGCGATATTTGCTTGCCATAATGCCCTGAACTGCTTGTTCAAGATTGGCATCGTCAAAAACCACAACTGGTGCATTACCACCTAGCTCGAGTGAAAGCTTTTTAATGGTTGGCGCACATTGTTGCATCAAGATACGGCCAACTTGGGTTGAACCGGTAAAGCTTAACTTACGAACGATATCGCTTTCACATAAGGTTTTGCCCACTTCAACCGCATCACCACTAATATTAATTAAAACATCAGCTGGTAAGCCTGCTTGTAATGCCAAAACTTCAAGTGCATAAGCTGTTAACGGCGTTTGCTCTGCTGGCTTAACCAACATTGAACAACCCGCAGCAATTGCCGGACCTGCTTTACGCGTAATCATGGCAGCTGGGAAATTCCACGGCGTAATTGCAGCAGTGACACCAATCGCTTGTTTAATTACTAAAAGACGTTGGTTTGGCAAGGTTGGTGTTAAAACCTCACCATCAACACGGCGAGCTTGCTCAGCAAACCAGCGGATGAATGATGCTGCATAACCAATTTCACCGCGTGCTTCAGCCAATGGCTTGCCTTGTTCAGCCGTTAAAATCTGTGCCAGATTTTCTTTGTGCTCAAGCATGAGGTTGTACCATGCCAATAACACATCAGCGCGAGCCAAGGCAGTTTGCTTTTTCCAAGCAGCTTGCGCTTTTGCTGAACGGTTAATTGCGGCTTCAACCCCTGCGCGGTCATAGGTTTTCACCCATGCCAAAGTTTCACCCGTAGCAGCATCATTTACCTCGATATAATCATTTGATGCAGGCGCTTCTAATGAAATATCAGGATGTTTTAATAAATACTGCAAATTGTTTTGAATCATGCAGATTGCTCCATTGCTTTTGCACTACCTGCCTTGAGTGTCGCAAAACCTTGTTTCAGGATATCAAGGCCTTGACGGAATTGCTCAGCAGGAATGGTTAATGGATATAAGAAACGAATTACATTACCGTATTTACCACAAGTAAGAAGTAACAACCCGTTTTCCATTGCATAGTTTTGTACAACTTTTGCTTGCTCAGCAGTTTCTAGTTCTACTGCAACCATTGAACCTAATGCACGAATATCAGTCACTACATTGCCTGTTGCTTGCTGAATGTCTTTAAGTGAAACAACCAACTCAGCGCCTAGCTCATTTGCACGGTCGCATAAGTTTTCTTCTTCAATCGCATCAATCACTGCGTGCGCAGCAGCAACCGCAATCGGACTACCTGCGTAAGTACCACCTAATCCACCTGGGTTTGGTGCATCCATCACTTCTGCACGACCAACCACACCCGAAATTGGGAAACCACCACCTAAGCTTTTCGCCATCGTGATCAGGTCAGCTTTAGTCTCATAATGGTTCATTGCAAACAATTTACCAGTACGTGCAAAACCAGACTGAACCTCATCTGCTACCAATAAAATACCGTGCTTGTCACAAATAGCGCGTAAACGTTTTAAGAACTCAGCTGGCACAACATGAAAGCCGCCTTCACCTTGTACTGGCTCAAGCACAATCGCTGCAACATCATGTGGTGCAATATCTTCACTGAAAATATCTTCAACGCTTTCAATTGCCGCGTCTACTGAAATACCTTTTGCAGGCACAGGGTAACGTGCGTGGAACACACCAGCTGGCATCACACCAAAATCACGTTTGTAAGGCGCAGTTTTACCTGTCATTGCCATCGTCATGAATGAACGACCATGGAAACCATTACCAAAAGTGATAATGCCGTGACGACCAGTGTAACAACGGGCAATCTTCACCGCATTTTCAACTGCTTCTGCACCTGTTGTGAAAAAAGCAGACTTGGCAGGTCCTGCAATTGGTGCACGCTCATTAATACGCTCAGCTAAAGCGACATAGCTCTCATAAGGAGTTACTTGATAGGCAGTATGAGTAAATTTAGTGAGTTGTTCAGTTACCGCTGCAATCACTTTAGGGTGGCGATGGCCTGTATTTAAAACCGCAATACCACCAGCAAAGTCGATAAATTGATTGCCTTCCTTGTCCCAAAGCGTGGCGTTTTCAGCTTTTTCCGCATACCACTGACACATCACGCCTACACCACGTGGAGTTGCTTGCTGTTTACGTGCGTTAAGTGCAGAATGTTGATTATCCATTTGATTCCCTCATATTTTCATCATCAGTTGCAGCTTTGGTTTTTACATCCTGTGCTTAATTTTCAGGGTGCTTTACAACAACTGCCTATGCATGTAATTTCGCTCGTCTGGCGGCAACTGACGAGAGCCATTTTTTAACTGTAGGAGAGAGCCAATTGCGTAGTTTACTTGGAGATCATTTGTTACAACGGCTCCAACAGGACATCGAGGGTAAACTCCATCAGCGACTTTTTCGTTGTCTACGCGCTGCCATTATTGATGGAGTGGTTCAACCAAAAACGCGCTTGCCCGCTTCACGGGATTTGGCCAGTGAAATTCATGTTTCGAGAAATACAGTTCTTACTGCCTACGAACAACTACAAGCTGAAGGCTACTTAGAAGCACGGACAGGCCATGGCACCTGGGTTGCAGAGAAACTACCCGAAAGCTTTTTAAATACAAAAAATGAAAAAAAGAACACTAATATTCATAAGGTTCAAAACTCTTATGCGCTATCGCAACGTGGTTCAAATTTATTAGGCTATGCAGCAGCCTCTCCACATCAATGGGGGGCATTTGTACCAGGAGCTCCTGACGTTACCGAGTTTCCACATCATATTTTTAGTCGTATTCAAGCAAAATTAAGCCGTGAGCCAGACATTAACCGCCTTATCTATAGCAACGCGGGCGGATGTATTGAACTTCGAAGTGCATTGGCAGACTACTTACGGGTTGCCCGTTCAGTCCAGTGCGATGCCGACCAGATTATTATTACCGAAGGTATTCACCAAGCGATTGATTTAGTCTCACGTGCGCTCAGTGACATTGGTGACCGGATCTGGATTGAAGATCCAGGCTATTGGGGAATGCGTAATACTTTACGTATTAATGGCGTTGATATTCAACCCATGCCAGTCGATGCCGAAGGCATTATCCCCGAAGAAAATCCGGTTAAACCACCTAAACTCATTTTTGTCACTCCCTCACATCAATATCCACTCGGTTCACATTTAAGCCTAGATCGCCGACGCAAATTGATTGAGATTGCCCGCCAGCACAATAGCTGGATTGTAGAAGATGATTACGACAGCGAATTCCGTTTCTCAGGCCAGCCGTATCCATCTTTACAAGGTTTAGAAAATGATGCGCCTGTGCTGTACATGGGCACGTTCAGCAAAACCATTTATCCATCTTTAAGAATTGGCTATTTGGTGGTGCCTAAGCCGCTCTTTTCACCCTTACGGATTGTGGCAGCTGAACTGTATCGTGGTGGGCATTTGCTCGAACAAAAAGCTTTAGCTGAATTTATTCGTGAAGGTCATTACGAGGCACATATTCGTCGTATGCGTCTGCTCTATGGCAAACGGCGTGATTACTTGGTGAGCCTGATTAAACGCTATCTAGGGCCTGAATTTATCCACGAATACGATGAAGCAGCAGGGTTACATCTGGTTTTAAAACTACCAAACTCTTGCGATGATGTCGCGATTGCAGCGACCGCGCTCGAACGTGGTGTCAAAGTTCGCCCACTTTCACAGTATTACATGCAATCACATGCCCACGCGCAACGTGGGTTGCTCATGGGCTTTGCCTGCGTCAATGAAAAAGACATGGTGATGGCTTTTGGTGTCCTACTCCAGTGCTTACGTGAAGCAGGTGTATCAACCCTCAATTAATTCTTTTTTCTGCCCCCAATCAATAAAAAAGAGCCTCATAAAGAGGCTCTTTTGGTTTCTAAAATATTAAACTAACTTTTCTTCTTGAGTATGAGTGAGATGGGTCGTTCTACGGTCTTTACCCCAACCCAGTTTTTCCGACAATATTCCAAAGAACACAATAATACCGAACAATGCTGTGGTGTAAATTACTTCTTTGAAATATGTGCCTTCAATCAGCATGGTGAGAATTGCCCCAATAATTGCAAAGATCACCACATAAGTCAGATAAGGGAACATCCACATTTTAAAGTCAATTTTCACCCCTTCAGCTTCTAGTTTTTTACGCATACGAAGTTGAGAGTAAGCAATGGTCAGGTACACATACAATGTTGCCGCGCCAGTCGTTAGCATAAAAAAGTCATAAACATCCATACTCTTGGTTGCAGTTAAAATCACGGCAATCACAGAGAAAAAGCATGACACAATCACACCAACCCACGGGCTGCTTTTACTGTTCACAGAACCAAAACTTTTCGGTGCATCACCACGTTTAGCTAATGAGAACAACATACGTGAACACGTGTAAAGTGCTGAGTTAAAACAGCTACATACCGACGTTAACACCACAAAATTTACAATATGGCGAGCCCCCGGAATACCAAGTGCACTTAACGTTACGCTATAGGTTCCCCAAGTCGAATCTTTCAAAAGTTCATTGTTGTGAGGAATTAAACATACCGCGACAAACATTGATCCCACATAGAACAAAATAATTCGCCAAACTACTGAGTTAGAAGCTTTACGAATTTCTTTAGAGGGATTTGCCGATTCTGCTGCCGCTACAGTAACAATTTCAGCACCAATATAGGCAAACATGACCCCAAGCAAGGCGGTAATGACTGATGATCCTCCATTTGGCATAAAGCCTTGAGAGGTTAAGTTACTAATACCAGAAGCAGCCGGATTACCCCAAGGCCATAAATGCATGATGGCTAAACTACCGATCACAAGGAAAATAACAATCGCGATAACTTTAATGAGCGCAAACCAGAACTCAAATTCGCCATAGTTTTTCACGTTTTGTAAATTGACTGCGACCAATGCGACAATGACCACGACCATATAGGCCCAGATTGGTATAAATGGGAACCAATTATTTAGAATTTTACCTGCCACATAGGCTTCCCACCCCATGAGCATTGCGAGAGTACACCAGTACAACCAGCCAATTGAAAAGCCTGCCCAACGACCAATCGCGCGGTCTGCATAAGTTGAGAAAGAGCCACTGTCTGGGTTTAAAACGGCCATCTCGCCTAACATCCGCATGATGAACCAAACGAGTAGACCACCTAAAGCATAAGTTAGAAAAACAACAGGGCCCGTATTGTAAATAATGCTACCTGAGCCCACGAATAGAGAACCACCAATAACCCCTGCAATTGAGATCATCGTTAGGTGGCGTGATTTAAGTCCATGTTTTAAACTTTGGGAGTGATTGGCTTCAGAACCACTTTGATGAGCTGCCATATCATTTTCCTTAATATATGGAGGATATCGGCCAATCTCGGAAATCCTCCGAAGCCAACTATATCCCCTAAAAATTTAGCCGTTTTGCCCAATTCCTAAAACAGAAAATTCACTGAGCTTATCCGGCGCTTCCGTATGCATACTTCCAATGGCTTTAATTTGTCGTTTCGGCCCTGAAGAAACGAGAGCCATTTTTGTAATAAAAGAGAGAGCCAATTGCAAAATTTATACGCAAAATTGGCTCTTTTTAGATTGCATGTGGGTAATTGGTTTTTATTTTTTATTTTAAAAATGAATAAGTTTTACTTTAATTAGATTGGAATTATTTAGTTTTGCTCAGAAATTAATAAAGCTTTTGTCCCTTTTTCTAAAGCTCTGAATATATGTTTCTGGTCAGCAGGGTAACAAATATAGTCTCCAACACTGAGTTCAACGGCCTCATCAATTAGACCAACCAGAGCCTTACCTTCCACCACAATAATATGCTCCACAGAACCAACGGGGTGTGGCTCTGAAAGACGGTCTTCACCTGGCTCAACAATGAGTAAATAAACATCTCGACGCGCATGTGGCGGACAAGTCGCCAACAAAATCGCTTTGTAATTGGCAATTTCAGAGCTAACGGTTGGACCATCTCCACAACGAATCACTTGCACCTGATTGCTTGGCTCTTCCATCAAACGCGCAAAAGGAATATTTAGTGCAACACAAAGTGCCCATAAGGTTTCAATGCTTGGGTTACCTTGCCCCGCCTCTAATTGTGAAAGAGTAGATTTTGCAACGCCTGCACGACGAGCAACCTCTGCCAAAGAAAGCCCTGCTCTTTGGCGTTCACGGTTTAAACCTTTGGCAATAATTTCAATTGGCTGAGACATTCACCACATCCGTTCTATAAAAAAAACGATCGTTCGTTTTGACAAAACAATCAGACTTATTCATTATAATGGAAAATCGTTCGTTATATCATACTATGACCACCTACTCTCTCATTAAGAAACTTAGTAAAGACACTACCCGCTCGATTTTCTTTGTGTGTCTAGCGACGAGTGTCGTTGGTATGTCTTTAGGTTCACTCGCAGCAAGCTATGGCTTAGCGCTCTGGATCCCGCTTTGTCTATCAATATTTGTGCTCGCAGGAACTGCTGAATTTATCTTTATTGGTTTTTTAGCGGTAGGTGGCAGCCCGATTGCTGCTGCAATTGCAGGACTATTGGTCAATTTACGGCATTTACCTTTTGGAATTGCGGTTAATGAACTAATCAGAGGTAAATTCTCTCGATATTTCGGGGCTCATATCATGAACGATGAAAGCGTTTTGTTTGGCATGGCACAGCCTGATTTTGAGACTAAAAAAGCTGCTTACTGGTTATGTGGTATAGGCATCATGCTGAGCTGGCCTCTCGGTGTAACGGCGGGTTATTTTATTGGAACCGCTATTCCAGACCCAAAAACATTTGGTCTAGATGCCATTTTCCCTGCCATTTTAATTGCACTTACTTTTAATGCTTTAAAGAATAAATCTACTCGAAAAGCTGCATTTGCCGGATCAACTTTGGCACTGATTACCACACCCTTTTTGGCCTCAGGACTTCCAATTCTGATTTCACTTTTTGGCTTAATATTTGGTAGAAAAAAATGAATCAACAATTACTCATTATTTTGGGCATAGGCTTGCTTGCTCTTGGGACTTACAGCATCCGTTTTGCTGGTTTTCACTTAGGTGCCAAATTTACTTTTTCCGAAAAATATCAAGTTTTATTGTCAAATGGTGCAACTGTTTTGCTATGCGCTATTGCGGTGACGACTACATTTTTTGAAGGACAACATTTCGCTGGATTCGCGCGTATATTGGGTGTTGGATTTGCGCTTTTATTAGTTTGGAAAAAAGTACCCCTGTTATTGGTGATTTGCTTAGCAGCGGCTGGCACGGCCCTGATACGTTTACTCGGAATTGAGTAATAAAAAAGGCGAGATAAACTCGCCTTTTTTAAAATTTTGTACAAGTTAGAACGGTAAATCGTCGTCTAAATCTGCTGGTGCAGAAGCTGGTTGCTGTGGCGCTTTTGGAGCAAAACCACCACCTTGCGGGCTGTTGCCACCATTACCAAAACCAGCTGGGTTGCTACCATAACCGCCGCCACTATTTTGGTTATAACCACCGCCTTGGTTATTATTATTTTGATAACCATTGCCACCTTGTTGAGGTGCATTAAAACGTGGTTGGTTAAAATCATTGCCGCCAGCGAACCCTTGTTCACCTTGTTGACGACCATCTAACATTTGCATCTGTTCGCCACGAATTTCTGTTGTATAGCGCTCTTGGCCATTTTGATCAGTCCACTGACGCGTACGTAATGAACCTTCAATATAAACCTTAGAACCTTTACGTAAAAACTGCTGAGCAATTTCCCCTAAACGGTTATGCAAAACAATACGGTGCCATTCTGTTTGTTCTTTACGCTCACCTGAAGTTTTATCGGTCCAAGCTTCACTTGTCGCGATTGAAAATTGAGTCAGCGAACCCCCATTTGGAAAAGTTTTTGTTTCAGGATCACGACCCAAAGTACCAACCAAAATAACCTTATTTACACCACGCATTAGCTGTCTTCATCCTATACATTTCTATGTTTTACTTTATAAGAGTTATGCTTAAATGGCTACCTCTTTACCGAACAACTGCGTTAAATCACGTCGCGCAGCCTCATCAAGAGTCTGTTTATCGACTTTAATATAAGCAACTTGCTGGTCAGGCATCACCACAACTTCTTCTATACCACGAATTGCCAATAGCTGTGTGGTCCACTCATTCACCTGTTGCACTTGCGGCAATGGCAACACAATCGATGACAAATACCGCGGCTGAGCTAAACCAAAACTAATTAGCAACCATATTATAGCAATCCCTGTTAAGACACTCCATCCAATCGCAGTATTATGTAACATCAATAATTGACCACCTAGTGTGCCACCAAAAAAAGCACCTAAAAACTGACTACTGGCATTTACACCCATAGCGGTTGCTTTTGACTGGATTGGAGCACATTTTGATAACCACGATGGCAATAATGCTTCCATCACATTAAACGCAATAAAGAAAATACCTAGGCCTGCGAGTAATACATATTTTGATTGATAGCCAAATATGAGTAACAGCAAACCTGCAATAATCCCTGTAATTGCCGTTAAGAAAATTCCTCGCATTTTGCGATATTTTTCAGCCACGATAATGCTTGGAAACGCAAAGAACAGACTAATTACTAACAGCGGCAGATACACCAGACCATGACTTGCTAAAGGAATATGTGCAAACTCGATGAGCTGTGAAGGCACATAAATAAACATGGCGGTAAGCAGTAAGTGCAGTGCAAAAACCGAGACATGCAAACGGTTTAAATCGCCCATTTGAATGACTTGCTTAAGCTGAGCCATGTAGCCTTGCTTATAATTACGATGATGACGAGTCACTTTAGGTACAAGCAATAGCATCAAAATCGCGATTAAGCCCATAATTGTCGTGACAAAGAATAGGCCTGAAATACCCACAATGCTTGTGAGCCAAGGTCCAAGACTAAAAGCCACCACAAAAGACAGACCAATACTCATGCCCATAGCGGCCATGGCTTTAGTACGCTGCTCTTCACGTGTGACATCGGCTAAAAGCGCCATGACGACTGCTGAAACAGCACCTGCACCCGCTATGGCACGGCCAATAATCACGCCATAAATCGTGTCAGATAAACCGGCAATTGCACCGCCAAGAGCAAAGAGTAACAAGCCAAGCACCACAAGAGGTTTGCGGCTAAAACGGTCAGCAAGTAAGCTAAATGGAATCTGTAAGATCGCCTGACTTAAACCATAGACACCCACAGCCAAACCAATGAGTGCTGGAGTTGCATATTGATATGACTGCCCGACTACAGAAAAGACAGGAATAATCATGAACAAACCCAACATGCGTAGCGCAAAAATACTACTTAAGGCAAAAGTTGAGCGACGTTCCAAAGCATTCATCATATCAATACACGTTTATCAAACTAGGCAAATTATAAGCCGATTCGTTTCTAAAAATACGGGACACCTTATTTAAATTAACGATTTCAGCTTAAAAAAATAAAGAGGCATTTAGCCTCTTTATTCTAAACATCTTTACTGAAAATTAGCTTAAGACGAGTGTGGATGGCGTTTACTATATTGAATTGAAGCAAATACAGCCCAAACAATAAATGCTACACCAATTAAACCTGTTACCACTTCCGGTACGTGTACGCCTGTACCACTTGCAATCATAATGAATGCTAAAGCACCAATTGCATAATGTGCACCATGTTCTAAGAACACATAAGCATCTAGCGTGCCTTTTTCAACAAGATAAACTGTCATTGAACGGACAAAAATAGCACCAATAGCAAGACCAAGCATAATCACGACAACATCGCTGGTAATTGCAAATGCACCAATCACACCGTCAAAACTAAAAGATGCATCTAACACTTCTAGATATAAGAAGCCACCGATACCTGCTTTAACCACACCAGAAGCAGCACCTGATCCATCTTTCATAACGGCGTTGCCATCTTCATCAATTTCAGGTTCACCGCCTAACATATGGCTTAATACTTCTACACCAATATAAACCACGATGCCCCAAATACCTGCCATAGTCACAACAAGGCGCTGCGACTCATCAACATTTGCTGCCATAATTAACATTGCAATGAGAGCAATAAAAACAGACATTGCAGGTACGCTAGCTAAGCTAGAAAGTTTAGCTTCAAGCCATCTGAACCAATGCGTTTCTTTTTCCTCATCAAAGAAGAAGTTTAAGAAAACCAATAATAGGAATGTTCCACCAAAAGCTGAAATCTCGGCGTGGTGGGCCATTAAACGTTCAGAATACGTTTTTGGATCGTTGAGTGCCAATTTAGCCACTTCAATCATTCCCATATCCGCAGTCACGGCAACAATCGCCACTGGGAAAATTAAACGCATACCAAAAACGGCGATTAAAATACCAACCGTCAAAAACAGCATTTTCCAGAAAGGATCCCAATTACGTAGAACCGATGCATTCACGACAGCATTGTCAAAAGATAAAGAGACCTCCATTACAGCTAAAATGGCTGTAATCGTTAAAGCTTTAAGCATGGTAGACACGCCTGCTTCAGGTCCATGGGTAAAACCCCAATAAGCGGATAGCGCTAAACACACCACCGTAAAAAATATCGAAAATCGGAAATGCTTCATGGATCAGACCTATACCAAGAACTAAATTTAATCTTTCTTAAAACCGTGGCTATTATATCGATAATTAACCACAAAACGATGTTGTTTTGTGCCGTTATTCCCTTTACTTTATCTCTCTGTTTAATAAAGAAATTTATATTTTTTAATTAACTTATTAATCGTATTAAATATTTTTCTAAGATATATCTATCATTATTATTTTTGTATTTTAAAATTGATTTAAAATCTGATTCAGCTGTCTTATTTTAAATGGAATGATTTTATGCTTTTTTCTCAAGAACTCTGGCAACGTAATTTAAATTTATATCAAAAAATTCTAGCCCTGCCTTTTAATCAGGAACTTGCCAGTGGAACTTTAGATAAAGAAGCGTTTTGTCATTATGTTATTCAAGATGCTCAATATCTCGTTGCTTATGGCCGCGTTTTAGCCGTTGCAGCAGCAAAAGCTTTTGAAGCTGACGATATTATGCAATTTTCAGATGCAGCCAAAATTGCGATTGTGGTTGAACGCAGTTTGCATGATGACTTCATGAAAAATTTTGGTGTGACCAAAGAAGAATTTAAAAATACGCCATTAACTTTGGCCGGCCACCATTACACTTCATTTTTAACCGCAACTGCTTGGTCTGAAAGTTATCCTGTTGTGCTGGCAGCACTTTTACCGTGCTTCTGGATTTATGCCGAAGTCGGTAAAGACATTGTAAACAAATCAATTCCAAACAACCCATATCAAGCGTGGGTTGATACCTATGCTGGCGAAGAGTTTCATACGGCGGTACGTAACGTCATTGCGACAGTTGATAAAGTTGCCGCTCGTTGCGATGCTGATACGTTAGAGAAAATGCATGCCGCGTACACCATGGGTGCAAAACTTGAGTGGTTATTTTGGGATAGCGCCTACCACCAAAGACAATGGTTAGGTTTAGATCATATTTAAAACTTCAAAAGAATCGGTCAGATGGTTCAATACTCTGATCGATTTTCAATAAAATGCGAGACAGATATGTATATCGGCGAATTAGCATCTTTAACTGGAGCTACTCCTAAAGCCATTCGGCATTATGAGAAATTAGGCTTGCTACCTGTGGCAAAAAGAAAGGGAAATTATCGTATTTATGAAGAGATTGATGTTAAATCAGTTAAGATGATCCGCCTTGCACAAGCTGTTGGATTTAGTCTTTCTGAGCTTTATGACCTGTCAGCTTTAAAATATAAAAATAATCGATTTCCTGTAGAAGTTGCACAACAGCTCATTCAGAAAAAGAATCAACAAATTATTGAGCAAAAAGCAGCGTTAACCCGTTTACAACAAGATTTAAAGCAACTTGAGAATGAGATTATTGATACTTATATTATCAATAAGATTTCGGCTTAAAATAGCTCATTAAAATTTGAAATAGCTTTCAAAATTAGTGCTTGACTCTGACCTTAGGGTAAAGGTTTATCGTAATGACTTCGTTTATTACGGATAAATAAAATGAGCGCTCATCTTTCTACATTTAAAAATTCAACAGCATTAATTACAGGAGCATCTTCAGGAATAGGCAAAGCCTATGCTCAAAAACTTGCATCTTTAGGGATTCATTTAATTTTGACTGCACGCTCCGAACAAAAGCTGAATGATTTAGCTGATGAACTTAGAAAAAAATATAACGTAAATGTTGAGGTTATCGTTTTAGATTTAGCTCAATTCAATTCAGCTCAAACCTTATTTGATGAAGTGCAGGCTAGAAAATTATCGGTAGAGATTTTAATTAACAACGCAGGATTTGGAAAATGGACTAAATTCCTAGATCAATCTGTATCTACCTATCAAGAAATGATAACGCTGAATATCAGCAGCGTGACGTCTTTATGTTATTTATTCTTGCCTCACATGCTTGCTAACAAAAAAGGCATCATGATTAATATTTCATCGACAGGTGCATTCCAGCCTCTTCCTTATATTGCTGTTTATGGGGCAAGTAAATCTTACGTATTACAATTTACTGAGGCGCTGGCAGGAGAATATTCATCTTCAGGCGTTAAATTTTTGGCAGTTTGTCCGGGCAATACGGAAACCAATTTTACTCAGGTCGCTAATGCCGATACCAGCGGTATGAAAAGCTCTACAGTCGACGATGTTGTATCTGCAACAGTTGCAGCATTAGATAAAAATAAACCAACTCTTGTTGTAGGTTGTAGCAACTATTTAACGTCTCAGCTGCCTCGAATTCTTTCTCGCAAAAAGATGATCAATTTAGTTGAAGGGATGCTCAGAACCCGCGTTATCGATCCGTCATAAAGCTAGTTCAATTTAAAAGATTAAGGGCTATCTCTTAATCTTTTAATGCTGAAATAGTTGCCAGCCATAAATTAAACCTGCCGCGGCAACTACCCAACACAATGTTGCCAAACCTAGACACGACCACATCGACAGACGCGTTGCAAGTACATAGACCGCCACTAAATAAATGGCGTAAGGAATAAGTGACCATAGGCCAAACAGAGCTGTTTTCTGTAAAGCCTCAGCTCCTTTTTGCTGATAAACAATCACATGGGCAATCAAAGCGAATGTAGGAAAAAGCGGGACTAAACCTGCAATATAAAATGCCTTACTTTTCGATAAAATCGAAATGATGAGGACAACCCCAGCCCCCAACATACATTTTAAAAATAACGCCCACATGCGCTTATCCTATCTGGTCATTTCCATATCAAAACGCTGTATTGTGCGCTTTTTAAAGAAAATTAACAGCGACTAAAGCAATCAGTGCTGGAACTGCCTGAATATAAATAATCTTTTTACTGGCAGTCAGACCGCCATAAATACCTGCAATGAGTACACAGCCTAAAAAGAAATTGGCGATTGATGTCGCAAAAGGTGCATCTGCAAATAAAGACCAGAATAAACCCGCAGCCAAAAAGCCATTATAAAGACCTTGGTTTTGTGCCATCACTTTGGTGAGTTTTGCTTTTTCTGCATTATTTCCAAAGGCTTTCATGCCATAGGGCTTGTCCCACAAAAACATCTCTAACACTAAAATATAGACATGTAATATTGCAATTAAACCCACTAAAACTTGTCCGATCATACAATTTTCCTTTTTATTTTAAAGATATGAAAAAAGATCAGTCTCTCGACTGATCTTTTAATGTTTTACGGCTTTAACAATACTTTGCCTTGACGAGCACCTTGTGTTGCTCTTTGAGCAGCTGTTTTAATCTCATCAAAACTAAATACGCCTTCTACAGGAAGGATTAATTTTTTCTGAGTTGCCAGCGTTAATAACTCAACAATCAGTTCCTTTTTGCGTTCTGCTGGCATTTCTTTGTTGACCACACTCGCCCAGAAACCTTTTACAGTTGCTTGTTTAAAGATGAGATCACCAGATGAAATTTGCATGGTTTCACCTGTCATACTGCCAAACGAAACCAATAGGCTATTTTCACTAAGCAAGTTCAGCATTTCACCACTTGCACTTCCGCCAATCGAGTCCACACCAGCAATTAAAGGTTGGTCACCATGAAGCTGTTTAACTTGCTCTTTCCAGTTAGGCTGATCGGTTGCTACAACATGTTGAATGCCTAAAGCTTGCATCTCTGCAATTGCATCAGTACGACGAACTAAATTAATCACGGGTAAACCACGTGCCTGCGCAATCATGGCAACAGTTTTACCTACCGCACCATTCGCTGTATTTTGAATTAACCATTGACCCGGTTGAACATTTACAAAGTCCAACAGCATGAGGGCACTAATTGGCATACCGATCAGCTGTGCTGCTGTTTCGTCATCAATTTCATTATTTAACGGAATAAGCCCTTGAGCTGGTGCAATAAAGTATTCAGCCCAACTACCATGCACAGCTGCAACTGCAATACGTTGTCCTACCTGTACATGAGTAACGCCTTCACCCAGCGCATCTACAATACCAACAGCTTCACTACCACCAATAGCGGGTAAAGTAGGCTTGTAGCCATAGCTTCCACGTACCGTCCATACATCATGATTATGGATTGGAGACATGATTGTTTTAATACGAACTTCACCAGCTTTTGGTTCTGGCTTTGGCATATCCGCCTGCTCTAAAACGTCTACAGGTTCGCCAAAATTACCATGGATAATACTTCGCATGCTTTATTCCTCTATCGGTTTTAAGAGTTGTTGGGTCGTTTCTAAAGCTAGATGTAGATGTGCTTTGTCTTGCGACAATTTTGTGAGTAAAGCAGCACCTAACCATAACTGATACATGACTTGTGCAGTTTTTAAAGGATCAATATGTTTTGGAATTGACCCTTCTTGTTGGCCTTCTTTGAGGAGCAAAGCCAGACGCTGCGTTAATTTGTACACACCGTCATTGAGAATTTGGCGCATATCTTCCGATAAATCGGAAACCTCGGCTGCCAGTTTCACAATCAGGCAGTTTTCAGCCCAGCTACCATTTACTGGGTCATCAATCCATGCCTGCCATAACGCCATTAAACGGGCGTGGGCACTTTGCTCACTGTGCTGCCAAAGCTGTTCCATACGAACTTTATAGTTGGCCATGTATTGCTCTAGCAACGCACAGCCAAACGCCTCTTTCGAAGCAAAGTAGTGATAGAACGAACCTTTAGGTACGTCACAAGCCTTTAAGATTTCTTGTAAACCAACGCCGACAAACCCTTTGTGTAATACCAGCTCAAAACTGGTATCCAAAATGTGTTGTCGCGTGGTTTCACTTTTATTTAATCGTTTCATGCATACACAATACCCCACTATTAGACCAGTCGTCTAGTAAAATTATGTTGCTCATTAAAATTTGCTAAGAGTAGAAATCAAAAGAGAGGAATGTTAAAAATACAACCTGCTTAATTAAACAAATTTTGTCGATTGTCGTTTAACCGTCACAATTTGTCGCTTTAAATCATTTTGTACCACTTGAACAATTTTAAATCGTTATCATATATAGGGTCTGTTGTTTATAACCAGTCACACTGCACGAGACTGATCAATCAACACCTAAATTTTCATTAATACATAATTGAGATGTTTTATGAGCCAAAGTCATATCCGTATTCGAGGCGCACGTACCCATAATTTAAAAAATGTGTCTCTCGATATTCCACGCGATAAATTTGTGGTAATTACGGGGTTATCAGGTTCAGGAAAATCTTCTCTTGCCTTCGATACCCTCTATGCCGAAGGACAACGCCGCTACGTCGAATCACTTTCAGCGTATGCCCGTCAGTTTTTATCGCAAATGGAAAAGCCTGAAGTAGACTCGATTGAAGGTTTATCTCCAGCCATTGCGATTGAGCAAAAATCTACCAGTCATAACCCACGTTCAACCGTTGGTACCATTACTGAAATTTATGACTATTTACGCTTGCTCTATGCGCGTGTCGGTACACCGTACTGCCCTGAACACGACTTGCCGATGGTCGCGCAAACTGTTTCTGAAATGGTCGATGCAGTAAAAACACTTGAAGAAGGCACAGCACTGATGTTGCTTGCCCCTGTAGTTCGTGAACGTAAAGGTGAATACAGCAACTTGTTCGAACAACTACAAGGCCAAGGTTTTGTTCGTGCGCGTGTTGATGGTGAAATCATTGACATTGATACGCCGCCTGAACTCGATAAAAAGAAAAAGCACACCATTGAAGTTGTTGTTGACCGTTTTAAAGTACGCGAAGATTTAGGTAACCGTATTGCCGAATCATTTGAAACTGCATTACGTTTGGGCGGTGATATTGCGGTTTTGTCATGGATGAATGGCGAACACCCAGACCGTGTTTTTTCTGCAAAACACTCATGTCCTAAATGTGATCGTGCTGTGGCAGAACTTGAGCCTCGTTTATTTTCATTTAACAACCCATTTGGTGCCTGCCCTGTTTGTGACGGTTTAGGTACACGCAGTCATTTTAGCTCTGAAAAGCTCATTCCAAATCCTGAACTTGCGATTAGTGAAGGTGCAATTCGTGGTTGGGATCGTCAACGTCCATATTATTATTCGATGCTACAAAAAGTTGCCGACCATTTTGGTTTCCAACTTGATACGCCTTGGAACCAGTTAGATAAAGATACTCAAAAGAAATTTTTACAAGGTACGGGCAAAGAAAAAGTCGATTTAAGCTATATCGACGAACGTGGCCGTAAACATACTCGCGTACAGCCGTTTGAAGGAATTTTGCCACATCTTGAACGTCGTTACCGTGAAACTGAAAGTAACTATGTACGAGACGATTTAGCCCAATATTTATCGAATGCCGCTTGCGATGCCTGCGACGGTTCACGTCTAAATGAGATTTCACGCAACGTTCGAGTCAAAGATAAGACGATTGCACAAATCACCAAGATGTCGATTGGTGATGCTGAAAACTATTATCAAGATCTCAATCTTGAAGGCGCTAAAGGCGAAATTGCAGATAAAATCTTTAAAGAGATTCGCGAGCGTTTACACTTCCTCGTCAGTGTCGGCTTAAATTATCTCAGTCTCGCTCGTTCAGCAGAAACCTTGTCAGGCGGTGAAGCTCAGCGTATTCGTCTCGCTTCGCAAATTGGTGCAGGTTTGATGGGCGTGATGTATGTTCTAGATGAACCATCGATCGGTCTGCATCAACGTGATAATGATCGCCTACTACAAACCTTAATTCGCTTACGCGATCTCGGCAATACCGTGCTTGTGGTTGAGCATGACGAAGATGCGATTCGTGCTGCGGATCATATTATTGATATCGGACCTGGTGCAGGGATTCACGGCGGTGTCATTATCGGTGAAGGTAGCTATGACGAGATTGCAAGCAATAAAGACTCTCTTACAGGTCAATATCTTTCAGGCAGCCTAAAAATTGCGATACCTACGCAACGTACCCAATCGCCACGCCCAGATGAATTCATCAAACTCTCTGGTGCAAGTGGTCATAACCTACAGAATGTCGATCTCACCATTCCACTTGGCATCATGACCTGTGTGACTGGGGTTTCAGGGTCAGGTAAATCGACGCTAATTAACCGTACTTTGCTTCCATTGGCAGCCACACAACTCAATGGTGCAACTACATTAACAGCCGAGAAGTTCGACTCAATTGATGGCCTGCAACATCTAGATAAGGTTGTCGATATTGACCAAAGCCCGATTGGACGTACACCACGTTCTAATCCAGCTACCTATACGGGTCTATTTACGCCTATTCGTGAGTTATTTGCTCAAACGCCAGAGGCAAAAGCGCGTGGTTATAGCGCTGGTCGCTTCTCGTTTAACGTGAAAGGTGGACGTTGTGAAGCCTGTGAAGGCGATGGCATGATCAAAGTCGCGATGCATTTCTTACCTGATATGTATGTGCCTTGTGATGCTTGTCATGGCAAGCGTTATAACCGTGAAACTTTAGAAGTTGGTTATAAAGGCAAGAACATTTCAGACGTATTAGAAATGACCGTTGAAGATGCAGCTGAGTTTTTTAATGCAATTCCTGTGATTCATCGTCGTTTAGATACTTTAATGCAAGTAGGTCTGGGATATATTCGTTTAGGTCAAGCTGCAACGACACTTTCAGGCGGTGAAGCGCAACGCGTTAAATTAGCTCGAGAGTTAGCAAAACGTGATACGGGTAAAACCTTATATATCTTGGATGAGCCGACGACAGGCTTACATTTCCATGATATTGCCAAGCTACTCGACATTTTGTACGAGCTACGCAACAAGGGTAATACCATTGTGGTGATTGAGCATAACCTTGATGTGATTAAAACAGCGGACTGGGTTGTCGACTTGGGCCCTGAAGGTGGTTCAGGCGGTGGTATGATCATTGCGGAAGGCACACCTGAACAAGTGGCTGAGGTTGAGATTTCACATACTGGCCGTTTCTTAAAACCGATGTTGAAGTAATTTTCTGACTCCTTTTCTTCTAACTTCGTTCTTTAATGTGTGAGGTTAGAAGAAAATGGATAATAAATTCTTTAAGTCTTTGTCATTAAATGATTTTCAATAATATCCTGCATATATCTTTTTTTAAATTCTGATTCCTGACCAATTTTCTGTAGAACCCTTACAATTATTGAATCTATAGAATCATCTTCCCTTATTATTAAATATAATCTTTTTAAATACTGTATCAGGCTATCATTTCCCTCAATGAAAAAAGGTTCCTGATAAATTTCTTCAGTCAAATATTTAAACCATTCATCAAATGAAAATTTTCGTAACAGATCCTTATCATTTTCACTTTTAAAATTACCCCACTTTAAAAAATAAGACGCTATCTCACTTAAAGTTTTTTCTTCAATATAATTTTTAGCTAAATCATCAATATATGTATAAAAGATATTGTTTTCATTTCCCCATAGTTCCCGTTCTTTATTTGCACGAACAATAGAGTTTTTTAAATTCGAATCAATATGACTTAGGATCTTTGCTTTGAACTTTTCAGCTTTCGATTTATCAGCTAGATATTTCTTTATAATTTCATACATTGAGGCGGTATTATGAAAGCTTTCAAGTTTTACACACTCTTCAGCAAGGGAAGCAATATATTCCAAATCAGCTTCTTCTAACTTCAAATCATGACGTTTAGCAAAAATATCCCAAATTTTGTTTTTAATATTTTGGTTTTTCTGATATAAGTTCCGAATTAGCCAGCTCCTTTAATTCCAAAAAATCTATCTCATCTTTTTGATCAAACCATTTTTGAAATTCAATTAACCAATTATCATTGTGATTAAATGAATAAGAAACTTTTTGCAAGCTTTCATAAGTTTGTCTTTTCGTATTACTCCAATTTTCTTGTTGTTTTTCTGAGAAATATTTACAATCATCCCAAACATAATCAAGGCCTGAATAATCCTGAATTAAGTAGCCTTGCAGAATTCGAATTAGAATAATTTCTTTTGTTGAGTAGGCAACTTCTTTTGGGAACTCACCAAGAAAATATCTAAATAATTTAATTACTTTCTGGAAAAACCGAAAATTATGAATTTCTAATTTTTCAGCAAAATCTATCATCAAATTAATTAATTGCTCATCGATACCTTTAGTATTTTCCCGAATCAAAGGTTCAACAGAATTTAAGATTATCGTTTCATCAACTAACTTTTCTTTGTAATCACCATATTTTTTCTTATTTTCGGCCTCTGTTTTATCTTCATCTAAGATCAAAATAATCTGACAATTTTTTTCTAACTTTAGATAGTTTGCCAAGCCCATAACATCTTTAACATCTAATTTATTAGACATACGCTCAAAGTCATCAAAGCAAATGATGGCATCTTTGACTTGTGCAAACATTAAGCTATCAATCAACTTAACAGGTGCATTGATTCCTAATTGTGTAATACGAGTATCTTTAAAAATTGAAGGTAGGGTTTTAATCCATTTAGGAATTTCTATTGATGAGTGATAGCTTTCTATACTGCTATAAATCTGAGTTCTAAGATCGCTTAAGGATTCCAATCCAAAAAGTGATACATAAGCATATTTCCGATTGAATACATTATCTTTTTTATAAACTCGCTCATCAGATAATTGTTTATCTAAAAACTTTCTCCAAAAGAAAGTTTTGCCAATGCCCCAAGACCCAGTAATCGCAATGGCCGTACCAATTTTTTCATTTTTGATATTATTTTCTAATAATTCTTTTAATCTTTGTTCTTTATCTAATGTATTCATAATTTAGTATATTTCAAAATAATAGATACCTAATAAACCACAGATAATTTGATTTTTCAAAACAAGGCTCATAAAGGTTTGAATTACCCCTCAACTGCATTTCGCCCTCGGGCTTTAGCTCTTAATAGCGAACGGTCAGCTTTCTCTAAGAGTTCTATCCAACTCGCCGCTCCTATCGCAAAACCAATACTGACAGACACATGCAATTTTTCATCTGAACCTGATAAATCAATTTCTTGTAAAGAAATGGCAATCCGAATTTTTTCTGCCAAAAGGCGAGCATCTACAAATTGCACCTGCTCTAACAATATTAAAAATTCATCTCCGCCATAACGAACAATTAAATCTGAACTTCTTATATTTTGCTTTAATTGCTCAGCAATATTAACAATGACATGATCACCTACAATATGCCCATATTGGTCATTCACCTGTTTAAAACGATCAATATCTATAATCATTAAACAAGTCTGCGTAAATTTTTGAGGGTAACTTTCAACAATTTTTAAATATTCAGATAAAGCTAAACGGTTGGACACACCAGTTAATGGGTCTGTATTGGCTATATTCTTTAATTGAAATTCAAAAGCATCACGTTGTTGCAACATACGCTGTAATCGATCAATCGCCTCAAATAGAGAAAAAAATTCACCTTTTGTAGTTACATTCATCTCATCTGTGCAATGATCAGAACTATGCGATAAATCTAAAATTAAAGTCCTCGCTTTTATTAAAGGAGAAAACACCCTTCTTTGCGCATAATTAAGCGTAAGTAACGCGGTGGCTAGAGAAATTAAAGAAATTAATAACGTTAAGAGAAAATCATTTCGAGCAACTACATTCTCTTGAGTGGCAATTACAACACTTTCATCAAGAATATAACTTTGTAAATCAACCACGGTGGTAAATTTACCCACGATTGCTTCTGTCAATTGAGTGCCATTTAAATAATATGGCTCTCCCTTTTCGCTTTCGTCTAATAACTTTTCTACAATCGGAATACCCTTGTCTATAAATTCTGATTTCACTCGAGAATATAGCCGACGGTATTCTGGAGTCTTTGCCTGTTCAGGCTGCAAGGTATCAACCAAAATCCATAAATATCTAGACTGATGCTGAGTTTGTAGAGAACGCGCACGATTATTACTTGGAATTTCTTCATTAAAGCTCACAGGAGCAATAATATTAGATGCCATACGTCCGGCCTGATCTCGCATATCGGTCAGAACTATAATCAGCGTAAAGTAATTAGAAATACGGCTATCTTTACTTTTTAGCTGCAACATCAATTTTTGCAGTATTTCCCTACAATTATCCCATGCTCCAAACATCCCTAAAATGGCATTATCCATTTGGACGGAAGTTCTCGCTCCATATGGAATTTCACCATAATAGTCGACCACATGCCGAGCTTGTCTAAGGTTTTCTTTGAAGTTGGTTTGCAACTCATTTGCTAATGAAACATAACCTGCTTGTTTTAAGATAAGAATACTTGTATCAATTTGCGCATCGACAATTAAACGAAATTTTTTTAATTCTTGCTGATTCTTTAATAAATCATCAGGACTGCTCGACATCATTTTGTTGGCTGGAGCACGCTCCTTAGAAATTTTATAGGCAATATCGGCTACAGCTCTTAAACTTTTTATTTCGGCTAAGGCTTGTCTAGTTTTTATATAATCCTGATAGCTTCCCACAATGAGGGGAATCGCCATGAATAATAAGGACAAAATAATAATCAGCATAAAAAAGAACAGTCGATTACTAATGTGCTCTGAACGTAACCCTGACATTTCTAGCTGATACTCCGTAAATGTCCTGCCATTTTTACTACGATATAAATTAGGCTTAAATCCATCCTAGCATTTTAATAACTAGAATTTCATCAATAAACCCTTCATTTATCTTTTAATAATTATACGTTTCCTACATTTTAGTAAGCTTAAATAATAAAAGGGATCGAAAAATTAAATGATATTTATAAAAAAACTCTATTTTACAGATTAAAAAATTTTAGCAATGATAGTAAAACATATTTAGTTATCCTCTTGGATGCGCTTCTCCCAGCATCCACTGCCCAGCTTAAAGCTGGGTTCTTTTTGATCTATGATTTTTCAATAAATTTCATATAACTTTTCTTATAATTTTAAGATTTTCTTATAGATAAAAAAAAGCTCAACCTTGGGGAAAGCTGAGCTCGTAAAACCTGATGTGCTAAACACATCGTATCTTGGAAAGCACTTTAAATCCTAAAAACGTTAGGTAGTGAACTTTGCAATTGAATTATGTGACTTATCTCTACTTTTGTAAAGTCGATTAAATTAATCAGAATTTAAAATTTAATCGATTTTTCAACTTAAAATAGAGATTTCTTTTATCTTATTCACTTATATAATAATTAAAAATAGTTAAATTTTTTAGTTAAACTAATCTAAATATTGTTAACTATTCCTCAAAATATTACAAATTCGATAAGAAAACGATGATTTTTTATTCGCATTGTAAACAATATTATACTTTTGTTAATGTTAAAACCGATTAATATAATCTGTTTTTCCAATCACAATTGTAATAACTTTTAAACATTTACTTCTAAATTCCCTATGAAATATAATTATTAGCTTCTTGTAAATGTTCATTTTTTTATCAGGTTGACAATTTACTTTTCATTTGATTAGTTTTTCACCAATTTTAACATAAGTGTCAAATATCTTTAACATTCCTTTTTTTCATTATTGACTTCATAAATTGTTACAATACAATGGCCCCAGCTTTATCTCTTGTTATTGCTGGAAATGATTATGAAAAAACTTGGTTTAGCCACTGCTGTATTATTAGCCATGACCGGTGCTCATGCTTATCAATTTGAAGTTCAAGGTCAATCTGAATATGTTGACACAACTGCGAACGATAAAAACTTCACTGGTGACGTTGCTGGTACATTCTATTTAAAAAATGTTGATACCGCTAAAGGTCCATTAGCTGAAGCAGCTTTCTTGAATCAAGCTTCTAGCGTATCTTTAGGTTATAGCTACCAACAGTATGACCAAAACAATGGTTTAAACTACCACGTTGGTACATACGGCGTTAAAGGTGAGGCTTACGTTCCTACTCCTTACCTTCCTGTATATGCTAGCGCAACTTACAACCACACTGATGTTGATGGTAAAAACGCTATCTCTCATGATGACAACGGTGACCGTTATGCATTAGAAGTTGGTGCTATGTTGTTACCTAACTTCTTGATGACTGTTGGTTATACAAGTGTTGCTAACCAATTCGCTTTAGACAACTTTGGCATCATCAGCAACGGTATCTACTCTGCTGTAAACCAAACTGCTGCGATCAAAAATGACCAAGATGCTATTACTGCACGTGCTAAATATGTAGGTCCAATCGATGGAACTAACATGGCAATCGGTTTTGAAGCTGCTGGTGCTTTCGGTGAAGAAAACCAATACGGTTTAAAAACTGACCTTTACTTAACTCCTAAGTTAAGTGTTGGTGCATCTTTCGTGGGTAACGATGGCGTAGCTGACATCAAAGGTAATGAGCTTGGTGAATTCCGTCAAGCTTGGGGTGGTAACGTAAACTACTTCATTACTCCTGCTTTAGCAGTTGGTGCATCGTACATGAAAGCTGACGTTAAAAATGCGTCTACTAGCTACGATACACAAACTATCGGTTTAAATACTAAATTCCGTTTCTAATTTAATTTAGAAATCGAATTAAAAAAGGACTCTATTGAGTCCTTTTTTTATACCTAAATATTAGCTTCGTACAATATTTAAGAAATACAGATGACGTTCGTATTGATCAATAATGTCTTGAATTAAATCTTCTTGCGTCCAATCCATTACATCATAGTTCTGGCCACCTTCTCGTAAAAAGACTTCAGCCTGAAAATATTGCCCATCTTCTGCTTCTATACGCCCCATAAGAAAACTTGGTGGTAATGTTTCACGTGAAACAACTTTATAAATAAAATTAATTTCATTGTGATGGTCTACCCTAAGCTGCATACCATCTTCAAGCTGACTAATTGAAACTTCTAAATGACGGCGTTTCAACTCATGCTTAATATTTTCAAAAGCACGGCTTACCTGATTTTCAATATATTGCTTTACTTCGTCTTCACTATGAGGATAGTGCATGATTAATCCTAGACGCTGTTGCCAGCTTCGTGGATTATGAATAGCACGCGGTGTAATTCGTGCTTCTTGAATAGCCGTCATTTTAGTGACATCAAGATGCAATGCTTTGATTAATCCCCAGCTCATTAACAGCATGACGACAGTAAATGGTAATGCACTCATAATGATTGAGGACTGAAGTGCAGCCAACCCACCCACTAATAATAAAATAATGGCGAGTACAGCCATAAGCACTGTCCAGAACAGACGTTGCCAAGTCGGTGAGTTTTCTGTTTTTGCAGTTAAATAGTCAGTGACTAATGCACCTGAGTCAGCTGAGGTCACAAAAAATAAAACCACTAAAACAGTTGCCAAGACATTCATTACCCCAGAGAAAGGTAAATGATTTAGAAATTCAAATAATGCGACTGATGAATCTTGTTGAACCGCCTGAATTAAGGTGGTTTGATGCTCATGGATAATGCTAAATAACGCAGCATTTCCTAAAAAGCCCATCCAGATAATAGTAAAGCCTGTTGGGATAAGCAAAACCCCAACAATAAATTCTCGAATGGTACGACCACGTGACACGCGGGCAATAAACATTCCCACAAATGGTGACCACGAAATCCACCATGCCCAATACAAGATCGTCCAGCCCCCAATCCATCCATTTGGCTGATAGGCATATAAATTGAATGTCATGGTAAAAAGGTTAGAGAGGTATTGCCCAGTATTTTGAATAGTGGTTTGGAGTAAATAAATGCTAGGGCCGGCAATAAAAATAAATACTAAGAGAATTACAGCTAAAACTAAGTTTATTTCTGATAAACGTTTTACACCTTTATCCAGACCTAAAAATACGGATAAGGAAGCCAAAATACTCACGAAAATAATGAGTAGAACTTGAACATGAGTACTTTGCTCTACACCAAATAAATAATGCAAACCAGAATTGATCTGGGTTACCCCAAAGCCAAGAGATGTCGCGACACCAAATACAGTTCCAATCGTTGCAAAAATATCAATGCTATCGCCCAATGGGCCATAAATCTTTTTTCCAATCAGAGGATAAAGTGCGGAACGGGTCTTCAAAGGTAAATTATGTCTATAGGCAAAATAAGCTAAAGCCAGTCCGACTACAGCGTAAATCGCCCACGCATGTAACCCCCAGTGGAAAAAGGTTACTCTTAGTGCTTGCTGTGCTGCATCAATGGTTTGTGCCTCACCGCTTGGGGGGTTAACGTAATGCATGACGGGTTCAGCAACACCGAAGAACATCAAACCAATCCCCATCCCTGCTGTAAACAGCATGGCGAACCAGGACCCATTATTATAATCAGGCTGGCTATGATCAGGCCCTAATTTAATACGTCCAATCGATGAACAGGCGATATAAATCAATAAGATGAGAAAGAAAGCAACAGATAAAACATAAAACCAGCTAAATGAATCAGTGATCCATTGTTTTAATTGTTGCGTTAGAAGCTCAAAAGAACTCGGAGCAATCACCACTACTGCTAAAAACAAAACAATAATAATGACGGTACCAAAAAATACGTTAGGATTAACGTTTGCGAACCAACTGGACTGTTTGGAAGGCATAAATCCTCCATGTTATTTTAATGACGAGTGACAGGCTTAAATGCCAATAAGATATTCATAGAATGAACAAAGCTAAGGCTTTCAATAGAGAAAGCCGATAACACTCTAAATAAACTTAAAGAATATTGCAGTTACAAAGGTGTAAATAAATTAAAACACCTTCTACATTATTTATCTGAATTTTTTTTAGGGAGGTGGGTAATATATTGTAAAGCAATTAATCGAGTTACGATTAAAGTTAAATACATGACTCCACAGAACATTTGGAGCATGGCTAAAACACGCGCTGGTGGGCTCAGAGGCATTAAGTCAGATAAACCTGTAGCCGATTGCAAGCTAAAGCTGAGAAATAATAAATCTAGCCAAGTCTGTAAATGCTGAACATTATTTGGATTTTGAAAGCTAGACGGAAAAATAAGCTGACAAATGTTATATAAAAATGCAAAACCCCATGCAATAAGCGTAAAGACTGCTGCTGCTGCAAACAACTCATCTCTTGTTAAATACTGATCGGCAAACATATAACGAAATAAGCCATAAGCTGCTGAAAAGTAGGCTAGTGCTTCACAGCCATGTGCAAAAATCTGAACGTATAAATTGCTATAACCCAATAAAATAAATACCGAAGATATAATCGCCCCACTCACAAATGTTAACCCGAGAAAAGTAAACATTGGGGTTTGACGAATAACCTTGGCAATAATGAGTAAGGCAAGCACGCCTAAAGCCCATGTTAGGGTGCGGTAAAATACATCATGAAAAGTCAGCATGGCCAAAATGAGTAAGATAAATTGCACAAGCAGCAACCATGCAGAAGGTAGCAATCGAAAGCCCGCCCAGAACTCGATGATAGATCGCATTATTATTTTCCTTGTTTCATTATGCTTTTTGAGGTCTAGCAAATCATACTGTACACAAAACAGGGCAAACAAGTTGTTCTTTATTAATATCTAAGCCCTAAATTGAAAATTAAATAAGTATAAAAAAAGCCCCGTAGGGCTTTTTTAAGAATTAGCTAACAATATTGATCTTAGTGATCCGATGCACCAGATGCCCCAATACCTGTCATTGAACGAACATATTGAGCATCGAAAGCAGCACGCTCTTTTTTAGCACGTGCAGAGTTATCAGTCACCGAGAACAACCAGCAGCAAAGGAAAGACAACGGCATTGCGAATAATGCAGGGCCATTGAACGGGTTGATTGGTGTATCAGAGATTTTTAAAGTGTCTACCCAAACTGCTTTAGATAGCACAATCAATACTACTGCTGTTACAAGACCAACCACACCACCAATAACTGCGCCACGAGTCGTTAAACCTTTCCAGAACATTGAAAGAACAAGAACTGGGAAGTTTGCACAGCAAGCTACAGAGAATGCCAAGCCTACCATGAACGCTACGTTTTGCTTTTCAAACAAGATACCCAAGATCATGGCAAAAATAGCCAAACCAAGTGTCGCAATTTTTGACATGCGAAGCTCTGAAGCTGGAGTTGTTTGACCTTTTTTGAATACGTTAGCGTATAAGTCGTGAGAGATTGCAGATGCACCTGAAAGTGTTAACCCAGCAACAACAGCAAGAATGGTTGCGAATGCTACTGCTGAAATGAAGCCCATGAATAAGTCACCGCCTAAAGCGTCACTTAAATGCACGGCTGCCATATTGTTACCACCAACAAGCTCAAGTTTGCCTGTTACTGCCATTTTTGCAACATCAAGGAATTGCGGATTGTTTGATACGAAAAGAATCGCACCGAAACCAATAATGAAAGTTAAAAGGTAGAAGTAACCAATAAAACCTGTCGCAACCACAACTGATTTACGCGCTTCTTTCGCATCTTTTACTGTAAAGAAACGCATAAGAATGTGCGGTAAACCAGCTGTACCAAACATTAATGCCAAACCAAGAGACAAGGCATCAATCGGGTTTGCTGCAAGTTTACCTGGCCCCATAATTTTTGCAGCATCGGTCAAGCTTACATCATGCACTTTACTGAATACTTCAATTGATTGGGTAAACATGTTGCTGAAACTAAAGCCAACTCCTTTCATGACCATGAATGCCATGAAGGTTGCGCCACTGAGTAACATTACCGCTTTGATAATTTGTACCCATGTCGTTGCCAACATACCACCAAAGATTACATAGGCCATCATTAATAGACCAACGATGACTACAGCAATGTTGTAGTTCAAACCAAATAGTAATTTGATGAGCTGACCCGCACCTACCATTTGAGCAATCAAATAGAATGCCACAACAACAAGTGAACTGACCGCAGCTAAAGTACGTACTGGTTTTTCTTCAAGACGAAATGAAACCACATCTGAAAGGTTATATTTACCAAGGTTACGCAAACGTTCTGCAATTAAGAATAAAACGATTGGCCAACCTACCATGAACCCAAGCGAGTAAAGTAAGCCATCAAAGCCCGAACTAAACACAAGTGCAGAAATACCAAGGAAAGATGCAGCAGACATATAGTCACCCGCAATTGCCAGGCCATTCTGGAAACCGCTGATACCGCCACCTGCTGTATAGAAATCTTGTGTTGATTGAGTTTGTTTTGCAGCCCACTTAGTAATGAATAAAGTGAAACCAACAAAAATTAAGAACATGATGATGGCATGCCAGTTGGTTGCTTGTTGTTCAGCTTCTCCCAGATCTGGACTCGCCATAGCCACTGTTGAATATAGCGATGCTGCTGCCAATAAAGCTTTCGCCTTTAATGAATTCCATTTCATATTAGTGTAGTCCTTTCTCATGCGTGATGGCTTCAACTTCCTTCAACGCTTCTGCACTCAACTGGTCAAGGGTCCTATTTGCGATAAAAGAATACACGCCACACAGAAGGAAAGATAAAACGATAATTCCTAAACCTAGCGGGATTCCCCATGTCGTTACACCACCACTAAATGAACTCATCAAAAATTCTTTGTTGTAGCCTACAAGCAGCATAAAACCCACATAAAGAATTAACATAATGATTGTTAGTGTCCAACTTAATGCACTTTTTTTCTTGACCATCTTTTGAAACTTTGGATTGCGTAGAATCTGTTCTACTTGGTTCTGATCCATAACCAAACTCCTTGCCTGTGTCCAGCCTTGGCCACTTTTTTAATAGTAGTTTCTCAGGATTTAAGTTAGCAAAATTCCGTGTAATTCGTAACTTAGACTTTGGTCGTTAAAATTTAATCAATTTATAGCTTTGTTTCTGCTTGGGGTATGATAGGCACAAGGTTTTAATCATGTGAGTCATATGAACAGCTGGCTGATTATTGGGGTACTCACCCTTTATATCGCACTCTTATTTATTTGTGCTTTTTTTGGTGAAAAGCATGCCAGCCGTCTGAGTACACGTGGCCGCATGTTTTTATTCAGCTTAACCTTAGGTGTTTACTGCTCATCATGGACATTTTATGGCGCAACTGGAGCCGCTGTTCGCGAAGGCGTGATTTTCTTACCGATTTACTTAGGTCCACTCTTATTTGTCTGGTTCGGCTATGACATTTGGCGACGTTTAGGTCGAGTACGCCAACACCATGCTATTTCATCAATTGCCGACTTTATTGCTGCACGTTACGGAAAAAGTGGGGTATTGGCATCACTGGTTACCATTTTGGCCGTAATCGCGATTATCCCCTATCTGGCCCTACAGCTACGTGCGATTGCTTTAAGTACGTCTGTCATTATGGAACAGAATGCTCATATCCATACAACCACCAATAGTGTTTTGCTTTTAACTAGTGTACTGGCTATTTTGGCCATGATTTTTGGTACAAGGCAAATTGCCAATACCGAGCAACATGGCGGTCTCATGCTCGCTGTCGCATTTGAATCTTTTGTAAAATTATTCGCACTCATTTGCGTCGCTTTATTTTTTATTTTTGAAACACCAGCGAACCTAGTCCAAGTTACAGCCGATGTAAACCAAACCTTTCAGGAAGTTCAGTTGTTTGGAGTACCTGAAACATTCTGGATTCAGACCTTATTGGCAGGCTTAGCAATTATCTGCCTGCCACGTCAGTTTCATGTAGCAGTGGTCGAGCTGCGTGACGAAAAGCATATTCGCGGTGCGCGTAAATGGTTTGCGGTTTATCTCATTTTAACAATTTTAGCCATTATTCCGATCGCAAGCTGGGCGTTGCATGCAGCACCAAAGTTCTTGACTGTACCTGATGTTGCCGTGTTGTCATTACCCCTTAGCTATAACCAAGAAGGGCTGGCTTTACTGGCTTTTTTAGGTGGATTCTCTGCATCGACAGGCATGTTACTGGTTTCATCAGTTGCCCTGTCTATCATGCTAAGTAATGACTTAATTATGCCTGCGCTCTGGCGTTTTAAAGTGCTCTCGCGCCATGATAAGCATCTTCCTAAAGTTCTTAAGTTTAGTCGCCGTATTAGTATTGTTGCAGTGATGCTACTTGGCTTTTTATTCTTCCATTTCTTTAATGATATTAACCAGCTTTCAGTATTTGGTTTATTGGCTTTTAGTGCTGTGGCTCAATTTGCCCCTGCTCTTATTGGTGGTTTGTACTGGCGTGGTGGAAGTCGTCAGGGCGTATATGCGGGACTCATCATTGGATTTTTAATGTGGAGTTATACTTTACTATTTCCAACGATCTTACGTAGTTTGCCTGAAGCCTATCAGGAAGCGGCTCAGAGTATTTTGCTTTTTGGCCCTTTTGGAATCAATGCGCTACGTCCTGAATCATTATTTGGTTTTGAATCATTTGCACCACTTACACATGGTGTAATTTGGTCGCTTGGTTTAAATATTGTTTTATATATTTGGATTTCCAAACTCTACCGCCCAAGTGTGGCAGAGCAAATTCAGGCTGAAAGTTTCTTCTATTATGAAACAAAACCATTGCCATCACCGCACACCTCTACCGATTTAACCTATTTACCGCATGATGCAGCTCGTTTAAAAGTAGGTGATCTCTTTGCACTTGCCAAAAGAATTACTGGTGAGCAACCAACAACACAAGCCTTTGAAAATTTCTGTGAACAAAATCATTTAATTCTTAATGAAAATAGTATTGCGAATGGTATGTGGTGGCGGTTTACCGAGCAATATCTAGCCGGCATTATTGGAGCAGCCTCTGCACGTACTTTGCTCACTACAGCAATGATTAATAATGGTCTGGCTTTAGGCCAAGTTGCTAATATTTTGGACCAAGCCTCACAGTGGCAACGTTTTAACCAAAACCTGCTCATGACCATGATTGACCACATGACCCAAGGGGTAAGTGTAGTCGATAAAAATATGTGTCTGGTGGCGTGGAACAACCAATATTTAAAACTGTTTGGTTACCCTAAAGACTTAGTGTACGTTGGCTGTCCAATTGCAGACTTAATTCGTTATAACGCTGAACGCGGTGAATGTGGCCCTGGTTCAGTCGAAGAGCATGTACGCAAACGTTTGCACTGGATGAAAGTTGGAAGTGCTCATGAATTTGAACGAATCCGTAAAGATGGTCGGGTAATTCAAATGCGTGGTAATCCTATTTCAGGTGGAGGCTTTGTGACAACATTCGCCGACATTACTCCTTTCCGTACAAATGAGGCAATACTCGAAGCCCGTGTAAAAAACAGAACCCAGCAGCTTGCCGATGCATTAACCGAACAGCAACTTGCACGTGAACAAGCCGATATGGCAAATATGTCAAAAAGCCGCTTTATCGCTGCGGCAAGCCATGACTTATTACAGCCAATGCATGCAGCTCGCCTGTTTAGTACCGTTCTTGAACAGAGCATCGCAACCGAAGAAGACCGTCAGACTTTGCAACAACTTGATCGTGCTCTATATGGTGCAGAAAGCATGCTCTCTGCCCTACTCGATATTGCCCGCTTAGAAGGCGGCAGCATACAGCCAAAAAGACAACCTTATCCTTTGCATGATTTACTCAGCGATCTTGAACTACAGTTTAAATCGATTGCTGCTCAGCGAAATATTTCACTCAAAGTTCATGATGTATCTTTCTGGATTGACACAGATCCACAGTGGATTCGACGTATTATTCAGAACTTTGTCAGCAATGCTTTACGCTATACAGCAAAAGGCCGAGTAGTTGTGGGTGTTCTACGCTCGGCACAACAGTCGGGTCATATTCGTATTGGCGTGTGGGATACAGGTCCCGGAATTGCCGAAGAACAGAGAATTAAACTGTTTCAAGAATTTGAACGTTGTGGACATTTATCACCTTGGGGTGAACAAGGTCTAGGCTTAGGGCTTGCTATTGTGCAGCGTATGACAGGTTTGTTGAATTATCCTGTTCATGTCTACTCAGAGCTCAATAAAGGCTCATGCTTTATGATTGAAGTTCCAGTCGTAGAGGCGCCAAAAGTGATTACCCCAACCGTGCAGACAGTACCATTAAAAACTAAGGCCTACCGTATTTTATGTCTGGACAACGATGAAACTATTTTAGAAGGTATGAGTAGTTTACTAGGTAAATGGGGCTATCAGGTCTTTAAAGCCACCGAGCCAGAACAGGCGCTTGAGATTATTCAAAAGGAAAATATTCAAGTCTGGCTCATTGACCAACACTTGAATCACAACCAACTCGGCGTCGATTTTATTATGCAAAATCGACAGGACGATATTCCAGTTGCTTTAATTACCGCTGACTCTCATCCAGAGTTACCTCAGCAGCTTAAAGAGTTGAATATTGTTTTACTTAAGAAGCCGCTTAAACCAGCTTCATTAAGAGCTTGGTTATCTGGGCTTAAAATTGCCAGCACAGCAGACTAATGATTTGTCTCTCCCAAGCCTTTTATGGGTTTGGGAGAAATTGTTGGCAAAAATTAATGGCTGAATTTAAGCAAATAGGCAGAACTGCTCAAAAAGTCTACTTTTACCCAAGAAATAATTGACCAAACTTTCCAATGCCCCTTTTCCTATGGCAAAGCCCACCTTTTTTGTAAGTGAACACGTGTACACCTAGTTACAATTTAATAAGCTTATATTTTTTAAAAGAAAATAAAACATAAAACCCCATATAAAACTTTAGTCGTATATCACTTGCATTCTTCATGTTCCATAAATAATCGATGTGCATTTTATATGCTTCAAAATTTCGAAACCCATTTCTAATTTATAAAACATCCATACCAACTTATTAATGCAAAGGACAATTGCCATGAATACTTTTGATACATCCCCACAAGGGCAACTCTCATCTCAGCAATTTTATCGTCAATACAGTGCCAATGCGTTACTTCCGGAATTAGATTGGCAAAGCATTTTTCCCAATAGCAAACTCAATGAAGCACATATCAAAGCATTAAATACCATTTATCAGTGTGCCGTTCCGCTTGCGCTCAATATTTTTCATGATTTGAATTTTGATGTCTTTGCCCCAGCAGCTTACCATCCACAAGGTTTGGGCTTATTTGATAAATTAGGGCAACAAGAAGAAAACTTCTTACAAGTCCTCACGGCAGAAAGTGAAAATCTAGATCACGATACGCGTCATCAAATCTGGAGCATGCTGCTTCGCGGTGGTGCTGTGCTTGTTTTCAAAGCTTGGCTTGGTCATGTCAAACTTGGAGAAAATCAATTAGACATGACTCAGTTTGATGAACTCTCTGATTTACTCTTTATTAAGACTCATCCAGATCAACTTGCTGAACGTCTACATGTTGATGAAAAAGCAAAACTCGACCATATCTTCTTAATGTATGGCAACGATATTTTTCTAGATCGATTCAACAGTCTTGAAACAGCTGCACTATTTGTGGATTTGGGTGTTTATGATGCTGCTTTCTTAAGCTTGCGTGATGACCGTGTCGCGGAATATTTAAAAATGAAACGTTATGTGACGCAAGAACAGATCGATGATTTGCAATCTGCACTCAACCCATTGTATTGCGACAGCCTAACCCCAAAACAGGATTGCCTTGCTTAATTCACACATATAAAAAAGACCTCAATCGAGGTCTTTTTTTTTAATTTTTAGATTTTTCTATCTTCAATATTTAATGCACTAATTGCCAGTACCGCCTGTGTCCGGTTTTGTACACCCAATTTTCTAAAGATGGCTGTCACATGGGCTTTAATCGTTGCTTCTGAGACATCGAGCTCGTAGGCAATCTGTTTATTTAATAAGCCTTCTGCAACCATCATCAAAACACGGAACTGCTGTGGTGTTAATGACTGAATACGTTCTGCCAATGCAGTTTCATCTGCCGCTCGCGGGTCAAGATTAAGGTTAGATGGCAAGTTAGGCGGCAACCAGATATCACCTTCTAAGACCTGACGAATCGCTTCACCAATATGACTTGGATGCGCAGATTTAGGAATATAACCCATCGCGCCATGTGCAATCGCACGCTGAATGATTGAAGTTTCTTCATGTGCAGAAACCACAATAATTGGAATAGCTGGATACTGTGCTCGCACATAAACCAAAGCAGAAAAGCCTGAAGCACCCGGTAAATTTAAATCGAGCAATACCAGATCAGGTTCTGCCCCATTTTCCAAACGCTCATAAAACTCATCAACCGAAGCTGTTTCATGAATTTGTGCCTGTGGCAGGCTATAACGTACTGCTTGAATTAAAGCATGACGAAACAAAGGATGATCATCAACGATTAAAATGTTCATAAGCGATTAAAGTAATCTTGAGCATAATTATGGCCTATTGTAACCCTACTATTTAGATGAAAGATACGTTCATCTTATCCATTTTTATGCAAAATGTTGATAAATGCAGAACTTAGCAAAAATTTTCAGATGTTTTTTAACTTTTAATCAAAATTAATCTGTTTTTTATATAAGCTTCCTTTTTATTATAAAAAATATATCACCAATAATTATATAAAATAAAAACAATAACTTAACAAAAAAACAAAGTATAAAAATCCACTATTTATCTTTTATATTTAAAACAGATAAGGTTGACCAATTTCGTTATTTTACAGTTTACCGTCGTTGTTGATTAATAGCTCCAATCACCTTTTTTAGGCTTAGGAACCAAATTATGACTGGTATCACATCACCAAAACCTTTGAATATTGTTGCTGTTTCTGGTGGCTTAAATACCCCATCTAAAACGGAAAGTCTGGTTCAAGCCATTCTTGATGAATTATCTGAAGCAATCGATATTAAAGTTCACTTTATTAAATTAAGCGAAATTGGGCCTTTATTAGGCGGTGCATTTTATCGCAATCAACTTCCACAGCGTGTACAAGATGACCTTGCAGCGGTTGAAGCAGCAGATGCTTTAATTGTAGGTACACCTGTTTACCGTGCTTCTTTCACAGGTCTGTTCAAACATTTCTTCGATTTTGTTGAACAAACAGCTTTGGTTGATGTGCCTGTACTTTTAGCTGCATCTGGCGGTAGTGATCGCCATGCGCTTGTACTAGAGCATCAGCTTCGTCCATTGTTTAGCTTCTTCCAAGCACAAACTTTACCAATTGGCGTATATGCAACAGATCGCGACTTTACCCCTGAATACACGGTTAAAAGTGAGCAATTAGCAGATCGTATTACGCTAGCAGTAGCTCGCGCATTACCAATTTTAGAATGGGCGCCAGCCAAAGGAAAGCGTGCTGAAGTGGTTAAATCTAAATCACAGCAAGCGAACCAAGAGCTTGGGATTAATAAACAGATTGAGCAAGAAGAAGTCTTACCTTCAGCAGCTGTCCCAGATCTTGATGCGGCAGAGTCTCGCTTGCATCACAAGTCTGGCAAATCATTAACGCATGTTGCCTAACCGCAGCATGCTTGAATAAAAATAACGAATTTGGGAGAGCGCACCATGACGCAATTACAACAACCAATTAAATTTGCTTATTGGGTACCAAATGTAAGCGGTGGCCTTGTAGTAAGTAACATCGAGCAGCGTACAGACTGGAGTTACGACTACAATGTTCGACTTGCACAGGCTGCCGAAAAAAATGGTTTTGAATATGCGCTCACCCAAATTCGTTTTACGGCGGGCTATGGGGCAGAAAATCAGCATGAATCAGTCAGTTTCAGTCATGCATTATTAGCAAAAACTGAAAAACTTAAGGTCATTGCTGCTATTCTGCCCGGCCCATGGAAACCGGCACTCGCAGCTAAGCAACTTGCAACAATTGATTATTTAACCGAAGGCCGTATTGCCATTAATGTGGTGAGTGGATGGTTTAGAGGGGAGTTCGATGCGATTGGAGAAGAATGGCCAGAGCATGACCAGCGCTACGTCCGCTCTGAAGAATTCATTCGCACTCTAAAAGGAATCTGGACTACCGATAACTATAGTTTCGATGGTAAATACTACCAATTCCAAAACTACACACTTAAACCGAAGCCTTTACAAAAACCTTATATTGAAGTTTTTCAGGGTGGTAGTTCCCGTGCTGCACGTGACATGGCCTCTCGTGTTTCTGACTGGTATTTTACCAACGGTAATACGGTAGAAGAGATTCAAAAACAAGTCGAAGACATTCGCACTAAAGCGAAAGCCAATAACCATCATGTCAAAATTGGTGTGAACGCCTTCATTATTGCCAGAGATACCGAAGAAGAAGCAAAAGCGGTACTTCAAGAAATTATTGATAAAGCCAATACGGAAGCCGTGAATGCATTTGGCGATGCGACACGTGAAGCAGGTGCAGCCTCACCAGAGCAACAAGGTAACTGGGCGAAATCAAGTTTTGAAGATCTAGTGCAATACAACGACGGTTTTAAAACCAATTTAATTGGTACACCTCAACAAATTGCAGAACGTATCGTAGCGTTTAAAAATGTAGGTGTTGATTTGATTCTTTCTGGATTCTTACATTTCATTGAAGAGGTGGAATATTTTGGAGAAAAAGTTCTACCCCTAGTTCGTGAATTAGAACTTCAACAAGAAAAGGAGACAGAAATTCAAGCCAAATCAGCCTAAAAAACTTCAGTTAAAGCAGCGCAAGACAATAAAAACAATAAATTAAAAATAAAGACTTATTGGCTCCAAGACTCGGCTTGGAGCTTTTATTTTTTAAGATTTCTCAATTTCCCTTACAACTGTTTCAACCGAATAACGACACCATTTTGAAAGTTTTTCAATAAATTCATGTAATTCTGAAAATTCGAAATGGCTAACGATCATATAACATGCATTTCCCATAACTTTAAAGCATTCATCTATTTGTTCATATTGCTTGACTAAATTTTCAATTTCTTCAAATGAGCGTTGTTCATTTAAATGCAAATGAATAAATTGTTTATATCGGTATTGCACGGCAATGGTGTAATTCTTGATAACCCCTGCATCCATCAACTGAGCTATGCGCGCCCCTACAGCCTGCCCTGTCCGGTGAACACGCTGCCCAATCTCTTTATTTGTTAAACGGGAATCTTGCTTGAGTAATGCAATAATTTTTAGATCAATCGGGTCTAATTCAATATTCATTTTTCATGGCGAAAGAAAACTGGCAGTAATGCTTTCATCTGACTATAGCCGATTTTGCGGGCAGAGAATAACCTTGTTTTATCTCATATCAACAAGAGTAATCTCATGAAACAGGCACTATTAATTATCGATGTCCAAAATGATTATTTTAAAAATGGCAAAATGGAATTGGTTGGGCCAGATCAAGCACTAGAAAAAATAAAACAACTCGAACAATATTTTAGCGAGAAAAACTTGCCAATCATTTACGTACAGCATATTAACCCACCACAGGCGAGCTTCTTTCAAGAAAATACCGACGGTGTTTTACTTCATCCTGAACTTAATATTCACGACGCTGCATTAATTGTGATAAAGCATTATCCAAATAGTTTTTTAGAAACCAATTTAGATGAACTTTTAAAAGCACACCAAATTGAGCAACTCGTGATTACAGGCATGATGACGCATATTTGTATCGATTCAGGAACCCGTGCTGCCAAAGAACTTGGCTATCAACCGATCTTAATTGGAGATGCCACTGCAACTCGTGATCTCAGCTATGACGGAAAAACTGTGAAAGCTGAAGATGTACAAACTGCCTTTTTAGCTGCGCTTAGCATGTTTGCCCCTGTACAAAGTACTTCTGATTTCTTGGCAAATTCTTAATACGTCTCAATATAAAAGCCCCATATGGGGCTTTTATAAATTAGTTTTGCTTGTCTGGATAAACCGTTGCAATAAGTTGATCAACCACTGCTGGTTCAGCTAGGGTTGAGGTATCGCCCAAACTATCAAGCTCGTTTGCTGCGATTTTTCTTAAAATACGGCGCATGATTTTACCAGAACGGGTTTTAGGTAATGCTGGTGCCCAGTGTAGTGCATCAGGAGATGCAACTGGTCCAAGTACTTTACGTACCCAGTTAATTAATTCTTTACGCAGCTCTTCCGACTCTGGAACACCCGCTTGTAAAGTCACGAAGGTACAAATACCCTGTCCTTTAATATCATGTGGCATTCCCACCACCGCAGCTTCTGCTACTGATTCATGCGACACCAAAGCACTTTCAATTTCAGCCGTACCTAGACGGTGACCTGAAACGTTTAAGACATCATCAACACGGCCTGTGATCCAGTAATAGCCATCTTCATCACGGCGAGCACCATCACCTGTAAAGTAGTTATTTTTAAAGGTCGAGAAATAAGCCTCGATAAAGCGATCTGGATCACCCCAAATGGTACGCATCTGGCCTGGCCATGAATCTTTAATGACTAGATTACCTTCTGCTACACCTTCTAGCTCATTACCTTCACCATCTACAATGGCAGGTTGAATACCGAATAACGGACGTGTTGCAGAACCCGGTTTTAAAGCTGTTGCTCCCGGCAATGGCGCAATTAAAATACCGCCAGTTTCGGTTTGCCACCATGTATCAACAATTGGGCAACGGCCTTCACCAACTACATTGTAGTACCAGTTCCAAGCCTCAGGGTTAATAGGTTCACCAACCGAACCGAGTAAACGCAAGCTACTACGATTACTTTCGCGCACATAAGTGTCGCCCTCACGCATCATGGCGCGAATTGCGGTAGGAGCCGTATATAAAATAGAGACTTTGTGCTTATCGACCACATGACCAAGACGTGCCCACGTTGGATATTGAGGAACACCCTCAAACATTAAGGTCGTGGTGCCATTTGCAAGTGGTCCATAAACGAGATAACTATGTCCTGTAATCCAGCCGACATCAGCCGTACACCAGTAAACGTCATCTTGTTTCAAGTCAAATACTTCTTTAAAAGTACTTGTAACATAGACCAAATAACCGCCTGTGGTATGCAAGACCCCTTTAGGTTTACCTGTCGAGCCTGAAGTATAAAGAATAAATAATGGGTCTTCTGCCTTCATAGGCTCTGGAGGACAGTTTGCATCAACCTCCATAATAATAAGGTGATACCACAAATCACGACCCGGCTTCATTTCAATCGGGTTCGCATTACGATAAACCACAACTACATTTTCAACACACTCTGTACCCGGCAACTCTAGGGCCAAATCGACATTTTCTTTGAGTGGTAACAACTTGCCCGCACGTAGACTTGAGTCTGCGGTAATCACCAGTTTAGCTTGGCTATCTTCAATACGACTTGCCAAAGAGTCTGGTGAGAAACCACCAAATACCACACAGTGAACAGCGCCAATACGAGCACATGCTAACATGGCAATTGCAGCTTCAGTGACCATTGGCATATACAGCACAACGCGGTCACCTTTACCAATGCCATATTTCTTTAAAACGTTGGCAAAGCGGCAGACTTCATCGTGTAATTCTTTATAAGAAACGATTTTATGGCGAGAAGGATGATCACCTTCCCAAATAATTGCAGGTTTATGAGGATGTTCTTTAAGATGCCTGTCTAGGCAGTTTGCTGACACATTCAACTCACCATCAGCAAACCATTCAATTTTGAAATTGTCTTTGTCAAAACTCGTATTTTTAACTTGGGTAAATGGCTTTATCCAATCGACAATTTTAGCTTGCTCTGCCCAGAACTCATCTGGCTTCTCGATAGAGTGTTGATAACGTTTAAAGTAGTCTGCTTCAACAGTACGAGCTGTTTTTTTAAATTCCTCTGGTACTGGATAGATCTCATTCATACGCAACTTCCTTGATCTTGTGCATCCCATCTCGAGACTGTGGCTATTATTTTACTGGATCTTATTTGCATGCCTTTGCAGTATGATGACTCTTTCAAAGTCCAAACAATGCGACTTTGGTCATATATTAACCACTTACTCAAGCATACGAAATTGTGAACATTTTTATAAAATTAAGTTGATTTAAAACATTTGTCTATAGCTTTTACTTTTATAATTTTTTCAAGATTTGATGGTTTTGATCATCAACAAAGATTATTTTGTCTCTCATATCGAGCACAGGAATAAAATAATATGTTTGCCCAAACAACCTCTTCACGCCCACCACAGCTCCCGTTTAAAGATAGTCCTTTTTCGATTCATGGGCGCTTTAATCGTATGAGCTATTTAGGTGGATATGGACTAATTTATTTAGTCACCCTCGTGGGTTATCTCATTTTGGCCTCATTTCTTGGAAGTTTTCAGCTATCCAGCAATCTATTTAATTTTGAATTTTATAGCTCTCTTTCTGGAGTCAGTGCTTTAGTAGTCTGGGCTTTTTGGCTATTTCTGATCTATCTCAATATTGTTCTTGTTGTTCGACGTTTGCATGATTTAAATAAGAGCGGCTGGATGGGGTTACTGTTGCTCATTCCGGTTGTTCAATTCTTTTTTATGATTTATTTACTGCTTGCCTCAGGTACAGCAGGTACCAATCAATATGGTCCCGTTCGGCCTTCAACATTTATAGAAAAACTCATGGCTCGGCTTATTTTAGTGGCTATTTTAATTAGCCTGATTTCCACAGCAGGAATTTTTTATTATTTCTCAGGGACCGATACCCTAGAAACGCCGACACAAATCTTACAAAAAGGAACGGAATACTTTTAATTAAAAAACACTTTATTATTCAGATGAACTCATTATAGTAGGCGCACATTTTATCTCCTACTATGATGAAAGCTAAAAATCGCTTTCATAAATTTTTTAATTGAGACTTGTCGTGGCTGATGAACAAAAATCCTTAACAGATGTCGCAAAAAATACAGGCGAACTTTTGCAAGAGGCGGGTACGAAAACCACTCAAACGGTTTTAGCCCATACTGAAAAGTATCATGATGCCTATACCACAATCGATAAAATTGTGGATAGCTTCTGGGAACGTGTACCTTATATTTGTATTGCGATTATCGTTTTTATTATTTTTTGGCTTCTAACCAAATTATTTAAGTTCTTTGTTCGTAAAACCTTAGAAAACCGCTCTTACACGCGTCAAAACCTAGTCTTGGTCTTAAACCGTGTAGGCAGTACAGCGATTTTATTCTTTGGTTTCTTAATTGCTTTAGTTATCTCGATTCCTGGGTTTACACCGGGCCAATTAATGAGTGCTCTAGGGATTGGTTCCGTCGCAATTGGTTTTGCATTTAAAGATATTTTCCAGAACTTACTCTCTGGTATTTTAATTTTACTCAGCGAACCTTTCCGTATTGGCGATGACATTATTGTCAACAACATGGAAGGAACCGTAGAAGATATTCAAATCCGTGCGACCTTTTTACGTTCACCTGATGGCCGTCGTATTGTTATTCCTAACGCGACTGTTTACACCAGTGCAGTAACTGTAAATACTGCATATCAACGTCGCCGCTGTGAATTTGTAGTGGGAATCGGCTATGAAGATGATGTCCAAAAGGCAAAAGCAGTCATTCTTAAACTACTCGACAACAGCCGTAATGTGCTTAGCCAACCTGCCTTTTCGGTCAACGTAACGGCTCTTGCAGATTTCTCTGTCAATCTAACCGTTCGTTGGTGGGTCGACACAACGGAAACAACCACCTCTGCTTCGATTAGTGAAATTCAGGAAATGGTTGTAGATGCGTTTGATGAAAACAACATCTCAATTCCATATCCGGTACAAGAAGTAAAAGTGTATCGTGGTGACCAACCAACTGAAGAAACTGTTAAGCCAAATGCTTAAGCTGCAAATAAGCGTCCTAAAATATAAGAAATAGACGTTTCAGTTCTTAAAATACGGTTGCCTAAGCTCACTGCTTGGCAGCCGTTTTTTGTGAGCAAATCAACCTCATAAGGAATAAAACCACCTTCGGGTCCGACCACAATGCTACAGGCATGATCAATATTAATTGGCATACTTTGCTCTGCATATGGATGGGCCACATAAGCAGGACACTCTTCTGAAATAAATGTAGGCAAGACGTCTTCAACAAAAGGCTTAAAGCGTTTATACATTTGAATTTCAGGAACAATCGTGTCCCCTGCTTGCTCAAGTCCTAAAGTAACGTAATTGTCGATTTGCTGTAAAAAGGGAGTCTGCCAGTAACTTTTATCGACCCGATAACTATGTATCAGACTAATTTTTTCAACACCTAATGTCACACTATCCATAATTAAACGGCGTAAAACTTTAGGTCTGGGTAATGCCACAATTAAATGAACCGGAATTTTTGCAGGTACAGTTTCTTCACTGATAGGCCGAAGACAGACTTCTTGCTCGTTAATCGAAACAATTTCCGTGATATAACGTGCGCCGTTACGGATACCAACTTTCAGATTTTGGCCGACTGTAATATCAAGATGTTCACGTAAATGCTGTAATTGGCGCTTTGAGTGAATTGACCACGTGTCTGACTGAATATCTTCAGGCTCTAGTAAAACGATATTCATGGCTTTTCGGCCAAATACCGGTTAATTACTCCAATATGTTTTTGCAATGAACCTTGATTACGTTGTAAGACTTTATGCGCTTGCTCTACCACTTGTTGGGTCTGATCAGGTTCAGCTAAACAAGCCATCCAGATTGCCACAACCTGCTCTGCATTTTGAGCAATCAATACACCATTTTCATCAATAAACTCATCAACAATGGTTTGGAAGTTAAAATAACGAGGTCCAATTACTGTTGGAACATTTAAAACCATAGGCTCTAAAATATTGTGCCCGCCACCCGGCTCATTTAAAGAACCACCGACAAAACACACTTGACTTAAGGCATACCATAACCAAAGTTCACCCATGCTATCGGCTAGATAAACCTGTGTACTGGTATGAATACTTTGGTTCAAACTTCTACGATGAGTAATTAAATCTAAGTTTTGGCAAATTTCAAATACTTCATCGAAACGTTCAGGATGTCGAGGTACAACAATACAAACTAAATCTGGATCTGACTTTAAATAAGGCTGAAGTGCCTGCAAAATTTGTTGTTCTTCGGGTGCGTGTGTACTGGCAATTGTCAGGACTTTGCGTTGCCCCAAATACCATAACTGGTGTAGCTTTGCAGCCTGATTTACAAATGCTTCTGGTGCGTGAATATCAAACTTAATATTTCCAACCACCTGACTTTTTTGTTGGTCTAAGCCAAGTTCTACATAGCGTTGTCGAGTCGCATTATCTTGTGCCAGCACCCAGTCAATTTGTTTCAGCATTCCTGCCGTTAGACCTGAAACTCGGCTATAACCTTTCGCTGATTTTTCTGATAACCGCGCATTTAACAATAAACATGGAACATGCTGCTGTTTGGCTTGATCGATTAAATTTGGCCAAAGCTCTGTTTCAACCAATGCTAAAAGTTTTGGCTGATACAACTCAAAAAATTGTTTTAAAAGATACTTCTGATCAACAGGCAAATAAACTGCTTGAAACAAATCTAAATAAGGGGCTTTTAAAAATAACGATTTGGCACGTGCCTGCCCCGTTTTAGTCGTATTGGTCACTAAAACAGGTTGTCCAAGTTTAAGATAATGCTCGATTAAAGGCTGCGCGGCGTTAGTTTCTCCAACCGAGACAGCATGGAACCAGATTGCTCTCACATTCTTCGGAGATTCAAACGGCCCAAATCTTTCAAGACATTCCTGATTATATAATTCCTGGCTTTCTGCACGTTTTTTTATCCGCCAGCGGTAAAAGGGTTTTAATAAATGAAGTGCGGTGTTGTACCAAAAAGGGGTCGCCAAGCGGTTTGCCTCAAATAGTCAAAATTTAAAAACTGGGGAAAATATAACATAGATAGAAAAAATGGCAGAGTTTCGATACCTAAACTCTACCATTACAAGAAAAGCGATTTACTGAGTTCATAAATAAACTAGGTCAGTAAACAGACATTTCAAAAAATTTACGAAGCTTCTAGCGTTGGATAGTCTGTATAACCTTCAGCACCTTTAGCATATAAAGTCGTTGGTTGAAGTTCATTTAAAGGTAAGCCTTGCTCTAAACGCTGTAAAAGATCTGGGTTGGCAATATATGCTTTACCAAAAGATATAGCGTCAGCATCACCATCACGCAAAATACGTTTTGCAGACTCTGGTGTTAGATTTTCATTAGCAATCCATACACCGTTAAATTTTTCACGAAGTTGCGGACTAATGCTGTCAGCACCTTCATATTCACGAGAGAAAATGAAAGCAACATTACGTTGATTCAACTGCTCAACGACATAACCAAATGTCGCTAACGGATTTTCATCGCCAATATCATGCGAATCACCACGCGGTGCAATATGAACACCAACTCGGCCAGCGCCCCACACTTCAATAAACGCATCAATCACTTCTAATAATAAACGTGCGCGGTTTTCAACTGGACCACCATACTCATCATTACGTTGGTTGGTGTTACTTTGAAGGAACTGGTCAATTAAATAACCATTTGCCGCGTGTAACTCAACACCATCAAAACCAGCTGCTTTAGCCAATTCTGCTGAATGTTTATATTGAGCTACAACCTCTTTAATTTCTTCAATTGAAAGCGCGCGTGGCGTTACATATGGACGTTTAGGGCGTAATAAACTCACTTCACCCGCAGGTTGAATCGCACTTGGTGCAACAGGAATATCGCCATCTAAAAGCTCAGGATGCGAAATACGGCCTACATGCCATAGTTGGGCTACAATTTTTGAACCTTGAGCATGAACTGCCTCAATAATTTTATTCCAAGCCTGTGCCTGCTCTTGTGACCATAATCCTGGAGTTTCTGCATAACCCACAGTTTTTGAACCAATCACTGTTGCTTCAGTCAAAATAAGACCAGCATTTGCACGCTGTTGATAATATTCAACCATTAAATCATTCGGTACTCGGCTTTCACCACTACGCGCACGCGTTAATGGAGCCATTACCAATCGATTTTTAATTTCAAAATCACCAACCGTTAAAGGAGTATTGAGTTCAGCCATAGTCGCCTCGACTTACACTTTAATTTAAAGAGTTAAAGTGTTTGTTTTAAATGTTCGATATATTGCTGAATCAAAGCTTCGTTACGTGAAAAATAAGACCATTGACCATATTTTTGGACCTGAATTAGGCCCGCCTGTTGTAAAACAGACAAATGATTCGACATTGTAGACTGCGCTACTTTGCCCAATCGTTCAATATGACCTGCACAAACACCCTTCTCAAAACTACCACCGCACTCTTCCACCGGTAAATAATGCGCAGGTTCTTTCAACCATTGCAAAATTTGCCGACGTAGCGGATTGGAAAGGGCTTTGCTAATTGCATCAATATCCATAGGCTCAACACGTCTTTTAAACGAACAAAGCTTTATTCAGCATTTCGAAAACATCATATCGCACTTTTGCGATATTCATATCTATTTTTTTCGATATTCATATCGCATTTTTTCGATTAACATTCGAAGGCTGAACTGCTTTGCCGTTTTAATCGCTAAAAATCCAAGAGTTCTACATATTCATAGATGAACTGTATTTAAACTAAAAGTTCAGCAGACTCTTATAAACCTTGTTTTAAGCTCGCCTCAATAAAGCGATCAAGGTCACCATCAAGAACAGCACCCGTATTAGAGTTTTCAACGCCTGTACGTAAGTCTTTAATACGCGAATCATCTAATACATACGAACGAATCTGGCTTCCCCAACCAATGTCAGACTTCGAGTCTTCTAAGGCTTGAGCCGCTTCATTACGCTTTTGCATTTCCAACTCATACAGTTTCGCACGTAACTGTTTCCATGCATGATCACGGTTAGCATGTTGCGAACGTTGGTTCTGACACGCCACCACAATACCTGTTGGAGTGTGAGTCAAACGAACTGCCGAATCGGTTTTGTTAATATGCTGACCACCTGCACCCGATGCACGGTAAGTATCTGTACGAACATCAGAAGGGTTGATATCAATTTCAATATTGTCATCAACTTCTGGTGAAATAAACACCGCAGAGAATGAGGTATGACGACGGTTACCACTGTCAAATGGGGATTTACGAACTAAACGGTGTACACCTGATTCAGTACGTAACCAACCGTAGGCATATTCACCCTCAACACGAATCGTTGCAGATTTAATACCAGCTACATCGCCATCAGATACTTCCATGAGTTCAGCTTTGAAACCATGACGTTCAATCCAGCGCATATACATACGTAATAGCATAGATGCCCAGTCTTGCGCTTCTGTACCGCCTGAACCTGATTGAATCTCGACATAGCAAGGGTTCGGGTCCATCGGGTTGCTAAACATACGACGGAATTCAAGTTTAGCCAGTTCATCTTCAGCAGCGCCAAGCTCTGACTGAACATCTTCAAGCAGGCTTTCATCATCGGCTTCTACGGCCAAATCTAGCATTGCTTTTGCATCTTCAAGTTGTGTTGATAAACCATCTAACACATTAATAACGTTTTCTAGTTCACCCTTTTCTTTTGCCATTGCCTGAGCACGGCTTTGGTCATTCCAGATCGCAGGGTCTTCTAACTCACGTAAAACTTCTTCTAAACGTTCCTTTTTCAGATCGTAGTCAAAGATACCCCCGTAGTGTTTGGCTACGATCAGTTAAGTCTTTCAATTGGTTTAGATAAGGATTAATTTCCACGCGAGTGTTCCCATAAAAGCAGATAAACAGTCGATTATTTTAGCATAGCTCCGGTTATCTTCGAACCTGCTTTGTATTTCTCATCATATTTCACTCATTTAATTTCTAAATTTTCTTCAGTTCATTTTAAGTTTAACCAGTAACATCCTCATACAAAATTGGGTATTTTTACAGCATTTTTTATGATCTACACAAAATCTCCTCAATTTTAATAAAATAAAACATTCTTATCTTTTATTTAATAATCAATAATTTAAATAGATCATGTTTACAAAAAAAACACATAGTTACAGTATGGTTACTTGAGCAAGATTGACGCATAAGCATTTTGGTCTAGACTGAAAGTTGTAACAAAACATTTATAAAATCGCTTTTTAGAGGGGAGAGATTCCATGAAAAAACTAGCAATTGCATCAGCTCTTTTATCTGCACTGGCAGTAAGTGGCGCAGCAAACGCTTACCAAGCTGAAGTTGGTGGTTCTTACAATTATCTTGATCCAGATGACGGCAGCAGTGTAAGCAAATTCGGTGTTGACGGGACTTATTACTTTAATCCTGTTCAAACTCGTAACGCTCCACTTGCTGAAGCAGCTTTCTTAAGCCGTGCAAGTAATGTTAACGCTCTTATCAACTATGGCGATAACAGTGGCACAAAAGACACCCAGTATGGCGTAGGTGTTGAATACTACGTTCCTAACTCAGATTTCTACCTTAGCGGTGATGTAGGTCGAAGTGAACGTGAAATCGACAACACCAATATTGATAGTAAAGTTACGACTTATGCTGCTGAAGTAGGTTATTTACCAGCTCCTGGTTTATTACTTGCTCTAGGTGTTAAAGGTTACGACGAAAAAGACGGTAAAGACGGCGCTGATCCAACAGTTCGTGCTAAATACGTAACTCAAGTAGGTCAACATGACGTAAACCTTGAAGCGTTTGGTGCGTTTGGTGACCTTGACGAATATAAAGTTCGTGGTGACTACTACATCGATAAAACTTTAAGTCTTGGTGTGGATTACTACAATAACGACTTAACTGATAAAGATGAATTTGGTATTAATGCTAAAAAATTCTTAAATCAACAAGTAAGTCTTGAAGGTCGTATTGGTTTCGGTGACAACGACAACACTTATGGTGTTCGTGCAGGATACCGCTTCTAATATCGCTTAAAAGCACATAAAAAATCCGCTCTAATGAGCGGATTTTTTTATTGGTTTAAATGCACAATACGCAATTGTAAATTTACATTGCCATTAAATACATTACGATCCATTTCATATACTAAATGAACTTCATCTCGCATAGGATTAAATTCAAAACGACCAGCTGCATTAAATGCAATCGCATCAAACGTATATTGATCAAGGGCTAATCTAAGTTTTAGATGTGTTTCTTTAAGCCAGCGATAATCGACGACCTTAAATTTCCCTTCAAACTGCGGAAAAGGGAATTTTTGCCCCCATGGTCCAAGCTGCTCTATCCAGTCCAATGTGTCTAGTTGCAAAGCAGAAGCTGGTAACTCTCCATCCGTCCATAGTGTTGCTTGGAATAGAGATTCCTCCATGGCTGCAACACAGCCAGTAAAAACAGTTTTAAAAGCATCAAAGTTTTCTTTTCGAATCGTTAAACCAGCCGCTGCCGCATGTCCACCAAAATGGCTCACCAATTCTGGATGTTGTTCAGCAACTTGCTCAATTGTATCTCGAATATGTACACCATCAATTGAACGGGCAGACCCTTTAATATGAACACCATCTTCATCTGGTGCAAAAACAATAGTTGGACGATGGAACTGTTCTTTTAAACGCCCTGCTACAATCCCAATCACACCTTGATGCCAGCTCTCTTCAAAGAGTACAAGAGCTTGTGGAATATCTTCTTTTGAAAGTTGCAAACTATCTAAAGCAGACAAAGCTTGTTGCTTCATCTCTCCTTCTATCTGGCGCCGCTCTATATTGAGCTGATTTAATTGCTGAGCAATTGGATAAGCAGTTTCCATATTCTCTGCAAGTAAACATTCAATCCCAATACGCATGCTTTCCATACGTCCAGCAGCATTAATACGGGGTCCTATAACAAATCCTAGATCTTGTGCACGTAATGAACTCGCCTCTCTACCCGCAATATCCAATAGCGCTAAAATTCCAACTCGACATTGGTGTTGTTGGATTCGCTTTACGCCTGCATCCACCAATATACGGTTGTTATAATCTAATACAGCAACATCGGCATAAGTTCCTAAAGCCACTAAATCTAGATATTGAGTGACTTTACTTGTGCTTTTGCCTTGCTTAGTACGTAAACTTGCCAAATTTGCCAGCACATAAAATGCAACGCCAACACCGGCAAGCGCTTTACTTGGAAAATCACAACCCAACTGATTTGGGTTAACAACTGCTTGTGCTGGAGGTGTTTCTTTAGTTGTTAAATGGTGGTCGGTAATAATGACTTGCATATCCAAGGCCTGAGCAGTTTCTACACCTGCATGGCTGGAAATACCATTATCAACAGTAATTAATAGATCTGGTTGATAAGTTTGATGAGCAAGCTCTGCAATTGCAGGCGTAAGCCCATAACCGTACTTAAACCGATCGGGAACCAAATAATCGACTTGTGCCCCCATATCGCGAAGCACCAATACCATTAACGCAGTGCTGGTTGCTCCATCGGCATCATAGTCCCCGACAATAACAATCTTTTTCTGCTCATCAATGGCTTGATCCATTAATGCTACAGCGGTTTCTAGACCTTTGAGCTCTGGAGCAAGCAAATTCTTAAGCTTGAGCTCTAATTCCTGTTCAGATTGGACTCCACGTCTTGCCAAAATCTCGGCAATAAACGGCGGCACGCCCTGAAACTGTTCAGGGCGTGTCAATAAAGGTCTTTGTTTGATTTGTATTTTTGTCATTTAAGGCATCAGCCGGTGCAACATCCATTGACCGTCGATTTTTTCATAACTCAAGCGGTCATGTAAACGATTTGGTCGCCCTTGCCAGAATTCATAATAATCCGGTTGCAGACGATAGCCTCCCCAGAACTCTGGCTTATCAAGCACTTCACGACTTTCGACTTGCTGTTGTAAGTCTTGAAAGCGCTGCTGTAACAGCTCTCGGCTTTCAATTTTGCCACTTTGTGGAGTACTGATATGCGCTGCAATCTGGCTATCACGTGGGCGTTTACGATAGTAATCTGTAGATTCCTGTTCAGAAATTTTTACTACATGACCACCAACTCTCACCTGACGCTCTAGACTCGGCCAGTAAAATAATAATTCAGCATATGGGTTTTCTGCCAAATCTATACCTTTCTGACTGTCATAGTTAGTATAAAAATCATACCCAGCTTCTGTAGCACCACGCAACAAAACTGTTCGAACATGGGGTCTGCCATTAGCAGCAGCTGTTGCTAACGACATGGCATAGGGTTCATGCAAATTGGCTGCTAGAGCATGGTTAAACCAACCAAGAAACTGCTGATGAGGGTTTGATTCAACCTGCCCCTCATACAACTCGCCTTGCTCATAGCTCAAGCGTAATTCGCTTAAATCTTTAATGACATCACTCATGTCATGCACCTTATGCGACTTGTGCTTGTGAACGAACTGAATCTGCTAAATGCTGAGCTAAAGCATTTACTTCTTGCTCATCGTCACCTTCAACCATGACACGAATTACTGGCTCTGTTCCTGACTTACGAATTAAGATACGTCCACGGCCTTTGAGTTGTGCTTCTGCTTTATCAAATTCAGTAACCAATGCTGGAATAGAATATGGATCAAGCATTTGTTCTAAACGTACATTTAAAAGAACTTGTGGGAATAGTTTAAAGTCTTGAACCAATTCATGAAGAGCCTTATTTTGCTCGACCATCACCGTTAACACTTGAAGTGCAGCGATAATGGCATCACCTGTCGTACTCTTGTCTAGAGTTAGAATATGTCCAGAAGGTTCGCCACCTGTCACCCAACCATTTTCTTCTAAAGCCTGTAATACATAGCGGTCACCGACTTTTGCACGAACAAAATTAACATTTGCTTTTTTAAGTGCAACTTCAAGTGCCATATTACTCATGACAGTACCAACAATACCAGCTGGCTTATTTTGCGCCTGAGTCGCCAAGATATATAAAATATGGTCACCATCAATTAAGTTACCAAACTTATCAACCATCACAACTCGGTCAGCATCGCCATCAAAGGCAATCCCTAAATCTGCTTGGTGCTCAACCACTGCTTTTTGCAAGTGTTCAGGATGTGTTGAACCACAGCTTTCATTAATATTTAAGCCATCTGGTTCATTATATAAAGCAATGACTTTTGCACCTAGCTCACGGAAAACTGAAGGGCCAACGCTATATGCAGCACCATGAGCACAGTCCAACACAATCTTTAAATTATTTAAATCAAAGTGGTAAGGGAAAGTAGATTTACAAAATTCGATATAACGACCGTTTGCATCATTTACACGAACACTTTTACCTAAGTTTGCAGTGTCCTCAATGAATAAGTCTTTTTCTAATTCGCGGTTAATTTCTTCTTGTAATGAATCAGGTAATTTTTTGCCTTCACTTGAGAAGAATTTAATCCCATTATCATAATATGGATTATGTGATGCAGAAATAACAATACCTGCATGTGCATGCAAAGCACGAGTAAGGTGTGCAATTGCTGGTGTTGGTAATGGACCAAGTAGATGAACATATACGCCAGCAGCGTTTAAGCCTGCCTGTAAAGCAGATTCTAAAATATAACCAGATAAACGTGTGTCTTTTCCTAATACAACGAGCGGTTTATTTTTTGGACTCGTTCGTTTTAATACCTTCCCTGCAGCAAAACCGAGTTTTAAAGCAAACTCTGGAGTAATAGGCATTTGCCCAAATTTTCCACGAATACCATCCGTTCCAAAATAACTCATAGCTTATCTCATTCTTACGCCACTTCAGCGGTGGCTCACTTCATATATGGCAATTCCGCCATATTTCTTTTCGTTAGATTTACTTTACACCAAAAACAAAAAGCCGTCAGTGTAATGACGGCTTTCTTCATTGTTTTGGTTACCAAAATCTAACCAACACGATAGTTTGGAGCTTCTTTAGTAATCGTTACATCATGAACATGTGACTCAGACATACCTGCTGAAGTAATTTTCACAAATTTCGCATTTTGGCGAAGATCTTCAATTACAGATGAACCTGTATAACCCATCGATGAACGTAAACCACCCATCATTTGATGAACGATGTTACCCATTGGGCCTTTATATGGAACACGCCCTTCAATGCCTTCTGGTACTAACTTCTCAGCACCCGCTTTTGAGTCTTGGAAATAACGGTCAGCAGAACCGGTTGCTCCCGCCATTGCACCTAATGAACCCATACCGCGATATGCTTTGTAGTAACGACCTTGGAAAAACTCAACCTCGCCAGGTGCTTCTTCAGTACCAGCTAAAAGTGAACCTACCATGATTGTACTTGCACCCGCACCGATCGCTTTTGCCATATCGCCAGAGAAACGAATACCGCCATCTGCAATTAAAGGAATTTGATCTTTCAGTGCGTTAGCAACGCTGTCAATCGCAGAAATTTGTGGCATACCAATACCTGCCACAATACGTGTCGTACAGATAGAACCAGGACCAATACCGACTTTGACTGCATCTGCACCTGCATCTAATAATGCTAATGCAGCATCACCAGTTGCGATGTTTCCGCCAATTACTTGTACTTGAGGGAAGTTTTGTTTCACCCAACGTACACGTTCAATTACACCAGCTGAATGACCATGTGCTGTATCAACAACAATTACGTCAACACCAGCTTCAACCAATGCTTCTACACGACTTGGTGTATCAGCACCTGTACCTACCGCAGCACCAACACGTAAACGACCAAGATCATCTTTACAACTGTTTGGATAACTCTCAGCTTTACGGAAGTCAGTCACTGTAATTAAGCCTTTAAGTTCGTTGCTCTCGCCAACGACCAAGACTTTTTCAATACGGTGTTTTTGCAATAATGCTTGAATATTTTCTTTAGACTCACCTTCACGTACAGTCACCAAACGATCTTGGCCTGTCATGATGTTGCTAACTGGTTGTTCTAAATTGGTTTCAAAACGCGTATCACGGCCTGTCACAATACCAACAACCTTGCCGTCTTTAACAACAGGTACACCGCTAATGTTATTAGCAGTGGTAATTGCAATCAGTTCACGTACTGTAGTTTCAGGCGTTACAGTGATAGGGTCTTTCACCATACCCGCTTCGAATTTCTTTACACGGCGTACTTCTGCAGCTTGAGCAGCAATATCCATGTTTTTGTGCAAAATCCCGATACCACCATTTTGTGACATCGCAATCGCCATACGTGACTCAGTCACTGTATCCATTGCAGCAGAAACTAATGGGATATTTAAATGAATGCCGCGAGTTAAACGTGTCTTTAGAGAGACATCTTTTGGGAGAACAGTAGAGTAGGCAGGAAGTAATAAGACATCATCGAAGGTTAGCGCTTCTTGAACGATGGTCAGCATAACAATCTCACTGGTAAATTCCGTGAGCTATTATAAACAAATTTCAATGCAATTTTCATATTATCTTTGCCTTTTTCAGCAATAGATATTGGCCTGCTCTAAATAATTCTCACTTAATTATACTTTTAGCTCTATTTTTTAGCTCTTATCTTTTTATAACCCAGAACTTCATCTGGGTTAATTATTAGAAATAATATTTAGATTTATGCAGGGCAACTAAAAATTTGTTCTGACATTAAATCGACACCACAAGGTAAAACCTCAATCCAGTCTAAAAACTGATTAATCATTTCTTTACCAATAAATGGGCTGCCATGCTGTGGAACAATCATTTCAATATCCATCTGACGGACCATGTTGACCCATAAACGGATGACCTTATTGGAACACATATAGCGTTGATGAAAAGCTTTCATTTTCAGAACATGCGTATCGAAATCTTTCAAAGGTTGACTAGCATCCTCAACAATCGAAGCTCCCATATCACCAGAAAATAAAATTTTAGCGACTGGATCATAGAACTGAAAATTACCCACCGAATGTAGAAAATGGGCTGGAACCACCACAAGTTTTGATTCCCCCAATTGAATCACTTGACCACGATCTGGTAGTTCAATAAGGCGATCTTCCCAATTCCCTTTCATACGTTCACTCATGAATGCAGAATTGAGGTGCGGTAAAAATCGTGCCCATAATTTAGAAGCGACCACTTTGGCATCGGTATAGACCAACCAGCGTGGCATTGAAGTTATAATGTCTGGATCCTGATGAGAAGCCAGCACATAATCCAGATTTTTCAATCGCGTATATTTATTAAGTTCCATGGTCAACGGAACATAGGTCAAATCGCCACCTGGGTCGATCACCGCAGCTCGTTCATGATCAATAATTAAAAATTGATTGGCTTGTATGCCTTCCCCTTTGACCAAACTGGTAAAACTAATACATTTATGTACGCCATTATCAAATAATATCTGCGATGTTGTTTTTTCAAACCCCATACAATTCCCCAAAAAAACTTTAAATATTAAATATTTTTATACCCATACTAAAATAAAGGGATTCGATAATTCTTGCAATGAATTGCTTTATTTTTCTCATAATATTTTAAAATAGCTTTTGCTTTTCTTATTTTATAAATGAATCATAATGTTATTTAAAATTAACTCACAATAAATTAAAATAATTCTCATTATCAGTTTTTTGTCTTTTGCGCTGTCTAGGCCTCCCATGAACCAAGCACCTTATTTTTCAAGCTCCAAAACATTGTTAGCAGTTGCTATTTTTAGTTCGATGACAGCAAGTCATGCTGATGAAACAGCAGAACAACAAAATTCGACCAGTGTGCTACCCACAATTTCTATTCAGGCGCAAAAAGAAACCACCTCCCCGTATGTCGCAACGAAAGCAACCTCTGCCTTAAAATCAGATGCGCCCTTGTTTAAAACTGCTCAATCGGTTTCGGTAGTAACACGTGAACAGCTCGATCAGAAACAAGCAAGAACCTTAGCAGAGGCACTTGAAGGTGTTGCAGGAGTAGAAGCTGGGAAACTAGGTCGTCGTGGTTGGGATGATTTCGTTATTCGAGGGCAGACATCTTCTGATTCAGTTTATGTAGATGGCTTAAGAGTTGGACAAAATACTTTTGTTGCCACTGAGCTATCAGGTATGGATCAGGTACAAGTTTTAAAAGGCCCTGCATCTATTAATTTTGGTTTGGTTGCTCCAGGCGGCATGGTGAATTTAGTCACTAAACGCCCTGAAGCAGAAAACTTTGCACGCGCTAGTATGACTTATGGTAGTTACAACCTTAAAGAAGGCACATTCGATTTAAACTATAGTCCTAATAATAGTGAAAAAGGTGCTTTCCGTTTAAATGGTCGTATCTCTGACCAAGATGACCCGACAGATTATGTATATTTTAAAAATTACTATATTTCCCCTTCTTACAACTTTGACTTAGGAGATAGCACCGACCTTTCTGTCATCGCAAGCTATCAACATCGCGAATATATTCGTCAGCAAGGTTTACCTGTCATTGGTACATTAAAAGATAATCCTAACGGCGCTATAGACCGAAGCTTGTATATTGGCGATCCTAATTTCGGTAAATATGAAGCCGATGTTTACCGTACTGGTTATACGCTTAAACATGCTTTTGATAATGGCTGGAACTTCAATCAGAATTTTGCCGTACAAAAATCTGAAATGGATGGCACAGCTGTTTTTGCTCGAACAGGCACAAATTTCTGGGCAAAAAACAAACAGGGTGAAATCGACTATACAACCATTAGCCGTAAAAATAATAGCCGCCATCAAATTATTGATAACTTAAGTTTTGCCATCGATAACCGTTTAAATAAACAGTTTGATTTATATGGCATGCAACACGACGTTAATATTGGCGTAGATGCTTTTCAGGAAAAAAGTGACTACACCAATGATAAATATGACATTGGCGATTTAAATATTTATAACCCCGTTTATGGTCAAAACGTGACATTGACGCAAAATGTTCGTGATATTAATCGCCTCAAATATTTAGGGCTCTATTTACGTGACCGTATTCAACTTAATGACCAATTGCTTTTAAGCTTGTCTGGACGCCAAGACTGGGCACAAACCCAAAGCACAAGCTTAGTTACAAGTAATGTCAGCAAACAATCAGACAATGCATTTACGGGTAGCGCCTCTGTCATGTATACCCTTAATGACATTGTGGCTCCTTATGTTAGCTATGCCACTTCATTTACACCTAACAGTGGTACTGATGTAAATAACAATCCGTTCAAACCTGAAGAAGGGAAGCAGGTTGAAGTGGGAATGAAATTACAAAGCCCTAATCAACGAATTCAAGGCGCTATCGCTTGGTATGATTTAAAACGTCAAAATGTTTTAGTTACTGATACCGTGAATAGTGGCTATAAAGTACAACGCGGCGAACAGTTAACACGTGGTATTGAAACTGAACTCAGCGCAGAAATTTTAGAAGGCTTAAAATTAACAGCTGCATATACCTACACAATTGATGCGGAAATTAGTAAAGATGCAAACACGAGTAATGTAGGAAAAGCACTCGACAATATTCCGGAGCATGCATATAGCTTGTCAGCACGCTATAAATTTGACCCTGCATCAAAACTTGGTTGGTATGTAGGCGGCGGTTTCCGCGGTGAAACGTATAAAACTGTCGATGGCTTAGATGTTCATGTTCCAGGCTATACAGTCTTTGACACTGAAGCCGGCTATGACGCTGGGCATTGGGGCGCTCAACTTGCTATCCGCAATCTATTTGATAAAGATTACTATGCAGGTGCGCTGAATGAGAATTTAGTGACGCTCGGCAACCCACGTCAAATTAACTTCACAGTGAAATTTAACTATTAATACAGTTAAAAAAAACGCACTCTTTAATGAGTGCGTTTTTTTAGCAGCTTTAAATGCTTTAGAAGAAGTAATGCTGCACTAAAGTAGAGACACCTACAATTAAGAAAATAGCGGCACCAATTTTATGAATGAGCGAGATAGATAAACGTTCAGCTAATTTATTACCAATAAATACAGCTGGTGCATTGGCAATCATCATACCTAACGTTGTACCCAGCATAACCCAGAAAATACTGTCGTAACGAGCAGCTAAGGCCACTGTTGCAATCTGCGTTTTATCACCAATTTCTGCTAAGAAAAACAAGATAAAGGTTGCACCAAAAACACCAAATTTTTGCCATCTATTAATGCTATCTGTTTCATCATCTAACTTATCTGGAATAAGCATCCAGAACGCCATACCAATAAAACCACCGGCCAGTACCCAAACTAATATTTCGGGGCTCAAGACGGTCGTAATCCACTGTCCAAGCACAGCAGAGATACCATGGTTAATTAAAGTTGCTAACAGAATCGCAATGAGAATAGGGATTGGCTTACGGAAACGTGCAGACAGTAAAAGGGCGAGTAATTGAGTTTTATCGCCCATTTCAGCTAGGGCAACAATTGAGGTAGAAATCAGAAATTCTTGCATGTCGTTTCTCTGGCTAGCATAAATGCCCATGACCTACCGCTCCTGCTAGCCAAATATCTGCAGAGTGGTAAATCAAAGGTCTTGCCAACTCGGAAACGATGAGACGTTTAAGCTATGATGACCATGTTCTGTTGAACAATTATGTTGATCATCACCTATTCATTCAGAAATGAATAGCGGCTACTCCCCAATGAAGTATGTGCTTATTATATTCGAGCAGTTCTATTTTTCAAACAAAAAATTTTATCCATGCCCACACTAATAACCGACCTAAGCCCAATAGTAAGGCTAAACAAATACTTAAGTTAATAAACCCAAAATTGTTAATGCCTGCTACATGCTGTGATTGAAATTCAAATGGCAAAATAAGCGTTGCCACAAATACCTCTAAGCCCATTGCAACGTAAGTCATCCACTCCCAAGGAAAGTGCAAAACACTAACCCACAGCCCCATCAGTAAAAATACAACCAACAGAATCGGCGACATGATTTTTAAAAAACCCACCATTTATTATTTCTCCTTTACCTAATAACGAGAAATTTCTCCTCTCTCTCGATAATTCATATCTAATCTTTAGATTAACCTAAAACCAATTAAATTAAATACCAAAATAAAACCCCGCCGAAGCGAGGTTTTTATGATTCATTTCAAAATATTAGATTAATAAAGTACGAATATCTTTAAGAAGTTTCGTAAGTTTATTGGTAAAGCGAGCAGCGTCTGCACCATTAATTACACGGTGGTCATAAGACAATGACAACGGCAACATTAAGCGTGGGTCAAAGTCTTTACCATTCCAAACCGGTTGCATCGTTGCAGGTGAAATACCCAAAATCGCAACTTGCGGCCAGTTCACAAGTGGTGTAAATGCTGTACCACCTATTGCGCCTAAACTTGAAATGGTGAAATTCGCACCTTGCAAGTCTTTCGGTGTTAATTTCTTATCACGTGCTTTTTGACCTAATACACCCAATTCAACTGCAATTTGCTTAATTGATTTTTGGTCTGGGTTACGAAGTACTGGCACAGTTAAACCATCAGGTGTTGCTACCGCAATTCCCATATGGATTTCATTGCGCAAGAGCACTGATTTACCGTCATCAGATAGATGACCTGCAAACTCACGCTCTTCTTTCAACAAATACGCAACCGCTTTAATAATGAATGCCATAATCGTCAGGCTGACACCTTCTTTTTTGAAGTTGCCTTTCAGTTCATTACGCCAATCTTCTAACTCAGTAATATCAGCCAAATCAAACTGGGTGACTTGCGGAATAAAGTTGTTCAATGACAATTGCGGAATTGATACTTGCTGCAAACGCGTCAGTACTTTTTCTTCCACGCCACCAAACGCAGTGAAGTCAGGAAGCTTTGGCAAACCCGAAACTGCTGGTGCAGCCGCAGCTACTGGAGCCGCTTGTGGTGCAGTTAAACGAGTCTTCACATAAGCAAAGATATCTTCTTTAATCACACGACCATGTTCACCAGAAGTTTTAACTTGTGATAAAACCACACCAAGTTCACGAGCAAGCTTACGAACAGCAGGGCCAGCATAAACTTTAGCGTTTTCAGCTTCTTGCTCTTTCGTTAACTTATCACTACCAGAAGCAGCCACAGGTGCTGACTGAGTCGGAGCTGGAGCTGCCGCTTTAGGTGCTGAAGCTTGTGCTGCCGGAGCCGCTACTTCTGCTTTTGGCGCTGGAGCTGCCGCAGGTGCTTGGCCTTCAGCTTCAATTGTTGCAAGCAATATACCTTGTGAAACTTGTTGACCTGCTTGCAAGTGAATCGCTTTCACAACACCAGCAACAGTACTTGGAACTTCTACAGTTGCTTTATCAGACTCAACAACAACAAGGCTTTGGTCTACATCAACTTTATCGCCAACTTGTACCAAGATTTCAGCAACAACTGCTTTATCTACGCCTAAATCAGGAACGTTAATATCAACTGGTCCAGATTGAGTAGCAGCCGCAGCTACAGTTTCTTGTTGAACTGGTGCAGGCGCTGCCGCTGGAGCTGCTGTAGAAGCTGGAGCTTCAACTGGCGCACTTGATGCAGACGTTGTTTTCACTTTAATGAGCACAACACCTTCTTTAACTGTATCGCCTTCTTTAACTTGAATGCTTTCTACAGTACCAGCAACACTGCTTGGTACTTCTACAGTTGCTTTGTCAGATTCAACAACAACGATGCTTTGCTCAACATCGATTTGCTCGCCAACTTTTACTAAAATTTCACCAACTAGTGCTTTTTCAACACCAATATCTGGAACTTGAACTTCAACCACTTGGCTAGTGGTTGCAGCTGCTGGTTGTGCAGCAACTTGTGGAGCTGTAGCAGGTGCTTCTTTTTCAGCTGCTGGTGCAGGTTTTGCAACTTCTTCTGCTTGAGCTACAGGTGCAACACCCTCAGCTTCAAGTTCAAACAATACCGTACCTTCAGTTACGCTATCGCCTTCTTTGATTAAGATGCTTTTTACTACACCTGCCGAAGTGCTAGGCACTTCAACAGAGGCTTTATCTGACTCAAGCAAAACAAGGCTGTCATTTTCAGCAATGCTATCGCCAACTTTTACCAAAATTTCAGCAACAACTGCTTTATCTACGCCAATATCAGGGGTCTTAATTTGCATGCTTAGTTCCCCTCACCTGTTTGCGCTTCATGGTATTCAGCAACTGCTTGAACTTCTGGATGTGCTTGTGGAGCCCATGCCACTGGACGATCAGTATCTAACTCAAAGTTAGAAATTGCATCTTTAACTAAACGTGCATCTACTTCACCTTCGTCAGCTAATTTTTTCAAAGTAGCAACAACGATATGTGCCGCATCAACACCAAAGAAACTACGCAAGTTAGCACGTGTATCTGAGCGACCATAACCATCTGTACCCAACGCAACAAATGGGCGGCCATCTGGAAGATAGGCACGGATTTGTTCGCTATACGCACGCATATGATCTGTTGCTGAAACAACAATACCTTCTGTACCGCGTAATTGTTTAGATACCCAAGACTCTTTCACTTCTTCAGTAAGTGGGTGTAGACGGTTGTATTCTTCACATGCCATACCATCACGAGACAACTCATTGAAGCTTGTTACACTCCAAACGTTTGAATGGATTTGGTATTCATCACGTAAGATTTTCGCAGCTTTGATCACTTCACGAAGAATTACACCTGAACCAAGTAATTGAACAGTTGCTTTTTCATCTTTTTCGAACAAGTACATACCACGTTTAATGCCTTCCTCAGCGCCTTCAGGCATTGCAGGATGCTCGTAGTTTTCGTTCATTACAGTTAGGTAATAGAACACACGCTCTTGGTTCACATACATACGTTGTAAACCATCATGTACGATTACAGCTAACTCATAACCAAAACATGGATCGTAAGATACACAGTTAGGAATCGTGTTCGCCAAGATATGTGAATGACCATCTTGGTGCTGTAAACCTTCACCGTTCAATGTGGTACGACCAGCAGTAGCACCTAACAAGAAACCTTGTGCCTGCGCATCACCCGCAGCCCATGCGATGTCACCAATACGTTGGAAACCAAACATTGAGTAGTACATGTACATTGGAATCATTGGCAAGTTATTCGTTGAATAACTTGTTGCCAACGCAGCCCATGCGCTCATCGCACCAGCTTCGTTAATCCCTTCTTGAAGCATGTGACCGTCACTTGCTTCACGGTAATGCATTAACTGTTCTTGGTCTTCTGGAGTATATTTTTGACCGTGAGCGGCATAAATACCAAGCTGACGGAACATACCTTCTAGACCAAAAGTACGCGCTTCATCTGGAACGATTGGCACTACGCGGTCTTTAATTGCTTTTTCTTTAAGTAAAGAAGCAATTAAACGCACCATCACCATGGTAGTTGATTGTTCTTTGCCTGCAGAACCTTTTAATACTGCATCAAATACAGATAATTCAGGAATCGCTAAAATTTCACTCTCTTTACGACGTGCAGGTAAATAGCCACCTAAAGCCTCACGACGCGCCTTCATATACTTCATTTCTGGAGAGTTTTCACTTGGGCGGTAGAATGGAAGCTCTTCTAACTTATCATCTGTAAATGGCAGGTTGAAACGGTCACGTACATATTTCAAAGAGTCGATTTGCATTTTTTTGATTTGGTGAGTTTTGTTCACCGCTTCAATTTCTTCAGACAAACCGTAACCTTTAACAGTTTTCGCAAGAATAACTGTTGGTTGACCTTTAGCTTTCATTGCTTCTGCATAGGCAGCAAAAACTTTGTACGGGTCATGACCACCACGGTTGAGATTATCGATGTCTTCATCGCTTAAATCTTTTACAAGTTCCGCAGCTTCTGGGTACTTGCCAAAGAATTTCTCACGTGTATATGCACCACCTTTCACTTGATAGCGTTGATACTCACCATCAACTGTTTCGCCCATTACCGCTTTTAAAGCGCCAGTGCTGTCTTTTGCAAGTAGCGGATCCCAATGACGACCCCATACTACTTTAATGACACGCCAGCCCGCACCACGGAATAAAGATTCTAATTCTTGAATGATTTTACCGTTACCACGTACAGGGCCATCTAGACGCTGTAAGTTACAGTTAACCACCCAAATTAGGTTATCAAGCTTTTCACGACCAGCAAGTGAAATTGCACCAGTACTTTCTGGCTCATCCATTTCACCATCGCCAAGATAAGCCCAGACTTTACGATCTTCTTCTTTGATCAAGCCACGGTTCATCAAATATTTTTGAATGTGTGCTTGATAAATCGACATGATTGGACCAAGACCCATTGATACTGTTGGGAATTGCCAATAGTCCGGCATTAAATATGGATGTGGATAGCTTGGTAAACCGTTACCGCCAACTTCACGGCGGAAATTACTTAACTGTTCTTCAGTTAAACGTCCTTCGAGGAATGAACGTGCATAAATACCAGGAGCACAGTGTCCTTGGTAATAAATCATATCTCCGCCAAAGTTATTGCTGTTTGCGCGGAAGAAATGGTTAAAACCTACGTCATATAATGTTGCACTTGATGCGAAGCTCGCCAAGTGTCCACCTAAATCATCACCTGTTTTATTCGCACGAAGTACCATTGCTAAGGCATTCCAACGAATCAATGCACGAATACGGCGTTCCATATCTTGGTCGCCTGGCATTGCAGGTTGTTCTTCAACAGAAATTGTATTTAAGTAAGGTGTATTGAGACGTTGAATGGGAACATGCTTGGCAATTGCTTGTTGGTAAAGTTTTTCCAATAAGAATGCCGCCCGCTCAGTTCCCATATGTTGTAAAACTGAATCGAATGCATCTTGCCACTCTTGGGTTTCTTGTGCATCGGAGTCACCGTAAAACGCCATAATTCACCTGTTCCTTGTTCTTTAATCTACTTTGTATTTTTACCACGTTTTACCCCTCTCTAGTTATTGCCACGGGTGAATGTGAGGGGGGCCTATTATTTTCTGAATGAATAGTCATTGACCGAGCATTAAACAAAATAACAAAAAAACGCCAATAATGGCGTTTTTTTATACAATCTTTACGTTAAAAAAGGTTTAAGTTAATTTCAGATTCATAAATTCAATAACCTTAACCTTTTCAACTATGCCTTTAAGGAAGCATCGCTAAGTAAGTTGTTGGATTCTTACGTTGACCATCTTTTACTACTTCATAATGCAAATGTGGACCAGTACAGCGACCAGTACAACCGACATTGGCAATATGTTCACCTGCCGACACTTGTTCACCTACACGTACCATTAAACGCGAAGCATGCGCATAACGTGTTAAATAGCCATTACCATGGTTAATTTCAACATATTGACCATAGCCAGTACCCCAACCAGATTTGGTTACAATACCTGGGCCTGTAGCATAAATTGGCGTACCACTTGGAGCAGCCATATCCAATCCACCATGATGTTCGGCACGACCGCTCATCGTACGGCCACCAAAGTTGGAAGAAACACGTACTGTATCAGGAAGAGGATGAGAAACTAACCACGAATAAGCATTTGAAGAAGAGGTATTGAAAGAGTTCTTAGCTGTCGTATTGCCATATTTTTTAGCGAGTGACTCATTGTTGAGCTCAACCGTTTTTTGGCGTAAGGTCACTGAAACTTTCGCACTCGCTGGAAGATCTAAATCATCAGGATGGGTATATGAACCTTGAGATAATGTTTTTGATAGTTGTTCCAATCGATCTGAATCAGTAGATTGGTTAATTGTTTGATAATCTGCAAAAGCAACTGATGCTGCCGAAGCGGCAAGTGAAAACGCTAATAAAATACGACGCGTGTGCATAAAAACCTCTTGAAACTGTTCTTACTTAAGTTCCTTATGATCTCTTCCTTGATATCGATTGAAATGAACGCTTAAGATGAAGACAAGAATCTATCCGAGAATGACCCATGTCTAAACCCGATAACGTTTTTCAACAATCCGGAAAACACATAAAAACAGGAAACCTTACGTTTCTAACAACGCAAGTCGCGCAATGGCAAAGACTTACGAAAATTATCCAACCCTTATTGCCCCAACCGGAACAATGGCAGGTCGTGTGTTATCAAAATGGTTCTTTGATCATTACTGGTGAAAATCAGGCGATGATTAGTCAACTCAGTTATTTACAGAACCAATATGTATCTAAATTATCTCAACTTGAAGGGTTAAAAGACCTACAAAGAATTCAGGTTCGCTTGAGAAATAAAAACATTCCAAATCCACCCTCATCTGAGCCATCTAAACCCATTCCCCCGGAAACACAAGAAATGTTACGCAGTGCAGCCGACTTTGTGAGCGACCCTAAGCTTAGCCAAGCTTTACTACGTTTGGCAAGCAATAAAAAATGACGGGCTCTATATTTAATGAAAAGTTCAGCCATATTTATGTGACAAAATTCACACTTTAAAATGTTACATTATAACATGACCAAATAAAGACAATGACTTATGTCACACTCACATATGGAATTGGACATTCATTCTCGTCATTAAATGTTACAATTTCATAATTACTCGGATCACTTTGAACATTGCGTAACAACTGATTATTTAAAGCATGTCCCGATTTATAGCCATCAAACTTGGCAATAATTTGATGACCAAGCAAATACAAATCACCTACTGCATCTAAAATCTTATGTCTCACAAATTCATCGGCGAAACGTAAGCCTTCTTCGTTAACAACGCCCGTATCATCTACACCAATCGCATTATCTAAACTTGCACCTAAAGCTAAGTTATTTGCTTTGAGATAATCCAGATCTTTCATAAAACCAAAAGTACGAGCTTCACTCACTTCATACACAAAAGTTTCAGTAGAAAAGTCGATAGTCGCAGATTGATATTCTTTAGCAAATGCCGGATGGTCAAAATCAATCGTAAAATTTAACTGAAAACCATTATGCGGGCTAAAAATTGCTTTTTTATCATCTATTAATGCTTCAACTGGTTTTAATATTCTTATAAATTTTTTCGGCGCATCCAGCTCACGCAATCCACCTTGCATTAACAGGTAAATAAATGGGCCAGCACTTCCATCCATAATCGGAACTTCGGACGCAGATACCTCAACAATAAGGTTATCAATTCCCAAACCTGCAATTGCGCTCATCACATGCTCAATTGTTCCAACTTTTATATCTCCAATTACTAAATTGGAGCACATGAAAGCTTCTTGAATCAGCAAAGCATTCGCATGGATTTCCACAGGTGGATCTAAATCGATACGACGAAATACAATACCCCCATCCACGGTATGTGGAATGAAATTGATCATCACTTTTTGACCGCTATGAAGACCTATTCCACTCGCTTTTACCACACGATTGAGAGTACGTTGTTTCACCATGCTTTGTAACTTCTTTTTTAAAACCGCTATACGTTAGCATATTTAGTCATTGATCAAAAACAAAAAAAGGCAGTGATTAAACACTGCCTTTTTTTAAATTTAATAATATTTTACTTACGTTGCTGATTTTTCAAGTAATCTTGAATGCTCATCGGAGAAGAACGCGGAGAAGAACTTGCAGTACTATTCACTTCATTGTCTGCATTTTGACGCTTATTAATTGCAGGAACGTCATCTTCATCAACAGATTGAGCTGATTGAGCCGATACATGACTTACCGTATTACGTTTTCTCGGTTCCGCATCTGCTGCATTACGTGTTAGACCAGTTGCAATCACTGTTACACGTAATTCATCACGCGCATCTGGATCAAATACAGTACCGTAGAAGATTTCACCTTCATCAAGGTCAACAATCTGGTTCACGACATCAGTAATGATTTCAGTTTCGCGTAAAGTAATATCATCACCGCCAGTAATGTTAATCAACACACCTTTAGCATTAATAATATTTACGTTATCAAGCAATGGACTACGGATAGCCTGTTCAGCAGCTTGACGCGCACGATCTTCACCACGACCTAAACCAGCACCCATCATGGCATAACCACGTGTACTCATTGCAGTTTTCAAATCGGCGAAGTCAAGGTTAATATGACCACGGTTTACAACAAGGTCAAAGATACTACGCACAGCGTTTAACAATACATCATCAGCTTTTTTATAAGCATCTTTCATTGAAATATCGCCATATACACTGAGTAAGCGCTGGTTAGGGATAATAATCAATGAGTCAACATGTGCTTCAAGCGCTTCAATACCACGTTCAGCAGACTTTAAACGGCGACGGCCTTCAAAGTTAAATGGGGTTGTCACAACACCAACAGTCAAAATACCCATTTCTTTGGCAACTTCAGCCACGACAGGTGCCGCACCTGTACCCGTACCACCACCCATACCAGCGGTAACGAATACCATATCCGTACCTTCAAGATGGTGACGAATGATTTCACGGCTTTCTTCTGCTGCAACTTGCCCTACTTCAGGGTTAGCACCAGCACCTAGACCACGTGTACTTTGCTCGCCTAACTGAATTTTGAAAGGTGCATTCATACAGTCCAGTGCTTGTTTGTCTGTATTGGCACAAACGAATTTAACACCTTGAATATCAGACTGCACCATATGTTGAACGGCATTACCGCCACCACCACCTACACCAAATACAGTGAAACGGGCTTGACCGTTGCCATCGTTTAGTTCATCTTCTATAAATTCAAATGAGGCCATGACCTTTAGGGTTCCTAATACATTATGGCAGTCACTTCAGCCCGTATACTGCCTTGATTTTCAAAAATAACTAATTTTAAGAATGCTGTGCAATACAAACCTTGTCAAGTACAGTGGTTTTCTCTTACAACTTCCTAACAATTCTACCAATAAATCCATACATCCTAAAAAATGGCTTTTAGCTTGCTATTAAACGCATTCCAGCCATTTACCATTCGTTCCCATACCGAACGGTCATTTGCCTCTTCAGGCTCTTCAACAGCTTCTTGCAACTCACTTTGGCTAAACATGAGCAAACCAGCTGCTGTTGCATACATCGAACGACGTAACGCGGCTTGATGCTGATCATCAGCATAAACCTGTAACGGTGGATTGCCCAAATGTGCAGATACCCCCAACATACGGCGAGCTAAACTCACCATACCTTCGATTTGACAAGCATCACCTGTCAGCACTACACCATGGTATAAACCATGAATTGCACCGCTGTGTTCGAGTTCATCGCGAATCTGGCTAAAGATCTCTTCATAACGTGCAATAATAATTTCTGACAACTCAATTCGACTAATGGTTTGAGGGCCATCAATTCCTTCTACCTGAATCATGTGATCTGGCTTAACAGCACTTAAATCGACACAACCATACAGAATTTTAATGCGTTCAGCTTCTTCTGTCGTGGTTTGCAATACAGCAGCAATATCACGTGTAACGTGTTCACCACCGCGCTGCAATGTACGTGCCAGAGCCAAACGTCCATCTAGATAAACCGCAAGATTAGTAATGCCTGCGCCAACATCAACCAGACAAACACCATATTCTTTTTCATCTTTAAGCAAACTTGCCTCGGCGGTTGCCAAGCAAGATACCACCATTTTTTCAACCCCGATATTTGCACCTTTCATGGCGCGATCAAGGTTTTGCATAGTCGCTATAGGCATCATCATTAACTGATAATGTCCTGTCATACTATGGGCAGTCATGTTAATTGGATTCTGCACCCATTCAGCAGAATCACCCAATTCAAAGCCTAACGGCACTGCACTTGCTAAATAGTAATCAGAAGTCACATGACTTGCTTTTGCCAATTCTAACGCGCGCACGACTTCATTTGTTGTAATAACATGTGCTGGATTAGCAACTGGTGTGCGGCCAGAGGCATAAAAACTTTGCAACTCGGTACTCGGAATCGATACCCATGCGCTATGAATGCGACATTCGGCCATATTTTCCGCTTCAGCAACAGCATTTTTAATCGCAGCGATGACTTTATCGAGGCTGACAATTTTTCCTTTATTCATGCCTCGATTGCGAGCAGTTGCCATACCGATAACTTGAATGTTATCCGGCGCATGAATCTTTCCAATCAAAACTGAAACTTTATGCGTCCCAATGTCAATCGCAACAACTGAGGGAACAGCTTCATTCATCACTCATACCATTTCTTTGTTGTTTAATACCAGGCAAATTGCCTATTTTAAAGCCACGTATTATGGCTTTGCTTTTGTTCCACCTGCAATGCTTGTGTCATCAATCGTTACAACAAACTGACCATTCACAATTTTAGGTGGTGTTGCGTTCTTCCATTGAATAGATAATCCATTACGATATCGCAAATCAATGGCTGAGATTTTCGACCACACCGGTTTTAAGTCAGATTGTGCCAGATGACTTAAACGTTGCAACTTATTCATTGTTTGATCTTGGTCAACGATAATTCGTAAACCTGTATCAAACTGCATAAACCAAGTCATTCGCTCTGTCAGATATAACTCTTTTAGGCGCAAGTTGGCGGGATGGAATAATTGATTGATTTCATTATAGCGTCGCATCATCATTTTCGACTGGCTTACCGGACCATGTAGTAACGGAAGCTCAGGATGAATTGTCTGCTCTGCCTCACTGAATACATCGCCTCCATCGCTTAACAAGCGACCTGTTCCCCAACGGGCGATGGCATGTCGAGGCATAACACGAACACGAATACCATTGGGCCAAGCACGAGATACCACAACTCGGTCTACCCATGAAATTTCTAATGTTTTATCACGAATCTGTTCTAAATCGGATGTGAAATAATTCGCTTTTATAATTGGAGCAACATGCTGCATCACTTGTTGTGTTTCAACTGAAGACGTCGACCCTACAACCTCTAGCTTTGCAACTTTTGCATCTGTAATAACTTTATATAGCCCATAAATTCCGACTGCCAGCACTACAAAAGCAATAACCAACAGCACCCATCCACCAGCATTCGCAAGCTTCTGCTTACGTGTAGGCGGTTTATCATGAATAGAGGTGATGGCCGCACGTTTACGGCGCATGGAAGCCGGAAGTTGTGCCATATTTAAGCCGTACCTTCCAATGTTTGCTCAAGAATGGCAACACACAATTCATCAAAACTATAGCCAACAGCTTGAGCAGCTTTTGGAACTAAAGAATGGCTGGTCATACCTGGCACAGTGTTGACTTCTAAAAGCCAGAAATTACCCTGCTCATCCTGCATCGCATCAATACGGCCCCAACCTTCAGCACCAACTGCTTGAAAAGCACGTAAGCACAATGCTTGTAGGTTTTTCTCTTCTGTCTCACTTAGACCACAAGGAATACCATACTCAACATCATTACGTTCATATTTTGCTTCATAGTCATAAAAAGCAACGTCTGCTGGTGGTTGTAAACGAATAACCGGCAAAGGCTGTCCATTTAAGAACGAGATTGTGAATTCACGACCTGTGATCCATTTTTCTGCCATCACAACAGCATCGTGCTGAGTCGCCTTTTCAATTGCAGCAGCAAAGTCTTCTGCTTTTTCAACCTTACTCATGCCCACGCTTGAGCCTTCATGTACAGGTTTGATAATGACAGGCAAGCCCAACTCAGCAATCACCGCATCTAAATCTGTCTCTTTAGTAATAATGCGATATGGCGCTGTAGGTAAATCGCTACCTTGCCAGATTTGCTTGGTTTTGACTTTATCCATGCCAATAGCAGAACCTTGTACACCTGTTCCGGTATAAGGCAGATTTAACCATTCAAGTACACCTTGAATCTGGCCATCTTCACCGCCACGACCATGCAATACAATAAATGCACGATCATAATTTACAAGTTCAGTCACACTGCGGTCTTGCGGATCAAATGCTTCAGCCTGAACACCTGAACGCAATAAAGCATCCAGAACTGCCTGACCACTATCTAAAGACACAGCACGCTCAGCCGATTTCCCACCAAATAGCACGGCAACTTTGCCGAATTTTGTAGCATTTGACACGTTTAAATCCTTAACCCGATAATTCAATACTTTTTGTTTATTTCACATACAAATTGTGTTGTGCAAGTTCTACTGAAATTGCTCCAACGTTACCCGCACCCTGCGTTAATAACAAGTCATTTGGTTGTAACACATTTTGCATGATGTTTTGCAAATTACCTTCAACCGGATCGACCAAAATCGGTTCCACCTGTCCACGTAACCGAATACTACGCGCCAAAGTACGGCTATCTGCACCGACAATAGGCTTCTCACCGGCAGGATAAACTTCCAATAATAATAATTGATCGACTTGAGAAAGCACTTCAATAAAGTCATCAAAACAATCGCGGGTACGAGAGTAACGGTGTGGCTGGAATAACATAACCAAACGACGATCCGGATGGCTCTGACGAGCAGCTTTAATGGTTGCTTCTACTTCTTTAGGATGGTGTCCGTAGTCATCAACCAACTTCACGTTACCATCGGCAAGTTCGAATTCGCCTTGTACTTGGAAGCGACGACCAACACCGCTAAAGCCTGCTAAAGCACGGCTAATTGCGTCATCAGAAACACCTTCATCAGTCGCAACACCAATAGCAGCCAAAGCATTCAAAATATTATGCATGCCTGGCTGGTTGATGGTTAAACGTAGCGGCTCACGACTTTTACGTAACACGGTGAAGTGTGAACGCATACCATCTTGTTCAACATCAATTGCGCGAATGTCGTTATCTTCATTAAAACCATAAGTAATAACTGGACGGCCTACACGTGGCATAATTTCACGAATGTTGGCGTCATCACCACAAACTACAGCCAAACCATAAAATGGTAAGTTATGAAGGAATTGTACGAACGTATCTTTTAATTTATCAAAGCTACCTTCATAGGTATCCATATGGTCAGCATCGATATTCGTTACAATGGCTGCCATAGGTTGCAAATAAAGGAAAGACGCATCTGACTCATCAGCTTCAGCCACGATAAAACGACTTTCGCCCAGTGCAGCATTTACACCTGTGCTATTAAGCAAACCACCAATGACATAGGTTGGATCAAGGTTTTCTTCAGCCAACATGGTGGTTAAAAGACTTGTAGTAGTGGTTTTACCATGCGTACCAGCTACAGCAATACCATGACGGTAACGCATAAGCTCACCTAGCATCTCTGCACGGCGTACAATTGGAGTACGTTGCTCAATCGCTGCTTTAATTTCCGGATTTTCTGGATCAATCGCTGTAGAAACTACAAGCACATTGGCATTTTTAATATTTTCCGCTTGATGGCCGATATAAACCTTGATGCCATTTTGCTCTAATTGTTCTGTAGTTTTAGATGCTTTAATGTCTGAACCAGAAATTTTATAACCTTGGTTACCCAATACCTCTGCAATGCCACACATCCCAGCACCACCGATCCCCACAAAATGAATGTGTTTGATACGGCGCATTTCAGGCACTTTAATCAGTTTTTTTGCTTGGTTCGCAGCTGTTGATGGAGACATAGTAAATCCGATTACATTTTTTGGATAAGATCAACCACATGCTGAGTCGCATTTGGTTGGGCATGTTGACGCGCTTTCACTGCCATTTCTGTAAGTAATTGGCGGTTCATCAGCGAAGTGAACAATTCATTTAAAACATCTGGCGTCATAGTCGATTGCTGGCAAATTTTTGCAGCGCCGATATCAGCCAGAAATTTAGCATTTGCAGTTTGGTGATCATCAACTGCTATCGGAAGTGGTACAAAAACTGCTGCAACACCTGCTGTTGCAACTTCCGTCACCGTTAATGCTCCAGCTCGGCAAATAATTAAATCAGCTTCACTATAAGCCTTTGCCATATCTTCAATAAACGGCAAAACCTGCACCTTTAAGTTGGCTGGTGCATCTGCATAAAGTGCTTGAGTTGCTTCAACTTGTTGTTGACCACTTTGATGAAAAATATTGAGTGGAACTTGTATTTTTTTAAGCGCTGGCGGTAAATGTTCATTAAGCGCTTTTGCACCTAAAGAACCGCCAACAATTAAAATATTTAAAGGTTGTCCCGCTTGCTCACGCGCATCATAACGCCACTTAGAGCTTAAAATATCGGTGATTTCACGACGTACAGGATTTCCGGTTGTAACAACTTTTTCGCTAACAGGAAAAGTATTTGGAAATGCTTCACACACGACTTTAGCAACGCGCGCTAACTGTGCATTGGTAAAACCAGCAACTGCATTTTGCTCATGGATGAGTACAGGAATACCTAACAATCGTGCTGCTAAACCACCAGGCCCAGCAACATAACCGCCAAAGCCTGCAACTGCATCAACTTTAAGCTGTTTCATATAGCGCATTGCGCTTAAAGTCGCTTTTAAAATTTTAAAAGGCGCAGCAAGTTTACGGACCACACCGTTTCCACGAACACCTTGAATATCAATTTGATAAATTGGAATATTTTGATCTTTTAATAAACGATTTTCCATACCTGTTGGCGTGGCTAACCATGAAACCTGACAACCTTGTTGTTGAAGTTGTTTGGCTACGGCGAGGGCTGGAAAAACATGTCCACCTGTACCGGCAGCCATCATCATGACATGTTTGGGTTTACTTTGCTGTGAATCGGTCACGGTCTAATTCTTCAACTCAAAAAACAATGGAAATTGTCATCTATTTTTGTAGCCGTTTATTTTAATCCTAAAGCTTCATTAACGAAAAGCTAATTTCACTCGTTTATAACAGAAAGATGTGCTTTTTTGAAAATATGCCTACAAAGCACTAGCGTATTTCATATTGTGATTTTATTAATTCATATATTTTCAGGTGATTTCCCATAAATACCGCTGAAAATCACCTGAAATAAATAATTAAGTCGTACGACCCGCTTCTAATACATCAAACAGATTATCGGCAATTGATGTACCAAATTGAGCATCAATTTCACGAATACATGTTGGGCTGGTGACATTAATTTCAGTGACATAATTGCCAATTACATCTAAACCAACAAAAATCAAACCTTTTTCGCGCAAGAAAGGACCAATTTTAGCTGCGATCAGCTTATCGTTTTCAGTAAGCGGACGCGCTTGACCTAAGCCACCTGCCGCTAAGTTACCGCGCACTTCACCATTTTGTGGAATACGAGCGAGGCAGTAAGGAATAGGTTCACCGTTTACCATCAAAATACGCTTATCCCCTTCTACAATCTCAGGAATATAACGCTGAGCCATAATTGGACGAGTACCTAACTCTGTCAGCATTTCCAACGTTGAACCAATGTTTACACCATCTTGATATAAGCGGAAAATTCCCGTACCGCCCATACCATCAAGTGGTTTCACAATGACATCGCCATGTTCTTTAAGAAATTCACGAATTAAACTTTGTTGCGATGTCACAAGTGTAGGTACTTGCAGCTCTGGGAATTGCGTTGCAAATAGCTTTTCATTGCAATCACGCAATGACTGAGGTTTATTGATAATCCATGAACCTTCGCGTTCAGCTTGCTCAAGCACGTAAGTCGTATAGACAAAATTCATATCAAACGGTGGGTCTTTACGCATCAACACCACATCGTAAGCCGCGATAGATTCTTTTTTCTTTTCACCCAACTCGTAATAATGATTGTAATCTTCAAATACTTTTAATGGCGAGATTAGACCGTAAGCCTTACCTTGATCGATATATAAATCTTGTTGTAATGCATAACCCAATTCATGTCCACGACGGCTCGCCGCCCACAACATTGCCATGGTTGAATCCTTTTTAAGATTTACGGTTTCAATCGGATCCATGACGACAAGTACACGCATGCTCAAGCTCTTCATAAAATTTAAATTAGCATGAGTATAGCTGAGATTTTTCACTCGTTTTTCTTAATTTCAGTAAATCGTTATCTGTTATTCCATTAACTAGAACTCAAGTAAATTCAGTTAAACTATGACCATAAAATATTATTTTTAAAGGCTAAAGATGAAACTTTATCGCTATTTAACTGGCCCTGATGACTCTGCTTTTTGTGCACGAGTAACTAAAGCACTGAATCACGGCTGGGAATTATATGAAGCACCCAGCATGACCTTTAATGGCACGCATGTGATTGTTGGACAAGCAATTTGCAAAACGATTGACGAGAGTTATGATCCAGAAATGGATATTTTAGATGTTCTGAAAAATAACGCTTAACCCCAAGGGGGAGCTTTTATTGGTAAAAGCCCCTCTCTAAAACTCAATTAACAAGAAAAACTAATGAGTTAATTCACATAGTTTGTTTAATTTACTCATTACATTCCTAAAAAATAGTTATTAAAAAATAAATATGTCATTTTTTAAGACAATAGTTCTTTTATTCTAAACAAATAAATGATTATAATTATCATTTATACTTTTATTTTTGTTAATTGATTTTATTTTATGTTAAGAATTTCTACATCATCTCCCCAAATTAAGCGTTTGTTCCCGCTCAGCTTACTCAGTTTAATGATCCTTAATATTCAAGGTGTATACGCTGAAGACTCTAGTAACTCATCCTCGAAAGTTGCAGCGACCATGCCAACCATAAAAATTGAGGCCATGAGTGAACTCGACCCAATCAAAAGCTATATCGACTATGACAAAGCCAATGTCACACGTAATGGCTTAGATAAAAAAGATGTCCCTCAAACCGTTGATACCATTGATGTTCAGAAATATAAAATTTATGGATCAAATGATTTAAGCGTTATGCTGCAAGGCACACCTGGGGTATCTACCAATTACGACATGCGTGGTGATGGCATTACCATTCGTGGTTTTGGTGCTGACACAGGCGATATTTACCGTGATGGTATACGTGAAAGTGGGCAAGTACGCCGTAGTACTGCCAATATTGAGCGTATTGAAATTTTAAAAGGCCCCGCTTCTGTTTTATATGGCCGTAGCGCTGGTGGTGGGGTTGTGAATATGGTGAGTAAATTCGCCAATTTCGACTCTAAAAGTTCAGTTGGCGCTTATGCAGGCTCATACGATAACTATGGAACCACTGCTGACATCAACCAAGTCATTAATGACAATTTAGCAGTACGCCTTACGGGAGAATATGGCGAGTCAGGTAGCTTTCGCTCTGGTATTGAAAATAAAATTGAGATGTTTTCACCAAGTTTTACGTATAAAAATGATGATGGAACGCTTACTTGGACCACACAATATACGTATGACAAATTAGGTCGTGTACCTGATCGCGGGCCAACACAAGACAACTTACCTGAGGGAACTTCGATCAAAACAGGATTTGCCCAAGACGGAGATTATGTTGATGATATTTTGCAGGTGGTTCGTACCGATGTGAATTATGAATATGCGCCTGATTGGAACTTTCACTGGGCAGCAAGTTACCGACAAGCAGAACAGAACTTTGATCACTTTTATTTTGGAACTTATTGTGGGTTAGATGGAAACGATCTAAAAGGCAAAGAATGCACGACCAAAAAAGGCTATATCAACCAAATTTACTACTGGCAACAAACCAGCAATAAAACCACCACCAATACATTTGATATTAAGGGTAAATTCAAAACAGGTTCGCTTGAACATCAAATCATGATGGGTACAGACTGGACCTATGAACAACGAGAACCACGTCTAGCCAATAAGACTCAAAATGGTTCAGCCATTTATGGTTACGTCAATCCATTCACAGGTGAACGAGAATCAAGTCGTGGCAATGGCCCACTCTTAATTAGTCAGCATAACTACAATGAAGGCACAACTTATGGCGTATTCATTCAGGATTTAATTGGTCTAAATGACCAACTTAAACTCATGTTAGGCTTACGTTATGATTACTTTGACTTTTCAACAACCAATAAACTTACTAATGCACATCGTAATGTAAAAGACAGTACTGTTAGCCCAAATGTTGGCTTGGTATGGCAACCGCTTCCTGAACATAGCTTTTACACCTCTTACTCTAAGAGCTTTGCACCGTTTGGCGGGCAAATGGGTGTTAATCAAGTTACAGGCGGCACCGATGTCGAAAAAATGGACAAAGAGCCTCAATATAATGAACAATATGAAGTGGGTGTAAAAAGCGAATGGTTAGATAATCGTTTAAATACTCAATTCTCTGTTTTTGATATTCGTAAAAATAATATTCGCTATAAACCAAACGCTGATGAGCAACCAGATGTATGGGCAACTGCTGGTCAGCATCAATCTCGTGGTGTTGAATTTAGTTTTATTGGACGTGTGCTTGATAATGTCTTTGTTCGCGGTGGTTATGGTTACACAGATGCAAAAGTAAAAGAAGATAAACAAAATCCTGAACGAGAGGGCAACTATTTAGCCAACACATCAAAAAATACGGGTAATTTATTTATTCGTTATTTACCAACTGAACAGTGGTATACCGAAATGGGTGTGACTTATGTCGGGTCTTATTACCCGAATATTAACAATGAAGTAAAAATGGAAGGCTTTAATCGTGTCGACGCTGCAATTGGTTATAGTGCAGATCCTTGGAACGTCACTATTGCGGTGAATAACCTAACCAATAAAGAATACTGGCGTTCAGACAGCATGCCAGGCACGCCACGTAATGTGTTATTGCGTTTGAATTATCAATTCTAAATAAAATATTAAACTGGCATACCCCTATTTAGAGGTATGCCCTTTTATTTTTAGATACCATATTTCTCGCGATAAGCTTGCATATTTGCTAGTGCTTCTTTTTCGCCTTTCGCATCTAAATAATCCATTAAATCTTTCATGGTGATCAGCGCGTGCACAGGAATTTCTAATTCTTTTTGAACTTCTTGAATTGCAGAAAGTTCACCTTGACCACGTTCTTGACGATCTAGCGCAACTAAAACACCAGCGATAGTTGCGCCAGCGTTTTTCAAAATCGTTACAACTTCACGAATCGCTGTACCTGCGGTAATCACGTCATCAATAATCCAGACTTTTTTACCTTCAACCGCAGCACCAACTAAAACACCACCTTCACCATGATCTTTCGCTTCTTTACGGTTAAAGCCCCATGGCACACTTTTGTTATGTACTTGCGATAAGGCAACAGCAGTCGCTGCTACAAATGGAATACCTTTGTAAGCTGGCCCAAAAATCACATCAACATTTTGACATTGTGTTAATTTATCAGCATAGCCTTGTGCTAAAAGAGACAAAGCTTCACCATCGTTGAGTAGGCCTGCATTAAAAAAATAAGGACTCACACGTCCAGATTTTAAAGTAAACTCACCAAATTTAAGCACACCGCGTGATAATGCGAGTTCGATAAATGCTTGCGGGTTAAATGACACAGGCGTTGTCATGAGGTGCTCCAAATTCACAATTGAGGTTAAATTTTCGCATGATACCAAAGGATCAGTATCCAAGTGATGTAAAAATTCTTCGAGTCGTTTCCATTAACGTAAATGGCTTGCGTTCTTCGGTGACGAAAGGCTTACTTGAATGGTTAGAACAATCAGATGCCGATGTCGTATGCATGCAGGAAAGCCGCATTACCCATGAACAATGGACTGAAAAATTTAGACCCGAAGGATGGCATACCCATCTATTTCCAGCAGAACGTGCAGGTTACGCAGGAACTGCCATATATAGCCGCTTACCCTTTGTCTCTGTTAAAGATGGTTTAGGGTTTGAACTGGCTGACAGTCAAGGTCGCTTTATTTCTGCTGAATTCGATTTAGGTTTGTCACATCCGGTACATATTGCGTCATTATACTTACCTTCAGGCTCAAGTGGTGAAGAAGCGCAAGCACGTAAAGATTTATTTTTAGGTGAATACGCGAAAATCTTGAAGCAATGGCGTGATGAAAATAAGTCAGTCATCATTTGTGGTGACTACAATATTGTTCATAAACGCATTGATATTAAAAACTGGTCGGGTAATCAAAAATCATCTGGCTGTTTACCGCATGAACGTGCTTGGCTTGACCATATTTATGATGAACTTGGTTATGTTGATACGTTCCGCGTTGTTCGAGCAGAAGCAGAACTTTATTCATGGTGGTCAAATCGCGGCCAAGCTCGTGCAAAAAATGTAGGGTGGCGTATTGACTATCAAGCCTGCTCACCAGACTGGAAAGCACGCACAACCAATGCATGGGTCTTTAAAGATCAATGGTTTAGCGACCATGCACCAGTTATTATCGACTATAAAATTCAAGAATAAGTGAACAGTTGTTCACTTACCTTGTCGTTTTCGCTTACAGCATATGTCGTTTTTGAGTATTTTTCTTACACAGCTTTAACGGCATTATAGCCCCACGGCACAGGGAAGCAGTCAGGATGACGCAAAAGGATAGGACGCCGTAGGAAGATAAAATAAACTTATGATAAGTTTATTTGCAAGGATGTGACATTGGACGTTGAAATGAGACCCGCATGATCAGGATGATTAAATGCGGGTTTTCTCTTTTCAATCTCTTATTTTTTGCGCTAAGTTCTTTTAGTTTTAACTTCTTCTTATTAAGCTCATTATCGCCTTGTCTTATGACAATAACATGACATTTCTCTTTCGATTAATCATAATTTTTCATTTGTTTTAAAAGTATCTGTATAAAGTAGTGCTCAAATGCTTTTTGGGGTAGGCTGTGTGCTCTCTCTTTTTGACATGGTCCGATAAAATGTTAAAAATTTATGGAATCAAAAACTGTAACTCAATGAAAAAAGCATTTGATGCCTTGCAAGCTAAAGGGCTTAACTATGATTTTCATGATTATAAAAAACAAGGGATTGATGCAGATACCCTAAAAATTTGGTTAAAAGAAATTGGGAAAGACACGGTTCTAAACAAAAAAGGAACCACTTGGCGTAAGCTATCAGAAGAAGAACAAACGCATGCATTAAGCAGTGAAGACCATCTTATTGAAGCACTTATTGCTCAACCAAGTTTAATTAAAAGACCAGTTTTACAAACTTCCCAAGGTTTTATCGTCGGTTTTGATGAAGCGATATATCAAAATATCCAAGCATAAAAAAACGAGCCATTTGGCTCGTTTTTTATTAAAACTTTTAGTTAGCGCGAATCCATGTTTGGTTACGACCAAGTGCAGAAACACCAATATAGCCACGCAATTTAAGCTTCTTACCGCCATCTGTTAACTCACCTTTCAATTTGTAAGTTTTACCAGATTTAGGATCTAAAATCGTACCGTTTTCATAACTGTTGCCACCTACATTTTTTAAATTATGTACAATGGTGACACCTTTAAGTGGTTTGTTTTTGTACGGACCTTCACATTTTGTACAAGCGTTTTCTTCGCCCGGTGTCAAAATGTTTTGAATGGTTGCAGTTAAGGTCCCATCCTTCTGTTCCGTAAATTTAACTACGGCTTTTGGCTTATTGGTCTGATCATCAATTGTTTTCCATACCGTTCCATTGAGTGTATCAGCCGCATTGGCAAATGCAGCCATACCAATGAGTCCTAAAGCTAAAGCAATCTTTTTCATTTTTGTAATATCCTTGGGTCTTTCAAGATTTTAGTATTCAGAAGTCGCAAAGATATTGCAATTTTTGAATGTGACTGTTTCGTGTAACCTTGTAATCTTGCAAAATAAAATTTACAAGAAAACAAGAAACTAGCATAAAAATGGATGCTATATGAATATATCAAATGTTTGGAAATATTACTTTACAGAAACTTTTCTTAAAACAACAATTCGCAAGCCAAGTCAGCTAAATTTACCGCCTACTGCCTTACGTCCTGTTTTAGACCAAATGTGTCGTGCTTTTCCACGACAAAAAAATGTCTCTGTTCGCCCAATTCGGCTGGCAGGCATTAAAGGTGAAGAAATCAAACCGCAAGATCATGCTACTCAACTGATTTTTCACATTCACGGCGGCGCTTTTTTTCTTGGCAGTGTCAAAACACACCATGCTTTTATGACAGATTTGGCCGCTCGCACCCAAATGCAAGTTATTCATGTGGATTATCCTCTAGCACCGGAACATCCCTACCCTGAGGCAACCGAAGCTCTATATGACATCTATCAATCTTTAGTGGTACAAGGTCTTCAGCCAAAGGATATTATTTTATCTGGTGATTCATGCGGAGCCAATTTAGCATTAGCACTTTGCTTACGCTTGAAAGAACAACCCGAGCTCATGCCGAGTGGTCTTATTTTATTGTCGCCTTTTTTAGATTTAACGCTGACAAGCGAATCATTAAGATTTAACCAAAAACATGATGCCCTGCTTTCGCTTGAAGCCCTGCAAACAGGGATCCAGCATTATATTGGCAATCAGATTGCAGCCGATGACCCTCGTGTTTCACCAATTTTTGATGATCTGCATGGCCTACCACCAACCTTAGTTCAGGTAGGTTCTAAAGAAATCTTGTTAGATGATGCCAAACGATTTAGAGAAAAAGCTGAAGATGCAGGTGTTAAAGTTCAATTTAAACTTTATACAGGCATGTGGCATAACTTCCAGATGTTTAACGCATGGTTTGATGAGGCTAAACAAGCATTGTCAGATATTGCTGAATTTGCTCATGAATTAGATAAAACTTAATTTATCTATAAATGATGTGAAGAGTGAATAAAACTTTTCACATCATTTTCTTTATAAAAAGTCATCATATATAAATTGAAAATCATGTTATGTTTAAAATATAAATTATTTAAACAATCCAATTTTATTTTAGGATGGTCTAACAAAGAGGCATCTATATTTAGGAGCCCTTACATATTATGAAAAATTGTTTAATCATTCATCCCATACATAAAATAAAACATGTAATAATCGATTTCATCCACAATAATCACATCATCAACTGGACGCCATTACAAAAAAGCGCCCTGATGCTTACACTTGCCTCTGCAATGAATTTCAGTTGGATTTTATGGAAAGGCTATATTTTAATTACGCCAAGTGTTTGGCAATGGGCACATTTACCTTTAGTTGAATCTCAAATCTGGTTAAATCTATTTACCTTATTTTTATTAGTCTTACTGATTATTCCCTGCTATCGCTACAAAAATCATGAGTGGGCCCAAAACATTATCCCCTTGATTAGTGTTCAATTTTTTACGCTCATGCTATGCCACGATGGATATTTAATTGGCAGTATTAGCCCCGCCACCATGGTAGGTTATGTCGGTACCATTGGTGTAGGACTCGTGTTATTCGAACGAAAAATTGTTTATAGCGCTCTTGTACCTGCCACCATTATTTTAACGGTATGTACTTATTTAAGTATGAGAGGCACTTTGCCTTATGCACCATTATTTAATCTTATTGCTATGCAACGTGCTCAAACTAACCCCTTTTGGTTAGGAAGCATGGCATTTTTTATTATGCCCATTTTATTGGCCTGTTTTATTTTATTTGAGATATTACTCACTCAATGGCGTCAGCGCGAAACTTATATTCAACGCCTAAGCCAACTCGACCCATTAACCAACGTATTAAATAGACGTAGTTTAAACACGCATTTAGAGTCACTACACCAACAACAATTTGATTATGCCGTGGTGCTTCTTGATATTGATCACTTTAAAAAAATTAATGATATTTACGGACATCATCAAGGCGATCAGGTTTTAATTGAAATTGCCCAATGCCTATCAAACAACGTGCGTAGTGAAGATATTATTGGTCGATTTGGTGGAGAGGAGTTTATTTTATTATTGCCTCATACCGATATTATTCAGGCAGAAAGAATTGCTGAGCGCTGCCGCCATGCTTTAGAAGAAATGCCAGTTTTTAGCACTCAAAATAATCCTATTCATATTAGCGCGAGTTTTGGAATAAGCAGTTCAGCTTTTGCACAAGACCCTTATCTTGTCATTAGACAAGCAGACCAAGCGCTTTATGGCGTAAAAGCCTCAGGACGAAATCAGGTGCGTACATTTCATCAGACTGAAGCTATTAATACGTTATGATTTTTTTAACTTTGCCAAGCTCGCCAGTTGTTGCAAAAGTTCTTGCTGACTAAATGCACCAGTTAAACGCAACGCACGAATTTCTTTTTGCTCTGGGCTTAAAAATAAATAGGTTGGTGGTCCTAAAATATTCCATTGTTTGAGTAAAGCTTCATGTGACTGATCATAATGGCTCAAATCAAGCTTAATTAAATAATAGGGTGCAAGAGCAGACTGCACCTCGGGTGCTTTTAAAATACGGTGCTCAATAGGTTGGCAGGCAACACACCAGTCTGCATAAACATCAACTACAATAGCCCGATCAGCTGGAGCAGCCGCTAAAATCTTTTGGAAGTCTGCCGCGCTAGCCGCAACATGCCACTCAGCCATATGGTCAGAACTTTGCAAATTTCGATTATGAATATGTTGATACTGGTTATAGGCTACAAAAGGTGTAACGATTAACAATAAAATCGCATAGAGCCATTGTAGCTGCCCTTTTTTCCAGAAAAACTGATAAACAGCATAAACGATAAAAGCGAGTCCTAATACTAAACTAAGTACTTGCATGCCCCAATCAGGCAATAAAGGACGAATAAAGTAGAGGCTTAAACCCAACATCAGGAAAGCAAAAATCACTTTAATCTGATGCATCCAGTCGCCAGCTTTAGGTAAAAATTTTGCACCTAATATGCTCGCGAGCAATAAGGGAATCCCCATCCCAAATCCCAGACAAAACAGAAGCAAAGCTCCTTGCCATTGGTTTTGTGTTTGAGAAATAAATAATAAAGTTCCAGCGAGTGGTGCAGTCATACAAGGACCCACCAAGAGCGCAGAAACCACACCCATGACTCCAGCACCCACTAAAGTGCCACCTTGTTGCATGGACTGAATGCGGTCAAGACGGTTTAACCATGTTTGCGGCAAACGAAGTTCAAACAAGCCAAATAGGTTCAGAGCAAATACAATAAACAGCAAACTAAAGGCAATTAAAGTAGCAGGCTGTTGTAACCAGCGTTGGAAATTTAAACCTGCTGAAGAAGCAATTAAACCTAAACCTGCATAAACCAATGCCATACTACACACAAAGGTAAGTGCAATGACCCAAGCTTTTAAGCCTTTATGCTCTCGAATAATTAATGAAGTTAAAATAGGAAGCATCGGTAAAGAACATGGCGTAAATGCGAGCAGCATGCCTAAACCTAAAAATAATAAAATCCCATACCAAAGTGAGTGTTCAATTAACTTAGCTGACCAGATCTGATCTTGTGCAATTTGTGGTGTAGTTGTATCAACAGCCGTCTGTGTACTCTGCTCTTTTTCTAAAGATTCTGAATCTGAAGAGGTATCTGGTTGCGTATTTGCTAAATCTAACAATCGTTTTGGTGCGGTTCCCGCTTGGTTTTGTACACCGACCAAGCCATCTGCATCGGTTTGAAACTCAATGGTTTGTGGTGGATAACAAATACGGTCTTTGGCACAGCCCTGCCAAGTCACACTATAGTGCTCTGAAGGCTTTGTCTTAATTTGGAAATTAACTTGATTGTAGTAAACCTGACTTTGCCCATAATTTTCATCATGTTGAGCAATAGCTTTTGGTAACTTTAAAACTAAAGGTTGAGTACCTTGTTGTACGGTAAATTTATGCTGATATAGATAGTAATTTGGCTGAATCTGCCAAGATAAACTCGCAGTATGCGGCTCAGAAGATTCAACCGAAAATGAAAAAGCTTGTTCGGGTGACAGTAACTTATCTTGCGCAGAAACCAACTGGCTAAATACACAAACTATAACTGCTAGAAAATAAAGAATTCCCTGATGTATAAGCTTTTTCATTAACATAAATTTAAATTGCTTTGATTAGAACAAGAATGCCACGCCTAAGCCACCGTTATAGCTCTTGTCTTGACCGTTCAAATCGACGCCTATGCTTGCATCGAGCTGAGTACGATTATTGACTGCATAAACTAAACCTGTACCTAGACCATATTCATAGTCTTGGCTTTCAGCTTTACGGTAAATAAACTCAGAATATCCTGAAAGTTTACCTGCGATTTTATAATCAATCGTTGGGATTGCTGTTACAGCCCAATCACTATTTTGCACTTCATAACGCATGGTAATTGAAGTACCCACTAAATCACTATATTGGTAAGCTACCGCAGAGGTAAGGCTATAAATGTCATCATGTGCCGTAAATTCATCATTTCCGGTTGCAATGACAGCCTCAGCCAACACTGCCATAGACAATCTGTCATCTTTTAAATCAATCGCTTTTTTTAAACCGATGCTTACGTCACCAAAACCTGAATTGTCAGTTTTTTTACCCGCACGTTTGGTTTGAGTCCATGCCGGACCCTGCCATCCTAACTGTAATTCTAAGTCACGACCCAAACCTGTACGGAACAACATATCCTGATTTAAGGTTACGGTCTTTTCTTTAACACCATCGACAGTCGACTCTGTATAAGTTGCACTAGGTAAACCTTGTTCCCAAGCCAAATTGCCTACGGGGGTAATACCCGTCCCCATTCCTGCCCCTGGGCGGTCAAACGAGAACTCTGCGGCAAAAGTACTTCCTGCAGCAACAGTTGTAAGGGCAAAAGTTAAAATTTGTACTATTTTCATTTTAATATCCAATCAAGCAGTTAATTCTTTTGTCATTTTAGCCCCATGACGGCGCAATAATTCTAATGTTTCACGCTCTTCTTCAAGCGATTCTGACCAATCTATTTCATCAAATTCACAATCAAAGAACAACTGACTGATTGAAGATAAAATAGTGAGTCCTTCTTCATCACGTGAGTTTGGATCAACTTTTTCATCGAGTAAACGTTGAACAGCTGGCGCACATGCCGAGCTTGCAGCATCCCATAACGGACCGTAAAACTCTTCTGCATCCCAAAGATGTACATTGGCTTTAGCCTGAATCAAAGCTTCGAGAATCTCAAGGTAAACCTGTAACGCTTGTTGCTTTTCTTCTTTTGATAATGGTGTACCTGCTTCATAAGCTTCCGATACATTTTCCCACCATTTAAAAATTCCGTCACAGATAATTGATACAGGTGGTCCCTGTTCCGGATCAATAAAGTTCGGATCAAGTCCTTCAGCAAGTAATTTTTGCACTTGCGCGAGTTCTAATTCTTCTATGGCTTTAATTAAAGCTTGCTGCTGGGTGGTTAACATGACCATCTCTCAAAAATATATTAGGGCTATTATGCCTAATCTCTTCTCCAGATTTTAGAGGTTGATTGCATTGCAATGCAAACCTAATGTTGTGAATAGTTTTATTTTCATCAGATATAAAAAAAGCCCCGAAGGGCTTTTTACCGTTTTCAATTAAACTTCATCATCAATGAATTCTGGTTGCCCACCTCTCGGGTGTTCTTTTTTCTCAAAAGTATGTTCGAGGCTACGTTTTAATTTTTCAATTGCACCATGAATTGAAGCATCAATATTTCCTGCTTTATGGTGCACTGCAACTGGTTTCAAACCTGAAGGACGTGCTTCAATCATACAGTGGATATCTTTGTCACCACTTTTGTCCCCATTTTCATCACTAAAATGAACCGAGAAATGCGTAATACGTTCGCTATGACGTTGGAATTCTTGAGTAAGTTCTGCACGTACATAAGTAATTAAACGTTCGCTATTATGGATGTTTTTATCTGTGCGGATTTCTATATTCATAAATACCATCCTCTCTTTCTTACTGTGGATCTTTTCTATGCAAAACTTTTTTATGTTGGCATGTTTTAAGCATGCATGAACTGACTTCAATTGTACATTTTGATGGTGTAATGGTTTGTTATCTCCTGACTTAAACGTACTGCTTTTAATTTATTTTGAAGATCTTCATATCTTCAATATCAGTCCATCTATAAAAATATGCAAGCTGATTTTTTAAATATTTATGAAAAATTGAACAAAAGGAGAGCAATCGTGACCGAATCTTATCTATCTGGCGCCGAGCTCATTGAGCAAATTCAAAAGTCTCCTTATTCACGTGATTTAATCGGTTATCACGGACAGCCTCCACAGGTTAAATGGCCTAATAATGCCAAGGTTGCTGTGCAATTTGTGCTTAATTATGAAGAAGGTGGCGAAAAACATATTGAGCACGGCGATGATGGCTCGGAACAGTTTTTATCAGAGATTATTGGTGCTGCAAGCTACCCTGCTAAACACATGTCGATGGACTCTATGTACGAATATGGTTCACGCGCTGGATTTTGGCGTATTCATAGTGAGTTTGAACGGCGCAAGCTTCCAATGACCATTTTTGGAGTTGCAATGGCGCTTGCCCGCAACCCCTATATTGTGGAAGCCATTAAGCAAGCTGATTATGATGTAGTATCTCATGGTTACCGCTGGCTTCACTATCAAGATACCGATGTTGAAGTAGAAAAACATCACATGGAACAAGCTTTATCTGTTTTAGAAAACTTGTTTGAAAATAAAGTAATAGGTTGGTACACCGGACGTGACAGCCCGAACACACGTCAGTTACTTGCAGAGTTCCCACAAATACAATATGACTCTGATTATTATGGTGATGACCTGCCTTTTTGGACCACACTTACCGATGCTGCGGGTGCATCCCGACCCCATTTAATTATTCCTTATACTTTAGAATGTAACGACATGAAGTTCTGTTCACCAGGTGGATTTAATAATTCAGAACAGTTTTTTCAATATTTAAAAGATAGTTTTGATGTGCTGTACGCAGAAGGTGAAACTGCACCAAAAATGATGTCAATTGGAATGCATTGCCGTATTTTAGGGCATCCGGGTCGTTTTAAAGCCTTACAAAAGTTTCTCGACTATATTCAAATGCACGATCGTGTCTGGGTATGTCGTCGTCAGGATATCGCTGAACATTGGTATAAAAATCACATAACTGAATAATTGATTTTTAAATTTTTAAATTCTTAAACTGTTGATTAACAGCTATTGGCACTGTTATTGCTAAAACTCTAATCACGACAATGAGTTTAGGAATAACAGTGTTTTTAGCCGAGTTTAATCAAGCCCCACCCGAACAACTCAAGACTTTGTTAAAAAACTGTGTCCACATTCCAACATGGGCCGAAAAAATCATCTCAGAACGCCCCTATTCAACAAAAGCATCTCTTTTGGAATATGCAGAAAATTTAAGTCAAATGTGGTCATGGCAAGAGATAGAAGCAGCATTAGCAACTCACCCAAAAATTGGTGAACGGCAGGCAAAGAATCAGCTCAATGCAAAAGAGCAACATTTTTCAAATCAAGAACAAGCCGGCATTTCTCTAGATGAGAAAACGCAGCAAGCTCTGCTACAAGGCAATCTCGATTATGAACAAAAGTTTGGCTTTATTTTTTTAATTAAAGCGGCAGGCCTCAGTAGCGAAGAGATTTTAAAAAAGCTACATGAACGTTTACAACATGACTTAGCTATCGAAAAAATAATTGTACATGAGCAACTCGCAGCGATTGCTCTATTACGTCTATCTCAGGAAATACAAGCATGATCAGCACTCATATTTTAGATACGAATTTAGGCAAACCAGCTGCACACGTAGAAGTGAAGTTGTTTCATGCAGCAACCCATGAGCTGATTGCGACCGCAACCACGAACCCAGACGGTCGAGTGAGTGATTTTGGAATAAAAGAGTTTGCAGAGGGTGCTTATCAACTTGAGTTCGAAATCGCCCCTTATTTTTCATCACTAAAAGTCAAAACTTTTTTCCCGCGTGTTTGCATTCAATTTTTTATAGAAGACATTAATCAGCATTACCACATTCCCTTACTGATTAGCCCGTTTGCTTACTCCACTTATCGCGGTAGCTAACTCAAATATAACGAGGAGAAAAATATGAATCATCGGCAAAAGAATGCGATTTCTCCAGAGCATGAATATTTAGGAATTTCCAAAAGTTTTGCTTACGGCTTACAGCACGTGCTTACCATGTATGGTGGCATTGTAGCTCCGCCCTTGATTATTGGAACGGCAGCTGGATTAAGCTCGGCACAAGTCGGAATGTTAATTGCAGCTGCCCTATTTGTAGGTGGATTGGCAACACTGATTCAAACAATTGGGACCAAATATCTAGGTGCAAAATTACCTTTAGTTCAGGGCGTGTCTTTTGCAGGTGTTGCAACCATGGTCGCAATTATCACCACAGGTGGTGGCTTACCTGCTGTATATGGCGCAGTCATTGCCGCATCTCTGATTGGACTATGCCTTGCGCCTTATTTTTCTAAAATTATTCGTTTTTTCCCGCCTGTTGTAACGGGATGCGTCATCACAATTATTGGTTTATCTCTGTTACCCGTCGCAGTTCGCTGGATGATGGGTGGTAACAATAACGCACCCGACTGGGGAAGTGTAGAAAATATCTCTTTGGCCTTACTGACCTTAGGCATTGTGATTGTTTTAAATATGCTGCCGCAAGCCAGCATTCGTCGCTTATCGATTTTATTAGCCATTGTTGCTGGTACTGCCCTCGCCTACTTCATGGGTTTTGGTGATTTTAGTCAGGTGAGCTCAGGCGCATGGCTGCAATTTCCACATTTATTTGCATTTGGTTTGCCAACATTCGAGCTCAGCGCAATCTTGTCGATGTTGATTGTGACTTTAGTCATTATAACGGAAACCACAGCCGATATTATTGCTGTGGGAGACATTGTAGGAACTGAAGTAGATGCTAAACGTATCGCCAATGGTGTCCGTGCGGATATGTTTTCAAGTGCTTTTGCGCCTATCTTTGGTTCGTTTATGCAAAGCGCTTTTGCCCAAAATGTTGGGCTAGTTGCGATTACAGGTATAAAAAGCCGTTTTGTGGTGGCAGCAGGCGGTGTCATTCTGATTATTTTGGGTCTACTCCCTATTATGGGTCGTTTGATTGCAGCGATTCCAATGCCCGTACTTGGTGGTGCAGGTTTGGTCTTATTTGGATCGGTTGCAGCCAGTGGAATTCGCACTTTGGCAAAAATAGATTATAACGATCAGAAAAATTTAATTATTGTCGCGACCGCTTTATCGGCAGGTATGATTCCAATTATTAACCATGAGTTTTATGCTCATTTCCCAGTTTGGGTACAAACTTTGTTCCATTCGGGCATTAGTTCAACTTGTATCTTTGCTATCTTGTTGAATTTGTTATTTAATCATTTACCTACATTTCGCAGCTCGCGTACCCCTCATTTAAGCCAAACAATAAATACCAGAAATACACATTAAAGATTTAGTTTTTAGCGCCCCACTTCGGTGGGCCTTTTTTTAACCGTTGATCAAATTTGGCTTCATTTTTGCTTAAGACACTGTATCCTTAGCGTGCTTTATTTGGGGGGAGATCATTTAAATGCAATTAAAGCAACTTGCGGCGACTTGTGCCTTGTTATCTGCAACTGCCATGGTTCAGGCAAAACCAATCTGGCAAGATTTTAGCGTGACTGGACTTTATGGTGAAAACTATGAAGTTGTAGATGAGAAAGAAACAACCCTTACTTTGGAATATGCAGCGAAAGTTAAATACGCTGATGTATTTTTCTTTATGGACCGTATGCGTGGTGAAAATGACCACAAGAGTACTTACTTCGAGTTATCACCACGTTTAAGCTTAGGTGAAATATCAGGTAAAAAACTGGCGTATGGCCCAATCAAAGATGTGTTAATTAGTACCACTTGGGAAGGCAATAGTGAAGACGGCAACAACTTCGATAATTTCCTTTATGGTTTTGCTGTCGACTTAAATATCCCATATTTCCAATATGCGAATTTAAACTTCTACCGTGCGAATAATGAAAAAATTGATGACGATTACCAAATGACATTTGTTTATGGTATTCCATTAAAATTAGGCTCTGAAGATTTCTTGGTAGACGGTTTCCTTGACTGGTCAACTGCTGAAGGCGACCATGCCAGCGAGTTGAACTGGACAACTCAATGGAAATGGAATGTAGGTAAACACATTTCTCCTGATACACGTCTATACTTAGGTATTGAGCACTCAGTGTGGAATAACAAATTTGGTCTGCAAGGCCGAGACGAAAATAATGTCAGTGCATTGGTTAAATACCACTTCTAAAACCATGATTTAGAAGACAAAACAGCAAGGAGAATTCCTTGCTGTTTTTGTTTTAATCGAGTGGATTACCCACAATATTACTAATAATACCCTGCATAATATGTCCACCTTGTTCACGGCGTAATTCTGCATACCATGCCTGTGTAACCGTTTTATCTTTCATATGGGTCACATCGCAGCGTTTGCGCGCACGAAGTACCATCTCATTTGCACGTTCGTTGCGCTTGTTTTGATAGCGACGCAAAGCGTCCTCTAGCCCCAAAGTGTTTATTTGCAGAGAACGGGCTAAATAAATCGCATCTTCCATGGCTTGGCAGCCACCTTGTCCGATATCAGGTGTAGTGCTGTGTGCAGCATCACCTAAAATCACCACGCGACCTTTATAAAACTGGGTGAACGGCTCAATATCATGTATTTCTACCCGATTGGTCTTTTGCGGGTCTAAACGTTCAATGAGCTGCTGTACTGGTAAACACCAATCAGCAAAATATTGTTTTAAAAGTTTTTTATATTCATCTCGATTATTTTCTAAACCTGCTGGTAAAGGCACATCTAAAAAGAAATAGAATTTGCCATCCGCAACCGGCATCAGAGAAGCACGCTTACCTTCCCCAACATAGGTGGTCCATTGCTGAGCTGGAGCTAAATCTTCAGATATTTCAACCAGACCATTCCAGTTCACATAACCCGCATAACGGCGCTGTACTTGCTGGCCCAACACATAGGCCCGTGTAATTGAGTGAGTGCCATCTGCCCCAATTACTAAATCGGCTTGTGTAGAGCTACCATCAGCAAAATGCACTTCAACATAATCAGCCTTATCTTCAAGGCGCACCATTTTTTTGCCTAAATAAATTTGATCTCGACCAAACTCATCCATCAGCATGTTTTGTAAATCAGCGCGTGCAACTGGATAAGGCCGTTGACCGACTTCTTCAATTAATGGCAATAAACTGAATTGTGTCATCACATCTCCAGTTAAACCATCTACATAAGCCAAATCGTCCATTTGTCCGCCAAGTTGGGCGATTTTCTCGGTTAATCCCAGATAGTTTAAACATTTCACACCATTCGACCACAGCGAAATTGCAGCACCAACAGGAAGAATCTTTTCTGTTTGCTCAAAAATGCGAACTTGGTGACCAAATTTTTTTAATGCAATGCCTGTGGTTAGACCTCCCATTCCCGCACCAATAATCACCACATTCATAACACTCTCCTATAGATATTCACCTATAGGGTGCTTATGCTAAAAACATGCCATCGTTCAAAATTTATTTAGCTTTTCCACAAAACTGGCATGCACCATGCTTATATATTTAAGTATAAAACTCGTCTTAGCACGCTCAGTGTTAGGGCAGTTTTAAATGAAAAATCATGTTTTTAACAAGAAATACGGATACTCCATTATGGCAACATTGCACGCTCCAGCTTTTGAACTTCCTGAAATTTTGAATATGAAAACCAATTTGGCAGATACCCGAATTGGTGCACAAGTCATTGAGTGTTCAGATGATTTCTTTGCAGAAGCAAAGCGTATGCTGCAATTTGAAGCACCTGTTTTTGTTGAAGATAAATTTGATGACAACGGCAAATGGATGGACGGTTGGGAAACGCGCCGTAAGCGTCATGCAGGTTATGACTGGTGTATTGTGAAGCTTGGTGTAAGTGGAAAAATCAGTGCGCTTGATATCGATACCAGCTTTTTTACAGGAAATTATCCCGCTTCTGCATCATTAGAAGCTTGTTATGCACCAAATGGGGACCTAACAGGGGCAAAATGGGAAAGTGTTTTAGGAAATACTGAACTCGGCCCAAGCCAGCATCATATTTTTATGGTCAATAATGATGCACTTTTCACTCATATACGCCTCAATATTTTCCCAGATGGTGGTATTGCTCGTTTACGTGTCTATGGCGATGTTCATATTCAGGTGACTGATAGCGAGCAAACTCTCGATTTATTAGCACTCGAAAATGGTGGTCGCGTAGTTGCCTATAGCGATGCCCATTTTGGACATCCGCGCAATTTGATTAATCCCGGCCGTGGCGTCAACATGGGTGATGGATGGGAAACCAAACGCCGCCGAGCACCGGGTTATGACTGGTGTATTCTTGCTCTTGGTAAAGGTGGGAAAATTGATAAGCTTGAAATTGATACAGCTCACTTTAAAGGGAATTTCCCTGCCCAAGTATCCATTCAGGCGGTTTACCTTGAGAATGCAACCGATGCACAATTGATTCCACAGAGTATGTTCTGGGCTTATTTACTTGAAGCTCAACCTATGCAAATGGATCATATTCATGAATATGTGAATGAGATTTTACAACATGAAAAAATCTCTCATATTCGTATTAACATGATTCCAGATGGTGGCATTAGCCGTGTCCGTTTATGGGGGAAAATTGCCAAGTCATGATTATGAAGAATGTGCAGATTCAGCCCTTAACGATTGAGAGCTTTCAACCCTTTGGAGAAGTCATTTGTTGTGACGGGCATGACTTTTTCCATATTAATGATACACACACCGAGCGCTACCATGCGCTCGTTGAAACAGAAATTGAAGGGGAAGCAAAGGCAGGAATTAGTATTTTTCGTAATATTAAGGCCAGCGTTTTACCTTTAGAAATTTCAATGCTAGAGCGTCATCCGAAAGGCTCTCAGGCATTTATTCCCTTACAACAGCAAAAGTTTTTAATTATTGTGGCACCTTCTTTGGATGAGAATACTCCCGATATTTCAAAGTTATGTGCATTTGTTTCAAATAGAAAGCAAAGCATAAATTATCGGGCAGGTACATGGCATCATCCTTTGCTTACCTTTGAAGCACCGAGTGATTTTGCAGTCGTAGATCGAATTGGAGGCGGAGCGAATTGCGATGTTTTTCAATTTCCACACGCTATAAAAATTACGGTCTAAACTAAAATATACAGATCTGTCTATTTTAGTTTAATGGCAGCAATCGTTGTGGTGATTTCCAATAATCTAGGTTTACATAAAAACCCCGCCTATTAAGCGGGGATTTTTTTAATTCTATTTTAAACGGTGATATCGGCTAAGTTACCTTTCTGCTCAAGCCACTGCTTACGATCTGCTGAACGTTTTTTGGCAAGTAATTTGTCGAGTAAACCTGCTGTAAAATGAGCATCATCTAGGTCGAGCTGCACTAAACGACGAGTATTTGGATCCATAGTCGTTTCACGTAGCTGAATCGCATTCATCTCACCCAATCCTTTGAATCGGGTAATTTGCGGATTACGATTGCCTTTCACATTTTTCAAGATGACTTCGAGCTCATCATCATCTAAGGCGTAGAAGACATCTTTACCAATGTCGATACGGAACAATGGTGGCATCGCCACATACAAATGGCCTTCTTCAACCAGTGTCGGAAAGTGTTTAACGAATAGCGCACATAACAAAGTGGCAATATGTAAACCATCGGAGTCCGCATCGGCCAAAATACAAACTTTGCCATAACGTAGCTCGGATAAATCATCGCTACCTGGGTCTACCCCAATTGCGATCGCAATATCGTGAACTTCTTGAGAAGCCAAAACCTCATCTGAAGAAACTTCCCAAGTATTTAAGATCTTTCCACGAATTGGCATGATGGCCTGAAAGTTTTTATCGCGTGCTTGCTTGGCACTACCACCTGCCGAGTCACCCTCGACAATAAATAACTCACTGTCTTCACGAGTTTGTCCCACACAGTCAGCCAATTTACCCGGTAAAGCAGGACCAGAAACAATCTTTTTACGCTCAACTTTTTTAGCTGCTTTTAAACGACGACCCGCTTTCGAAATCGCCATTTCTGCCAATTGCATGGCAATTTCAGCATGTTGGTTTAGCCAAAGTGAAAAAGCATCTTTGGCAATATTTAAAACAATATTAGATGCCTCTCGACTAGAAAGACGCTCTTTAGTTTGACCTGAAAACTGTGGTTCTTGGAACTTGAGTGACAAAATATAGTTCACACCATCCCATACATCTTCTGCGGATAGTTTGAGATTACGTGGCAATAAGTTACGCAGCTCACAGAACTCACGTAATGCTTCTGTTACCCCTGAACGTAAACCGTTCACATGAGTTCCGCCTTGTGCAGTTGGAATCAGGTTCACATAACTTTCTTGAACCTGCTCGCCGCCTTCTACATTCCAACAAATTGCAAATTCACATGCCGCACGATCGGCTTGTCCACTACTTACAAAAGCCGGATTTGGCAAGATTTCACGATCTTGCAATTCATCCATCAAATAATCGACGAGGCCATTTTCAAATTGCCATTCAATCTTTTCATCGTTAATTTGATCAATATAAATAATTTTTAAGCCTGCGGCTAAAACAGCTTTGGCTTTTAAATTATGTTTAAGGGCTTTTAAAGCAAATTTCGGACTATCAAAATATTTAGTTTCAGGCCAAAAATGTACCGTTGTACCTGTCGCTCGTTTTGGTGCCTTACCCTCTAGCACAGCTAAAGGTGCAACAGGCTCCCCTTGCTCAAATGCCATTTGGTAAAGGTTGCCCTGACGTTGTACTTCGACCTCAACACGTGTTGATAAAGCGTTTACAACTGAAATTCCCACACCATGTAAACCACCAGAAAACTGGTAGTTATCGGTACTGAATTTACCGCCAGCATGTAATTTGGTCAGAATGATTTCGATACCACTTTGGCCATATTCAGGGTGAATATCGACTGGCATACCACGGCCATTATCTTCAACCGACAATGAACCATCTTTATAAACCGTGACACATATTTTGTCGGCATGACCCGCTAATGCTTCATCAACAGCATTATCAATAACTTCCTGAGCTAAATGGTTAGGTCGAGTCGTATCGGTATACATCCCTGGACGACGACGAACAGGGTCTAAACCGGAAAGGACTTCAAGCGATTGAGCCGTATATTGTGTCACGTTGTACGTTTTCCTTATTTGATGGTGTGCGCAAAGAATTCGATCACTAACGGTAATTTTTCTTCAAAATCTTCCATAGCATGATTGCCATGAGCATCCGTCAAAATCAATGAGGATGGCGTTGCAGCACTATAATAGCGTTGTGCTTGACGATAATCCAAAATTTCATCGCCTTGTTGCAACAAGACGAGTATTTTGTCGGCATTTTCAGGCTGTTTCAGTTCCAGTTGCTGCAACTGGCGTAGCTGAACATGGTCAATCGACCATTGATCATTCACCACATAGGGCATGCTTTCAACTTGAAACAACTCATCAAACAACTTCCATGGTTGCATAGCCGGATTAATCAGTACAGCCGGAATATTATATTTCGCGACAAAGTATGTCGCAAAAAAACCACCTAAACTGCTACCTACAAGTGCAACATTGTCCAAACTTTCAATAAGCTCTGAAACTTGCTCAACCACCTGATCTGGAGATCTATTGAGGTTTGGCAAATGCACATTAATCCCTAATTCGCTACAATACTGCCTTAAGCTCAATCCTTTAATCGAAAGAGAGCTACTATTAAAACCATGGAGGTAGATAATATTCATATATTTCCCTCTAAATTGAGACTAATTTCACAATTTTGTTCTCAGTTTGTATAGAAAAGCACAATTGTTAGACAAGAAAAACCACTCAACTAACCATTCATCAGTATTTTAAAAAAATGTGTTATTTAAACTACTAAGATGGAAACGTTTACTGCCGTTGATAAAAAGTACAGCTTAAAACGTCGGTTATAACGTATATGGGGAAAAGATATGCCGAGCTTAACACCACTACATGAAACTTATTGTAAATGGGATCGTACGCCACCTAGTCAGGCAGACGTACTAGAAGGTTTAGCTCAACTGTTCAGTACCAGCTTAAATGGTGTACATGAATTAATACAAGTTATTAATATTGAAGTCTTAAAAAATGCTTTTGGTATTAGCACACAAAACGCTAAAAACTTTCAAAAACGACCATTTGTGCAAAAGGCATATCAATTTTCTTATGGCGCTTTACAAAAATATGGTCGTTATTTTTTAGCACCCGGTTTGCGTCGCATTATTGAAAAATATCCAACACTTCACGAAAAACCACTCACCCCAAGCCTACATTTTTTGGTGGGAATTTTGAATGGTGTTTTTGGGGATTACCTACTTAAACAACATAGTCCTCTCGCCCTACCAATAGTGTTATACGATCACTACGGAGCTATACAGCAAGGTGAGCTTGCAGGCCGTATTGTAATTATGGTTCACGGTTTGTGTATGAATCATCTGACTTGGTCAAACGCCCATTACGGCGGTATTGGGGAACGTCTGTTAGCCCAGCGTGACCATAACACCATGCTGTATTTAAATTACAATACAGGGCGACGTATTTCAGCCAATGGTCGCAGCTTCTCAAATTTATTAGAAGATCTCGTAAAAAATAATCCAAGAATTACCAGCATTGATGTGATTGGTCATAGTATGGGGGGATTGGTTTCTCGTAGCGCATTGTTCTACGGTAAACAAAATATGTACCAATGGATTCATATGGTCGAGAACCTGGTGTGTATTGGTTCCCCACATCATGGCGCTGTCTTGGAGCGCTTTGGTTTTACCATACAAGATAAACTTGGCGCGTTCCCTTTTGTGGGTTTACTCGGTCAACTGGTTAATATTCGTAGTAATGGCATTTTAGACTTACGCCACGGTAGTGTTCGTGATGATGACTGGGAATATATGGATGCCCGAATTGGTATGATGGATGATAATCGTGCTCCTGCTCCTTTGCCTTCCCATATCAATACTTTTTTAGTGGCAGGAACACTCGAATTTGAAAAAGTACGCAATAAAGCGCTTACTGTGATTGGGGATTACTTGGTAAGTGTGAAAAGCGCGCTGGGTGAACATCCTAATCCACGTTTTCAGCTCAAAGTTCCAGACTCACATAAAGCCGTGTTTTATGGTTTAAATCACTTTGAAATTCAGTATCACTCGAGTGTCGCAGAACAGATTACTCGCTGGCTATATCCTAATGTTAATGATTATGTGCAAGAAGGTATTCAAACCCATATTATTGATATGCCGAACTATACGCTTGAAGATTTAGAAGGAATTGTAGAGACGTAAAAAAGCACAATTTATGAATATAAAAACTATTTAAAATAATCTAACACTAATTTGTACCTGATCTTATCAACACATAAAATCAGGTATAAGCAATATTACTCACAATCAGATAAATCAAATCCTTTTTTCCCTAAGTGTATTCCTTGTATTTTCCCATGTACAACATCAAAAATTAAACTATTATTTTTCTGTAAATTATCAGTCACTATGTAAGTATAATCATCTTGTGAATCTCCTGCCCCATCACTTTTCATTTTTTTAATGTTATAAACTTTATAGTTTTTGTATATATTTTCAACACCCATCCCATTTCGTATATTTTTTGATGTGTATATACTTTTATTTTCACTTCCAACTAATACTTCAACCAATTTCTGATTATTAAGAGTATATGAAATACTATTATTAAAATCTGAAAAAGTTGTACAGTTTCCTATTTGATCTTTTGCTATATCTTTTAATGAAAAATTAACATCAGAGTATTTATTACCAATAATATAAGATCTATCTTTTAAATTTATTGAGTTAAAGTCTAAATAGTTTTCCCTAACTAAACTTTCAGCACAATGACTATACATACTCATACAGCCAAATATAATACTAAATATTATTCTCATATTAAGTACTTAGTCTCTCTAATTTATAAAAGTAAAAAACTTACCACTCTTGGCATAAAGTTAAAGAATTAATATAGTAAAAAAACAACCTAGGTTATAACTCTGGAATTTCTTTAAAAGAAATTTTTTCCTTATCAGAACAAACGCTATAGAACATGCCTGAATAATTATTCTTCGGATCCAAATCTTTCATATAACTTTTACAATCAAGTAAAAGCTGCTTATTTTTCTTTATGAAAGTTAATTTTTGATATTGTTTGAAAGAGTAGCCATCATAGAAGTCATTAATTATATACATATCTTTTCTATAGTTTTTCGATGGAACATAATCAGAGTTATCACCACTGCCTATAGAGTTATAGTTTCCTAAAGTTTGAAATATTTTATTAGTTTCCATAACTAGATTATTTTCATTATTTGTAACTATTTTCATTTGTGCCCACCCCATTTCAACACCTTCTGAAAAGATATTTTTATATATAACATAATATTTATTATCTTTTATTTTTATATAAAATTCATCTACAGGAGGCTTATAAGCAAACAATGCATAGCTGTTTTGATTTTTTGTATAATTAAATTCATTACAAATATTTTTTAAAGTGCATTTTTTATATGAATAATAAATTGTATTAGCTGTATTAGCTGTATTAGCTGTATTAGCTGTATTAGCTGTATTAGCTGTATTAGCTGTATTAGCTGTATTAGCTGTATTAGCTGTAT
>NZ_FODU01000033.1:0-2066 GCF_900110445.1 Acinetobacter sp. yr461
TCTGTTGAATCTGCTAACACATTCAAGCGTCCGATCTATGCAGGTAACGCGATTGCTACTGTTCAATCTGACGAAGCAATCATTGTTGGTACAGTTCGTGGTACAGCATTTGATCCAGTCGCTGCTGAAGGTGGTTCTGCTGCGGTTGAAGCAGTAAGTGAAGCCAAAGATGCAGGTATTTCTAATTTTGTATCTGAAGAAATCGTGAAACTTGACCGTCCTGAATTGACAGCTGCTCGCATCGTAGTTTCTGGTGGTCGTGGTGTAGGTTCTGGTGAGAACTACCATAAAGTACTTGATCCATTAGCTGATAAGCTTGGTGCAGCACAAGGTGCTTCACGTGCGGCAGTTGATGCAGGCTTCGTACCTAACGACTTTCAGGTTGGACAAACTGGTAAGATCGTTGCACCTGACCTTTATGTTGCTGTAGGTATTTCTGGTGCGATCCAGCATTTGGCTGGTATGAAAGATTCTAAAGTTATTGTTGCAATCAACAAAGACGAAGAAGCGCCAATCAACAGTGTTGCTGACTACTGGTTAGTTGGTGATTTGAACACTGTAGTACCAGAGTTGGTATCTAAACTTTAATCTTTATTGATTAAAGTCAAAAAACCCTTAGTAAAAACTAAGGGTTTTTTATTATTGAACAATTCTTTTATTCTTCAAAGCAGTGAATTCCTCATCGTTAAGATAACGTTGCAGAATTAAATTACTATCCTCAGCTAAAAGAGGAGGAGTTTTTTTATATTCAACAGGTGTTTTTGAAAGCTTAATTGGCGACCCAATCATTTGGTAGTTACTTTGTAGAGGATGGGGGATTTTGACTACCATGTTGCGTGCTATAGCCTGTGGTTCCGAGAGAGCTTGTTGAATATTATTAATCATGCCAACAGGAACTTGAACCGCGTGAATTTTAGCAACCCAATTCTCAGCAGTATCACTTAAAAAGTGTGACTGTAATATCTGTATCAAAGCATCTCGATGAATTACACGTTGGGCGTTAGTTGAAAATTTAGGGTTATGCAGTAATTCAGCTAAGCCAATACCTTGGCACAATGAAGTAAATTGATTGTCATTACCACAGGCAATAATGAATTCACCCTGAAGAGCTTTGAAAATCTGATAAGGCACAATATTAGCGTGAGCATTTCCATAACGCCCAGGAATTTTTTCTGATACTAAGTAATTTGTTCCAAGCTGGGACATGCAAGCAATTTGAGTATCTAGTAATGCCATATCAATATATTGGCCTTCACCTGTTTGATGGCGTGAAAGAAGAGCAGCTTGAATTGCGATATTGGAATATAAGCCAGTGGTTAAATCAGCAAGTGCAATGCCAGCTTTTTGCGGGCCTCCGCCTAGTAAATCGTCACGCTCTCCAGTAACACTCATCATTCCTCCCATGCCTTGAATGATAAAATCATATCCAGGTTCTTTAGAACGGGGGCCAGTTTGCCCAAAACCTGTAATAGAACAATATACTAAACGAGGGTTGATTTTGGATAAGCTCTCATAATCTAGTCCATAGCGCTTAAGGGTGCCTGTTTTATAGTTTTCAATGAGAACATCTGTATCTAAAACCATTTTTTTAATCAGGGCTTGGCCTTCAAACGTTGAAATATCAATAGCGACTGAAAATTTATTTCGATTTGCTGATAGATAATAAGCAGCCTCTTGAGTATCTAGTTTTTTATTATCTTTTAACCAAGGTGGTCCCCACTGTCGAGTATCATCTCCACAATAAGGACGTTCAACTTTTATAACCTCTGCACCAAGGTCTGCCAAGATTTGACTGCACCAAGGGCCGGCTAATATACGACTTAAATCTAATACTTTATATCCTGTTAATGCACCCATTAGATTATCCTTTTTTATATCTTGCTTTATTGATCAATTGAAACTCTGCTATATCGTCCGATATTACATATTTGGATATGAGACACGGCTAGCAAAGCAATGCTTTGCCGTGACGGAATTACATATTAGGGTAATTCGGACCACCACCACCTGAGGCAGGAAGAACAAAGCAGCGCTTTGTCCTGCCGCAAGTGCAAAAGCTATGCTTT
>NZ_FODU01000003.1:0-382272 GCF_900110445.1 Acinetobacter sp. yr461
CTCTTATCTCTTATCTCTTATCTCTTATCTCTTATCTCTTATCTCTTATCTCTTATCTCTTATCTCTTATCTCTTATCTCTTATCTCTTATCTCTAAAATCAGCCATTTGTTTAATGCTTAGCATAGGGAAGAAATATAAATTATCAGGAATAGATATATGTTAGATTGAAGAATCTTCAGATAAAGAAATTTTATATTTCACGGAATTGTTAATGAACGTTCGACTGTGTTATGCCAGCCAACGAAACGAAAAAAATGAAGACTTACTGCAAGATTTACGTGATATCTTGACAGAAGCTCGAAATTTCAATGATTTTAATCAAATTTGTGGTGTGCTCTATTATGCTGATAATGCTTTCTTTCAATGCTTAGAAGGAGAACAAGAGCTAGTGGAAAGATTATTTGAAAAGATTAAAAATGATCAAAGACACTACAATGTTAAATGGCTATGTACATATTCCATTGAGAAGAATTCTTTTCAGCGTTGGTCGATGAAATATGTACAGCGTAATACAAATATTGAATCTTTCTTTTTAAGTATGGGAGAAACTAGTTTTAATCCCATTCGCCTTGATGAGCAGAATTTAAAAAATTTCTTAAATGAATTATTGATTGCTGATCAAACCAAGATGAATACGGTTAAGAAAGTAGGAATGGTTAAGCGTGGGGTGAACCCTTTCTAGCTGTTTGGCTATCACAAATATGGAGGGTCTTGAGTTTAGGAATGATTTTAGTCATAACAAGATAGACAATAATTGAACTTGCGAGCATTGATATCACTTCTAAACTTTGGCTAATAACAAACATTGCCCAGTAAAAAAAGCTAAATAAGGCGAGACATAGTCCGCTACCTTTGAAATACCAAGTAATAAATATTCCAAAAAGTGCAGAAGAGAGCAGAAGGTTGGTTGTTTCGTTCATTCCTAGGTAGTTAAAGAAAATAATCAGTAAGCATAAAGCTAACATTGATAGTAAATATACAAATATATTTTTTGCAATAAACATTTTCTATATCCTATCTGATGACTAAAAGTTATCTTTCCTCTGTTTCCAGAGGAAAGATAGTACATATTAATTTTTTGAGATTCTTTTTCTATTATTAGGAGTTTTTATATTAATAAAGATAATGTTACCGATTCTCCAGATCTCTTCATTAATATTCAGCTTTCTATTTAATAGTAAAGAGTGCTTATATGTACTGAAATTAATTATAGGAAAAACAATTGCTTATGTTGTAGGTTTTGGCTTACATGGTTGTGAGAAATTACCTACGTTTGTTCAAAAAATAGACAAAATTTACAAAATAAGATTTACATGAAATTCATATTTAACAAATGGTTATTTGATTTTTTTGTTGATGTGAGTTTTACATAAATAACAAAAAGTAACATGTGTTTTAGGAGGCATCTTTCTCAAAATAAAAAATATTAGGTCATTAAATGAGTATTCAGTAAAAAAGTTATTTTATGAAATTATAAGAGTACGTAGTTTTTAATATAGAAAATTAATAATAAAAATTTATATGACCTAATTTATACATTAAAAAGTAGATAGGGTTGGCAACCATACTGAGATGAGTAATGTTAGTGCCATCACTTTATTAAAAATGTTCATATGTTTTGTTTGTGAAAATAATCGATTACTTAGCCTACCCGCTAAGGCCCACATGTATAGGCAAGGAATAGCTATAACTAAAAAAATGCAGGATAAAATTGAGACATTTATCCAGATATCTTGCCCTTGTTTTGTGTAGACACTAATCACTGCAAAAGCCATCATCCATGTTTTAGGATTAATTGCTTGCATAAAAAAGCCAGCCTTAAAACCTATAGGAGTCTGTTGTTTATCTTGTTCTAAATGAGTAGTGGGGTGATAGCTATATAATTTCCAAGCCAACGAGGTGAGCCAGATTAAACCAATCAATGTCATTATTTTTTGAATAATTGGGTAAGCCAGAAGGGTTGAACCTAGCCCAATGCCAACGATGAGCACAAGTAGAGCAGCCCCGATGCAAGAGCCTAAAATGACAGGAATAGTTTTAGAAATTTTATAACGGCTACTTAAACTTAAAATTATAAAATTAGTTGGACCGGGAGTAATTGAGGCAACAATAGCAAATAATGAAAATGCAGTGAGGTTTTCCATCTTGTCTACTTGAGTTAATAGGGAGAGATAAGATGAAATAATTAAGATTTTTAATCTTGAAGATTTGTGCAGATTTTTCTATAGGCCGCAGGTGTTAATCCATAGCAACGCTTAAACCAGCGACTTAAATGACTTTGGTCAGCAAAGCATAAATCTGAAGCAACTTGTGCGGGAGATATGCTTCTGGCGAGTAAATCACGCGCTCGTGTAAGTCTGAGTTGAATGAGATATTGATGAGGTGCTAAATGAAAAGTTGCTTTAAAAATGCGGTGAATATGGTATCTGTCTAAGCCTATCATGCTAGCGATGTCTTCAAGCCCTATATCTTCAAATAGATGATCATGCAAAATGTCTCGGATTTGGTGTGCGATTCGAGGTGTGTGAGTAGAAGATGATTGGTGAGCTTTTTTTAACCATTTCCCTTGTGCGATATACTGAATAAGTAGGTCTAGACTATTATCTTTAACAATATTCATTTCTTTATAGTGCAGATGCTGGAATGCTTGAGAAGTAATAATCGCGAGCTGTTCATCTGACTTTAATGGTGCATCAATCACTAACTCGTAGTGATCAGGGCTATTATGAAATAAACCTTGGATACGTTGTTTCAACCAATCTGGATGTAGGTAGAGCATTTGGTAGGTAAAGCCATCAGACGCAGGAGCATGTCCATCATGGATTTCTTCTGGTTCAAGCATAAAGACTTGTCCCGCATGACTATTGATTTGCTTTTTACGACAGTGAAATTGTTGAATGCCGGATTCAGTTACACCTATTAAATAGCTCGAATGCCAGTGGGGATCATAAGCATGACCAGTAAAATGGGCACGGATTGTTTCAATACCTGTATTGGTATCTTTTGAAATATCCACCCAGTTACCCATAACAATCCACCCATAAATTTTTAAGTTTAGCCCTTAGAACGGTACAAAAGAGGTGAGTGTAGTTCTAGAAGATTTGTGCAAAATCTTTAAAAATTAAGATGAATTATTCACCAGCATAGAACATTTACGCTGGCTTTATTACTTTTAATTGATCAGTCTGAACGCTCAACTAACCAATTACTTATTTGAGGCCAAACCGCCGTAGGTGCTTGGCTTCCGGAAACAACACCCATGTGTCCACCTGGTACGACCTTAAATGTTTTATCTTGGCTGCTAATTAAATCCATGAGTGGTTTAACAGCATCCGCGGTCACAATAATGTCCGTACTACCACCCAGTGCTAACACTGAACATTCAATATCTTTTAGATAGGCTGTAAGTTCGCCGAATTTAATTACGCCATTGGAGAGTTCATTATCAATCCAGAAATGAAGGATGATGTCACGCATGACTCCACCCGGATACGCCAGCATGTTATCGATAAATGAACTAGAAGTTGCGTGATCAATAATAAACTCTCGGTTATCGAGGTTTTTAAAAAGTTCCCAATACGTTTTTAAATTTCCAATTGGGTCCGTTAATTTAAAACCTAGCGTGTTTTGCCATCCATGAATATGAAACGCTTCACTTGGCACATGGTCGCGAATACGAAACGGCGTATGTTTGCGAACCCATTGTGCAGGTTTGGTTAAGCTGCCATAGAGTTTGCCCATATATCCGGCTTTATGTGTATCGATAGGGGAAGCTAAAATAATTAAGTTTTTAATATCTTTGTCTTTAAATAATGCGGTATAGCAGAGTGAAAGTGCACCGCCCAAACTCCAACCGTGTAAAGAAAGCTGTTGCTGACCACTGTGCAAGCGGACCTGCTTTAACATTTCAGGCATAAAGACTTTAATGTAGGTGCCAAAATTGTATTTTGCTTGGTGTCGGGTGGGCACACCCCAGTCAATCAAATACACATCAAAACCTTGTGCTAAAAAGAAGCGGACAAAGCTGCGTGTGGGAAACAAATCATAAATAAGCATATTAACTGCTAGCGGCGGAACGATAACTAACGGTACGCGGTGTTTAGTTGTAGAAGTATTCGTCTCATTTCTATAATGTCGTAAGCTAATAATTTCATGCTTATAAATCACGTCAAAGGGCGTTTTTCCTGACAACGCAATTTGAGGGCCTCTAAAAAATAGATCCGATGCATTGATCAGCATGTGAGGTATTTTTTGACCAGCACGTGTCTGAAGAGATTTTTTAATGGACTGTAGCTGTGGAACGTTCTGTCGAACTTTAAGCAATAAACTCATTGAACATAAAACCTATAAAGATGTTGCCCAGAACAATAACGAGCTGGTCTTTTAAGAATATTAAAGGGAATGAGAGCTAAGTTCAGTGACTTAAAAGACAGGATTTTCTGTTTAAGGTATCAAGGGGTAATTATTTCTAATTAATAACATTTGAAGTTAAATATTTGAAATTAAATAACTAAATTAATTGTATGGTGTAATTTTGTATAAAATATTTAAAAATTTAAGTTTTTCTTAAGAATTGTGAAAATTGATTGCTAGGGTAATTTTGTAAAGTTTATTTGTGTTTTTTTTACATATTAAAAAATAAAATATAATTATTTTACAATCCGTTAGGAATGTAATTAGAAAGTAGTATATATGGAATTTGTTTTTAATGGTTTTTATACACTAATTTCGGCGGTCATCGTTTTATTATTGGGCCGCTTTCTTGTTAATCGAATTGATTTTTTAAAACGCTACAATATTCCCGAACCTGTAGCAGGCGGTTTAGTTGCTGCGGTCGTCTCGCTACTTGTCCATACCATATGGGGATATAGCATTGTTTTTAGTAGCGAATTACAAACCAGCTTTATGCTCGTATTCTTTGCTTCGATTGGTTTAAGTGCCAATTTTATGAAGCTTAAAGAAGGCGGTATGGCTTTGGTTATCTTCTTAGTCTGCGTAGCGTCTTTCATTGTTGTGCAAAATGCGGTAGGCATGAGTCTTGCGACGTTACTTGGTCTTGATCCACTCATTGGCTTAATTGCCGGTTCAATTACCTTAACAGGTGGTCACGGTACAGCCGGAGCTTGGGGTGAAATTTTAGAAACTCAACATGGTATTCAGGGTGCTCTCGCTTTAGGGATGGCGAGTGCGACTTTTGGTTTAATTATTGGTGGTGTGATTGGTGGCCCATTAGCGAAATTGCTTATCAATCGTTATAGCCTTGCTCAACCAAAAACTAATGCTGAAATCCAACAGCGTGATGGTCATGTTGAACAAAATTCTGATGACCTTGCACCATTTGAAAACCCTCATCAAGTTCGTTTAATCACAGCTGACAATGCAATTACTACCTTAGGTATGTTTGCAGCGTGTTTGGCATTTGCTGAATTTATGACTGGCTTTAGTAAGGGAACTTGGTTTGAGTTACCAACCTTCGTTTGGGCACTGGGTGGCGGTGTAATTTTAAGAAACATTTTAGAAAGCGTCTTAAAAATTGATATTTTTGACCGCGCGATTGATGTTTTTGGTAATGCATCATTATCACTTTATTTAGCAATGGCATTGCTTTCATTAAAGCTTTGGCAGCTTGCAGATTTGGCTGGGCCGCTTGTCGTAATTTTAGGTGCCCAAACCATTACGATGGCGTTATATGCTGCTTTTGTGACCTTCCGTGTTATGGGTAAAAACTATGATGCAGCGGTCTTGTCAGCAGGGCATTGTGGTTTTGGTATGGGTGCAACGCCAACAGCAGTTGCTAATATGCAGGCCATTACCAATATGTATGGTCCATCGCATAAGGCATTTTTAATTGTTCCGCTTTGTGGTGCATTCTTTGTCGATTTAATTAATGCAACGGTTATTCAGCTCATGTTGAAATTCGTTGTTTAATCAAAAAAAGCCCGTCAGGGCTTTTTTTATGGATTCTTTTTCTCAAAACTAATAATCGCCCTTAAACATAGTTTCACATAGAATAAATTGCAGATAAATAAAATGAGAAATGTATGAGCGCAGAAGCACATTCAATTAGCTTGGTTGCCCCTGTGGTTTTATTGGCAGCGGCTGTAATTGCAGTTCCTATTTTTAAACGTATTGGTTTAGGTTCAGTATTAGGTTATTTAATTGCAGGTCTGATTATTGGCCCATTCGGTTTCGCTTTTTTCCAAGATTCCACCGCAATTTTACATATTGCTGAGTTGGGAATTGTGATGTACCTATTTCTGATTGGTTTGGAAATGCAGCCATCACACCTATGGAGTCTTAGACGCGAGATTTTTGGCCTTGGCACACTACAGATCATCATTTGTGCACTGGCTTTGACTGGTGTTGGACTGTTATTTGGTTTTACATGGCAAGTTGCTTTTATTGGTGCAGCAGGGTTTGTATTAACGTCGACTGCTATTGTGATGCAGCTATTGGGCGATCGGGGTGACTTGACTCAGCCGCGTGGGCAAAAAATTGTAGCCATCTTATTATTTGAAGATTTACTGATTGTACCATTGCTCGCTATTGTTGCTTTTATGGCACCTAATCATGTGGTCGAAAGCACATCTGTACGTTTAGAAAATATAGGCATTGGTTTAATCGCAATTGCAGGTCTTATTGCGGCAGGTTATTGGTTACTTAACCCATTATTTAGACTCTTGGCTGCGGCTAAAGCCCGAGAAGTGATGACAGCCGCCGCCTTATTGGTTGTGTTGGGTGCGGCGCTGCTCATGCAAGTCAGCGGTTTGTCCATGGCGATGGGGGCTTTCTTAGCTGGTGTACTTTTATCTGAATCAACGTTTAGACATCAAATTGAAGCTGATATTGAACCGTTTCGAGGAATCTTGCTGGGCCTGTTTTTCCTTGGGGTTGGCATGTCATTGGATTTATCAGTGGTTGCTCAAAACTGGCAGCTCATTGTCAGTGGTGTAATTGCACTGATGCTTGCCAAAGCGCTCATGATTTATATTGTCGCTCGAATAACGAAAAGCCCTCATACTGAAGCGTTGGACCGTGCCTTACTGATGGCTCAGGGTGGAGAATTTGCCTTTGTACTTTTCTCTGCTGCGTTAAGTGCACAAGTAATCGACAGCACAATTAAATCTAATCTTACCGCTATTGTTGTGCTTTCAATGGTGTTGACTCCAATTGTCGGTATTATTTTTAAACGGTTTACTCAATTTAAAGCGAATGTTTCATTAGAAAACGTCAATATTGCCGAGGGTTTAAGCGGTAGCGTTTTAATGATTGGATTTGGACGCTTTGGACAGGTCACCAGTCAATTATTATTGGCAAGAGGCGTAGATGTCACCATTATTGATAATAATACGGACATGATTCGAAACGCGGAAAAATTTGGGTTTAAAATTTATTATGGCGATGGCTGTCGCTTAGATATTCTACATGCTTCTGGTGCTGCAACAGCACAAGCGATTGTGGTGTGTGTGGACAGTAAAGAAACAACCAATAGAATTGTGGAACTTGTCACTCATGAATTTCCTTTGGCAAAATTATTAGTCCGTTCATATGACCGCGAGCACTCACTGCATTTAGTCAAACAAAAAGTAGACTTCATGATCCGTGAAACGTTTGAATCTGCGATTAAATTTGGGGGAGTAATTTTACAAGAACTTGGTGTGGATGAAGACGAAGTAGAAAGAATTACTGAGGAAATTCGAGATCTTGATAATGAGCGCTTTGAAACTGAAATCGCAGCAGATGATGTAAATGCGGGAGTAGGTATGCAATATACACATACGCATCCTCGACCAACAGCACCATTGATTCGACCAAAACGGGAAGGGCGGATTTTAAATAAAGAAGATAGCTCAGATAACGATTCTTGATGAGTATATTGTTCAGTAAAAGCTCTCTTTAGATAGAAGAACTTTTACTGAACAATAAACCTGATGCGCCTGCTAATCAAACCATCTTAACTGAGTGAGATTAGATTTTTAGTCACATTATAAGCCCGACTACAAATGCTCTAAGGCTGTGCCTTTAACTGGGTTTCTGCGCCAGTAATAAGGTTGTAAAAATCTAAGAAAAAGTTTCCACGGCGTGATCCAAGCGATGCGTCGGTTGGCTTTTTTATTTTCAATAATTTGTTTTGCTAAATACGCACAAACAATTTCTGGCGGGTCAATCACAAAGAAAAATAACCGTTTCATCTTTTTCCAGTTTTGGATGTTGCCATTGGTCCAAGAAGAAACTAACAGGTCTGTTGCAACCATGCCCGGGCTGAGTGTGCCAGTTAAAATAGGCGTCGATTTTGTTTCTTTATAAAGTGCTTTACTGAAATAGCTTACGGCTCGTTTGGTGGTTGCATAAGGCGTCATGCCTGCACTCCATTCGCCGTTGCTTCCCCAACCTTCCATGTTAAAGATTTGACCATAACCTTGTTTGAGCATTCCCTTTAAAGCCACTTGCGAGCCCAACATTGTGCCTAAAATATTAGTTGAAACTGCCGCGTTTAACTCTTCTGGCTGAAGGTCGATAAAGTCTTTCGTTGGGTGGCAGCTTCCTGCGTTATTAATCCATACATCGACTTGCCCGAAGCGCTCAATTGAACCATCCCATAGGGTTTGCACATCAGAAATTTGAGTCACATCGCAACACAGGCCAATGAATTTTTCTTTATTGAAATGAGTTTCTAAATGAGAAAGAGCCTGCTTAAGGTGCTCTGGATTTCGTCCAGCAATGACAACAGAACATCCAAGATCTAAAAAAGCATGGGCAAGGGCTAAACCAATACCTTTTGTACTGCCTGTAATGACCACACTGCAAACTTCAGTTTTGGGTAAACTCATTGCACTCTCTATATAAAATCTTTAAAAATAGTTACATGAATGGCTGTAAGTTAATTTTGTTCACTTAATAAGATGAGGTAGACAATAGATAAACTTATCATCGAAAGATTCATTACGATAGGGTTGTAGGGCAAGATCAGGGTAGAGGGTATTAAAAAACCAATTAAAAGAAGCAGCCCAAACAAACCCAAAATACTTAAATAATGAATATATTTATGTGCAGTAAAGAGAAAACATAAACCAAAAATAATTTCTGCTATTCCACTTGCATGGCCTGCAAGTTTTGCATGTTCAAGTGAGAGTCCTAGCCATTGCCACACAAAGATTTCATCAGAATTAAGAAATAGAAATTTCGGAACGAGGCCTTGATAAATCCATAAAAAGGTCAGCACAAGGTTTATAAATTTGAAGATATTAATATTTTTCATGGAAATGACTTTAAGAGTTTAAAATGTATATAATTTCATATTCATTATGGTAGGGCGAAAGGGGGACGCTTTATGCGTGCCAGCTGCTAGATGATTGGTCTGTCAACCCTCTTTCGTTTTACCACCATCTATAATAATTACATTATAGATTTGCAATGTGTTTGCCTATAATGAATAAAAAATATAGCTAAATATATCCTTTAAAACAAAATTTTTCTAAATGTTTAGCAGAACTATCATTCAGCTTAATTAATGATTAGTTAAAGTATCTAATTGAATGAAAAACAATAATTATTTAACCATTTTCTATTCAATATCACATTGACACGCTAAATCCTGCCGATTATCCTTTGCCTGCTGGCCTACATCGCCAGCCGGTTTTAGCAGACCGAGAGCGTATAGCACATCAAAAAAGCAATTTTTTGGTGGCGAACTCGTTCGTCCCCCTTCGTAGCGGTAGGACGGAAGGGGGACGCCTTGTGCGTGCTGGTTCTATATGCCCAGTCTGCTAACCCCCTTTCGTTCTGCCACCATCATTTAGCAGTGATTGGTAGAAATTTTATGCATATAGGAGTTCGCTCATGCGTACTATTTCTTCTTATTTTTTGGCCTTTGCCAAGCTCTCTCTATCCATACCGCTTAACTGGTCTTTAAAACGGTTTAAACACTTATAGGTTTAGCCTTTAGATCGTTACGACTAAAAAATCATATCAACAATAAAGCTTGAGATAGGTTAGCGCATCCTTTTTGTGCAGCTTTCGCATGCCTGTTTTTAGCACTCATTTTAAGAGTGAAGGCCTTTCTATCTCTTTTATATACAACAAAAATTTATCTTTGAGCAGAATGTTTATGCCAAATTTAGAAAATTCATTTAGAGCATTAAGAGTGCTCCATGCGGCAAGAGATCTATTTAATCAACATGGCTTTCATAATGTAGGTGTCGACCGAATTATTGCTGAAGCCAGAATTTCCAAATCCACTTTTTATAATGATTTTCACTCCAAAGAAAAGCTCATCGAGATGTGTCTCACTTTTCAAAAAGATGCATTAAAAGACGAGGTGTTTTCAACTATTCATTCATATCGTGAACTCATGTTGTTAGATAAGCTTAAGAAAATTTTCTATTTACATGCAGATTTAGAGGGCTTTTACCATTTGCCATTTAAAGCAATTTTTGAAATTGAAAAGCTTTATCCAACCGCCTATAAGGTCGTAATTGACTATCGAAATTGGTTCATTGATGAAATTTATAAACTACTTTTAACGTTAAAAGTTACGGCTTCAATTGAAGATGCTCACCTATTTTTATTTGTGATTGATGGCGCTATGGTTCAGCTTTTAGGGGAAAATCAGGTAGATGATCGAGATAGATTATTAAACTATTTTTTAACTATGGTTAATTAAGAATTGGCGAATGAAAAGCTCCTTATTTAAGGAGCTTTTTTTTAGATCTTAATTTAAATATCTCACTAAAATAATGCATTGGGCTTGTATTTTTTATGGTGAATTCAAGCTTTTTAAATAAAGATCAGCGCGCTGTGCATGACCAAAACACCAATCTTCTGCACTATTTTGCACAATTACAAACATGACATCTTGTTCTGGTACATCAAAACTCTGTTTAAGCTGTGCTGTAACATGCAGCATTAAATCTGATTTTTGTTGTGCCGTTCGGGGCTTGCCTGAGGTGATATAAAGCAAGATGAACTTTTCAGTACGTGCGGTTTTAACCCAATAATCAGGGTCAACAAAAACCTGTTCTTGCGGTATTTGTTCAAAAATATGAAAACAATCATTTTTTGGTGTATCGAAATAGTTTTCCATACAAGTTTGCACAACTTTAGATATTTGCGCTTTTTCTAAATCTGTATATGGATAGCTGGTTGTAAAACGAATCATGGGCATGACCATATCTCCTCTGGCATATGTTCAAGTGCTGAAATAGCGGTGGGTAGTCCTGCATAGAAAGCAAGATGGGTAGTAACCTCAATAATTTGTTCCTTAGAGATCCCTTGGCTTAGGGCATTTTTGATATGCCATTCGAGCTGTGAATAGCGACCCTGCAAAATAAGCGCCGAGATTGTAATGAAACAGCGTGTTTGAGTATCAAGGATTGGTCTTTGCCAGATATCTGCAAACAAATAATCTTTGCCGAGCTCATAAAGTTTGGGAGCGACACTTTCTAAATTGTTGATATCAATTTTTCTAAACATCTTAAAACTCTGCGTTGGGGGATGTTGTAGCGACTATGGCAGTTTGTTATATTTTAAAAAATCAAAACTTTTTGAACCTATAGTTCAGTTTTTATGAATGATTATGAGAAAGTACCCACTAACCTTGATTTAGATGCCTTACGGGCATTTGTAAAAGGTATAGAGCTAGGTAGTTTTTATTTAGCTGCTCAAAACCTATGTCGTTCTCCAGCTGCGATTAGTGCTCAATTAAAAAAATTAGAGCAGCAGACTGGCTGCCAATTATTAAGAAAAAACGGAAGATTGTTAGAGTTAACACCGAGCGGTGAATTATTATTTAGTCATGCAAAAAGTGTGTTGGCAATGAATGATAGGGTACTTTTACAACTTCACCAGACTCAAGCGACAGGGGTTATTCGCTTTGGATTACAAGAAGATTTTGCTGAAGGTACGCTACAACAATTAATTGCTCAGTTCATGTTGCAATATCCTAAAGTACAGTTTCAAATTCAGGTCGATCGAAATCTTAATTTATTAGAAAAAGTACAAAAACAGGAGCTGGATTTGGCACTCATCTGGCAACAAGATGAAGCCCGTGAAATTTTTTATGAATTGCAGAATGTAGAAACAGAGTGGTTATTTTGTTCTCATCCACACATCCAGCAGATTCTTGAAACTGGATCTTCGATTCCATTAGTTGTATTACAGCAGCCTTGTATTCTAAGACAAATGGCAATTCAGGCGCTTGAAGAGAAGGACTTGGAATGGCACATTGCCTATGAGTGCAATTCAGTTCAAGCTTTGTGGCCTGCGGTACGTGCAGGCATTGGAATCAGTTTAAGATCTTTATTTCAAATACCTTCAGATATCAAGATTTTAAAAAGTGCAGAATTACCTCAACTTAAATCTTTATCGTTTGGGCTTTATTCCAGTTCAAAATTAGAATCTGGTTATATTGTTCAGCAATTTCAAAAATATATTGAACAGCATCTTCAATAATTTTTCTGTCTAAAAAGTTGAATTTTATTAGATAGTCTTTGGTTTAATTTATATTTTCATTTAACTTAGTAGCAAAGAGGTTCTCTATAAATTATTTTGGGTAGCAGTAAAATAATCAAAATTTTCATTTTTCTTCTATCTTTCTTAACCTGAATGTTGATATACCAATGCTATAAGTTAAATTTTTGGAATGATATTTGCTGCGTGTTAGGAGTCATTGTTTTTAGGTAAAACACGTTCGTTGAAGAATGTAATACAAACTATAAATTTCAGAGTATCACTATGAAGCTTAAAGAATTAGCAGGTTGTGAGGAGTGCGATACAGTCTATCGTAGAGCTCCGCTTGCTTATGGAAAAAGAGCTTATTGTGTTTGCTGTGGTGCAGAACTCTATCGGCACACCAAACCTTTTTCAACATTGCTAGCTTTGATCTTAACTGCCTTAATTGTCTTTATTCTTGCCAATAGCTTTCCTATTGTAAAAATTGAATTACAAGGAAACACATCTGAGACGACCTTACTGGGGGCTGTCTGGGTGATGTTTCATTATGATCGGGCTTTTGTTGGTGTACTCATCTTAATCACCACTTTTATTGTGCCGCTTTCCTATCTTTTATTACTTACCTATGTGCTCGGTACAGTGAGCGTATTGAAAAAGAGGCCAACGTTTTTGGTGATGGCCTTACGGACACTTTTCTTTATGAGAGTGTGGGGAATGGTTGAGGTGTTCTTAATCGGAATTTTGGTCACGCTTGTAAAGTTAGTTGGAATGGTCTTGGTGATTCCCGAGATTGCTTTATGGGCATTCGCGGTCTTAAGCATATTGTTGGTTTATATTACTTCAATAAAAGTGAGTGATATATGGAACGAAATTGATAGGTCACTGCCATGAAAACAATAAAAAATGTGACCTCAGGAAAAACCGTAAAGACTGGTGTGAACTTGACTCAATATCCACGAGCCAAAGATCTCTCATTAATTGTGTGTCATTGCTGTGGAGTCGTAAATTCTTCTCAAAATGAAAAAAGACGACGAGATAAAAGCCATCAAGTTTTACGTTGTATTAGATGTAATAGCGTGCTGCATGCACGTAAACCAGCGAGTTTAAATCGAACCTTTGCCTTAGTCGTGGCTGCGACAATCCTCTATATTCCAGCCAATGTACTTCCAATGACGGTGACTGACTCACTTTTAGGTAGCCAGCAAGATACGATCATGAGTGGGGTAATTTACTTTTGGCAAAGTGGAGACTATTTGGTTTCAGTCGTCATTTTTATGGCCAGTATTTTTATTCCGATGCTGAAACTGCTGATTTTGTATTTTTTATTATTTGCGGTATATCTACAGTCTTCAGCCGGTTGGAAGTTCGTACCAGAACAATGCGTTAAATTATATCGAATTGTCGAGTTTATTGGGCGCTGGTCAATGATTGATGTTTTTGTGGTGGCACTTTTAACAGCCCTCATTCAGATTCAATCGCTTGCTACAATTTTAGCAGGGCCAGGTTCGATCGCTTTTGGCGCGGTTGTGGTGTTAACCATGTTCGCATCACTTAGTTTTGACCCACGTATTATTTGGGATAACTTCTATGCATCTCAAAATACAAACAAACCGTCTTCTGTTGCTTCTGAAAAAACAACAATTATTCAGGCAGAACATTCGCCTTTGAATAATGATTCTATTAATCCCAGTCAATAAAAGAACAATGAGTATGTCTGAAAATGAAATAACCACTGGTAACTCAGATCATCGTGATACAGATGTTGAACTGGATAGCATGAATGATTTACCAGAACCCCAAGAAAAGAAAAGTCGGTGGAAGCCTTTATTAATCTGGCTTATTCCATTAATTGCTCTTTTAATCGCGCTTTCATTAGCTGTAAAAGCGTTACTGTCTCATGGCCCTACAATTGATGTGTCTTTTAGAACGGCCGAGGGGTTAGTCGCTGGCAAAACAACAGTCCGTTATAAACAGGTGGATATTGGTGTAGTACGGCAGATTGATCTTTCAGATGACCGTTCACACGTTATTGCCAGAATTGATTTGCGTAAAGGTGCGAGTAACTTTGCTGCTAAAGATTCACGGTTTTGGGTCGTGCGACCACGTATTGGGACGGGTGGAGTTTCTGGAATAGACACCTTATTGTCAGGTTCATATATTGAAGTGGATGGCGGAAAATCAGAAGAGGATAAGTTTGAATTTACTGGTTTAGAAGTACCACCAGTCATATCTTCAGATGTTCCCGGAAAAGTATTTTTCTTAAATGCAGATGATCTTGGTTCGTTGGATATAGGTTCTCCAATTTATTATCGTCGAATTAATGTAGGGCAAATTACAGCCTATAAATTGTCCGATGATGGTAAAAATGTTGAACTACAAACGTTTATCCGCGCGCCGTATGACAAGTTTGTAACCACCGATGCACGTTTTTGGCAGGCGAGTGGGATTGATGTGACCTTAAATGCTTCAGGCTTTAATTTGGATACTCAGTCGCTGGCAAGTATTGTCGCAGGGGGGATTGCTTTTGGTTACCCTGAAAGCTCGCACGCGACTACAGCCGCTAACAATAGTCGTTTTAATCTTTGGGACTCAAAAGGTGAAGCATTAAAAGAACCTGATGGTCAACCACGTGGCGTGATTATGTATTTTGATCATTCATTACGCGGGTTATCTGTTGGGGCACCAATTGATTTCATGGGCATTGAAATTGGTAATGTTAAATCAATAAATGCCGAGTTTTATGACCACTATAAACAGATTCGTATGCGTGTTGAGGCAGTTATCTATCCTTCACGAGTTGAAAATGGTCAGGCACTTAACCCGAACAGTGAAATTTTCAAAGATTTTATTGAACATGGTTGGCGTGCTCAAATGAGAACCGGAAACCTTCTTACTGGACAAAACTATATTGCCCTAGACAAGTTCCCTAAAGCTAAACCAGCTACATTACAAATCTTGAGTGATGACCGTGTAGTGATTCCAACTACACCAACTGAACTGAGTGGTTTACAAGCACAAGTTTCTCAGATTGCTGACAAGTTAACGAAATTCCCGTTAGTTGAAATTGGGCAAGATGTGCGTAAAACACTTAACAATATGAACACAGCCATTGAGTCTACCGACAAGCTGGTTAAACAGTTAGATGGCAAAGTTGCACCTGGTTTACAAGCAACCTTAGATGACGTTCGTAAAACTGTAAGGTCATCTGAGTCTATTTTGTCGAGCGATGCACCGTTGCAACAAGACGTACGTAAAGCATTGCAGCAAATGACCCGTGCCGCTGCCTCTTTACAATTAATGTCAGACTATATTGAACAACACCCTGAATCAATTATTCGTGGTAAGACCCCAGAGGCCGATGATGAAAAATAAAAACAATCGATCTTTTCAACATTCTAAAGCAGCCAAATGGCTGCTTGGGAGTGGCTTGTTTTTAACGGCAGTTGCCATAACCGCATGTTCGAGTTCGCCAACACCAAACTACTATACGCTTACACCTAAAGTCACTCCGGTCACCAGTTCAACTGTGCAGGTAATTGAGGTCTTGCCAGTCGGGATTCCAGACCGATTAGACCGTGCACCTTTGGTATTACAAGACAGTAGTGGTAAGTCTACGGTGTTAAACAATGAACGCTGGACATCGACCATGGGTACGCAATTACGCGATACCTTGTCTGCGGGTTTACAACAAAAGCTAGGGGCAATTGACAGTTATAGCAGTGGGCTTGCTGGAAACAATCAACCGTTATATCGAGTTTCTACAGACTTTTCTCATTTTGATATTGTAGATCACAGCAATATTAATATTGCTGTGTCTTGGGTGGTGAAGCGTCAAATACCACCCACTCAATTAGAGTCAGCTAATGCAAAAGTAATCACTTATGCAGGAAGCCAGCTGAATTGCAGAATTGCTTTTAAGCAACCTATTGATCAAAAAGCTAAAAAAATGGAAGCCATTGTGAGTGCTTCAAGTGAGGCCATGAGCCAAATTATTAATACGGTTTCTTCTTCAATTGTGGCGCTCGATTCAAACAAAAAATCGGTGATTAGCAATGGGGTTTGTTCGTAAAACGAATCGCTTTGAATCAACCCCTTTATTTGTACAGAACAAATAAAGGGGTTTTTATTTTAATTACCTCGATAGGTTGAATAACCATAAGGGCTAAGCAGTAAAGGAATATGGTAGTGATTTACGCTTCCAGCCACTTTAAAAATAACGGGTACTTCGGCAAAAAAAGTTTGTTGTTTATTCTTTTTGAACCAGTCTTCAGTTTTAAAGGTAACTTTATAAACACCTTGCTCTAGTTTTTTATTTTCTGGATAGAGCGCAGTAATACGACCATTAGAATCGGTTACTTGCTGGTTGAGTTTAACCCACTGGTTATTTGTGTTTTTTTCTAAAACAACTTCAACCTGAGAAGAGGGCAAACCCGTTTCTAGATTTAACACATGCACACTTAGTGGATTAGTTTGTGCAAATGTAGCTGAAGCTATAAATAACGAAGATAAAGCAATAAATGATTTAGTCATGGTGAACTCCTTATGAATGGAAAATGGTTTCAATGGCTTTGCTTGCGCATTGATTGTCATTTTGTGCGCCGCCAGCACCTGCAACCCCAATCGCTCCGATCACTTGATTCTCAAAACGGACAGGTATGCCGCCGCCTAACAAAAGTAAATTTGCTACGGTGGTTAAATTTTTTGCATCTGGGTTTTGGTTACTGTTTTGGCTTAAAACTAAGGTCGATGTTTTGGTAGATAACGCCGTATAGGCCTTTTTTTCAGCAGCCATTAAATTATGCGGACCAACTACCTCATGCCGTTCGGCAGTTAAAGGGTTACCACCACGGTCAACAACAACCACTGCGATGTTTTGATTTAGTTTTTTGCATGCCTCTTTCGCACTGTCGGCTAGCATGTGTGCCGTTTTAAGATCTAATGAATAGACTTGATTCAAAGCAGGGGGCTGTGCAAAAGTACTATTACCCAATAGCGTGACTGTTAGCATCAGCCAGTTTAATTTGTTCATGATGATTGCCTCTATGTCGCTTTGAAAATCTTAAACAAATTGAATAATTCCAAGCATGACAATCACATTACAAAGTTGTCATCTTTCAAATGAGTCTCTACAAAATGCGTATCCTTATTATTGAAGACGAGATCAAGATCGCCACTTATTTGGTCAAAGGATTAAAAGAATCTGGATACCAAGCGGAGTGCATTCACTTAGGGCTTCAAGGTTTGGAAATGCTAAAGAGAGATCAATATGACTTGCTTATTCTTGATGTCATGTTGCCTGACATAGATGGCTGGAGCGTATTACAAGTATTACGCCAGTTCTCCAAAATTCCGGTGATTTTCTTAACGGCAAAAGATCAGGTGATGGATAGAGTCAAAGGTTTAGAGTTGGGTGCAGATGATTACTTGGCTAAACCTTTTTCTTATATCGAACTGTTGGCACGTATTAAAAGTCTGTTAAGAAGACAGCAATATCTGCAAGAAAATGAGCTGTCTATCAGCGATTTAAAAATGGACTTGGTCGGTCATAAAATATGGCGTAGTGGCAACTTAATTGAGCTGAGCAAGACTGAATTTAATTTATTGCGCTATCTATTGCTCAACAAAGAGCAAATCGTGACGCGCAGACAAATTGGTTCTGAAGTCTGGAATATTAACTTTGATACCGATACCAACTTTATTGATGTGGCAGTACGCCGTTTACGAAGCAAAATTGATGAAGGGTATGAATTAAAACTCATTCATACAATCCGTGGCTTGGGCTATAAAATTTCGGTTAGCTTATGAACTTTAAATTTCTACGTTCGCTTGAAGTCCGTATTACGCTATTGGTCACGCTTTGTTCTGCCTTGATTTTATGTTCAGTCGGCTTTATGACCTATTTAGGCATTAACCAAATTTTATTAAAGCAACAAGATAAAGCTTTAGCAGACAGAATTAACCGCTTGGAAATTTTGCTACAAGATAGTGAAAATGTAGAGCAAATTATTGCGCGGCCTAAGCTTTACCAAAATATGCTCGGCAACCAAGACAACTTGTTTCTGCTCATTCATAAAGACAAAGCTTTAATTAATATTAATCCGCTCCATATTCAGTTACCTCAATTTGCACAGCGCAACAGTCTTCAATTTCAGGACTTAGCTAATCATGAATATCCAACGCGAGTTGCTTGGAAAACCATAAAAATTAATCACGAGCCTTATCTGCTCATTGCAGGCAAACAATGGTCTGAACGCATTAATATTCTTTTGCCTTTTCAAAAGAACCTGTTGATGTATGTGGTAGGAGGCATCTTCGCAATCTTTGTGCTTTGCATTTTAGCGTGCCATTGGGGGTTAAAGTCACTACAACAGCTTCGCAAGCAGACGCATTCTATTAACGTAAATCAGCTACAGAAAAGATTAAACCTATCAAAGTCGCCTTTAGAAGTTGAGCTGCTTTCAAAAGATATAAATCACATGCTGGAGCGTATTGAAAAGGGTTATACGCAGCTCAACCGTTTTTCTGAGGATATTGCTCATGAGTTCCGTACGCCTTTAAATAATCTGATTGGGCAAACCGAGATTGCTTTAACTGGCGAACGCTCAGTTGAGCAATATGAAGATTTGTTGGTGTCTCATTTGGATGATTACCACAGATTAAAACGCATGATTGATAGCATGCTTTTTTTAGCAAGAGCCGATCAGAAAATGGTTCTTGTAAACAAACAAGAAATAGACGTCCAAGATGTTATAGATAGGCTATGCCAGATTTTTGAATATCAAGCCGAGGAACAAGAGTGTCATTTTAGTCTTAACCTAGAAGCTCAAAAGTTATTTGCAGATCCGGAGTTATTTCAAAGAGCAGTCTACAACCTTGTTTTAAATGCGTTGGTTCACGGTGGCAATAACCGAACTATTTATATCGCAACTAAACATAAGATGATTGAGCATACGCAATGGGTCAGCCTAACTGTGGTAACGGGAGGTGTTTCAATTGCAGATCATCAACTCGAATATGTCTTTGAAAGATTTTACCAATGCCACTCAAGTCGAAGTGATGAGAACCAGACAGGTGGATTGGGGTTATCGATTGTCGCTTCAATTATGGATCTACATCATGGTTCATATCGAGTTTATAACACGTTCGAAGGTGTATGTTTTGAGCTTGATTTTCCAATTGCCGATGCTCCAAAGAAATACAATTAAATCCTTATTCATGTTCCTTAATTTTTAAAATTCACACTTTGTTCACAACCCTCTGGCGTATGTTTAAACATATGAAATAAATAGAAGAGGGTCGTCATGAAATTATTATTTAAGTCACTTGTCATCAGCAGCAGTCTTGCAGCGGTTAGCTTAATGCTTCCTTTGAGCACCTTTGCCGACACAAATACGAAACCAGTGGCTGTTGAATCTATTGATATTAATAAATACGCAGGTAAGTGGTATGAGATTGCGCATTTACCTATGTTTTTTCAGCGTAATTGTGTAGCCCATACAACTGCAAACTATTCCATTAACGCGGACAAAACCGTTGGTGTTTTAAATAGTTGTACCAACAAAGACGGCAAAATGATTTCATCTGAAGGTGTGGCCTATTCGCAAAATGAGGGCAACAGTAAATTAAAAGTGAGCTTTTTGCCTTCTGGCCTAAGATGGATTCCTTTTACCAAAGGCGATTATTGGGTTTTAAGAGTTGACCAAGATTATCAGGTCGCTTTAGTGGGCGGCCCAAGCCAGAAATATTTATGGATTCTTTCTCGTAGTCCCCAAATTGATGAGGCGACATATCAGTCTTATCTGCAAATCGCAAAAAGCTATGGCTACGATGTTTCTAAACTTGTTAAGACAACACAGTCTAAATAGTGAAGTTGCTGGTTATATATATTCTTATATTTATCTCGTAATCGTATGAACTTCACATAAAATTCATTGCGCATTTTCTAAATTAGAACCAAAAGAAATGCTTTAGATCAGGAAGAATCAATGTCTAAATTTTTTCTGCGCTGGATCGATAGCTGGTCAGATTCAGAAAATGCGCAAGTGGGTACTTCTGGCGAATATGTCATTGAAAAGAAAATTCAATGGTTAAGAATAATTCCTTTTATTTTATTGCATATCGCTTGTTTAGCTGTGTTTTGGGTGGGCGTATCTTGGTTTGCAGTTGTCTTCATGCTGGGGTTTTACTTTCTTCGCATGTTTGCAATTACTGCTTTTTTTCACCGCTATCTTTCACATAAAACTTTTCAAACATCACGTATTGTCCAGTTCATTTTTATACTGATCGGAACCATGAGTGCACAGCGTGGACCGTTATGGTGGGCAGCGCATCACCGTTATCACCATCACTTTACCGACACCGATCAGGACCCACATTCAGCTAAAGCAGGCTTTTGGTATTCCCATGTAGGCTGGTTTTTAAATGAGCAAAATTTTGCCACTCGTAAAAAAGTGATTAAAGACTGGTTGAAATATCCTGAGCTGATTTGGCTTGACCGATTTAGTTTGCCTATTGTGATTTTTACAGCTTTGGCAATTTATGGTTTTGGTTCGTGGCTTGCGCAACATTTACCTGAGCTGAGAACCAATGGCTTACAGCTTTTGGTGTGGGGATTTGTGATTTCTACCGTTCTGTTAACACATGCAACTTTATGTATTAATTCACTCGCACATCGTTATGGTTCACGAGAGTTTAATACCCCAGATGATAGTCGTAATAACTTCCTACTTTCTGTAATCACCCTAGGTGAAGGCTGGCACAACAACCATCACTTTTATGCGGGTAGTGTGCGTCAAGGTTTTTATTGGTGGCAGATTGATATCACCTTTTATGTGCTCAAACTGATGTCTTTATTTGGTTTGGTGTGGGCACTAAAGCCAGTACCAGCGAAGGTTTATCAATATAAAAAGATTAAAGATCTACCGATAGAAAAAATTGAAAATGGGGAAGTGTTATGAAAATTGCCATTGTGGGTTCGGGTATATCGGGACTTTATGCTGCATGGAAATTGTCAGAACAACATCAAGTTACCGTATATGAAAAAAATAACTATTTTGGTGGTCATACTGACACTCATGAGTTGGATATAGAGGGTTCTAAAGTTTCGGTAGATAGTGGTTTTATTGTGTTTAATGACTACAACTATCCGTTATTTACCGACATGCTTAAAAAATTGGGAGTTGAAACTCAAAGCAGCGACATGAGTTTTTCGGTGAATAATCTGGTCAGTGGGCTTCAATATAACCCCTCAAAAAAATGGTCGCTCTTTGCCCGTCCTCAGAACTTTCTAAACCGTAAATTTCTACAAATGCTCTCAGATTTGCTGCGTTTTTATGATGATAATAAAAATATTGATGTAGCAGATTTTGACCCTAATTTATCTATTGAAGAATATTTGGACCTACACAAATATAGCCATGAGTTCCGCTATGAGCATCTTTATCCGATGTGCGGGGCATTATGGTCGGCTCCAGTTGAGCAGGTAGGTCAGATTCCATATCGATTTGTCGTGAGCTTTTTTCAGCATCACCGCATGCTACAGCTAAAAGAGCGGCCGCAATGGCAAACGGTTAAACACGGTTCAGCAAGTTATATACATGCTATTCAACAAAACTGTCCATCCATTGAGTGGAAACTTGCAGAAGTAAAAAGTGTGAGCCGTTCATATGAAACTGCGTTTATCGAAACGACTGAGGGGCAAACACAATATGACTGGGTGATTTTCGCAAGCCATGCCGATGACAGTTTAAGTCTATTAAAAGATAGTTCTTCGCTTGAACGAGAAATATTAAGTCAATTTAGCTATCAAGATAATCGAATGGTAGTTCACCGTGACACTTCAATTATGCCTAAAAGCCGTTTGCAATGGGCAAGTTGGCATGTACGTGTAACCCCAACATCGCAAGTTCAAAGCAATGAGTCCGACATACATTATGGTTTTACCTACTGGATGAATAATTTGCAGAATTTATCCTGTAATACTCAAGTTTTTTCTACTTTAAATCCGAATATGCAAATTAAAGCCGAAGACATCTTGGTTGAACGCCAATATCGTCATCCTGTATTTGATACAAAAGCGATTCAAACTCAATCACGTTGGCAAGAAATTAACGGACAAAATCGGACTTCGTTTTGTGGAGCGTACTGGGGATGGGGTTTCCATGAAGATGGTGCCCGTAGTGCAGCACGTGTTGTAGAGCAACTTCTACATTTATAAAAATAGATAAGGAGCTTTTCAAATGTTATTAAATAAACTTGCTATAGCTCCTACACTTATTCGTCACCGACGCTATAGCCCCAAACAGCATCAATTCACATCGACCTTAAATTACTTATGGTTCGATCCAGATCAATTAAATGAGATTGCAAAAGATTGCCCACTTTGGTCAACCAATCATTGGAATGTACTAAAACTATCTAAAAATGATTTTTTAAATATGTATCGCGGTTCTATAAGGGAGAAAGTAGAGAAAGCGATATTGGAAAATAGTAACTCACATTTTAGGCCAGAGTGGCAAATCAGAGTGTTGGCTTTACCTCGTTGTCTCGGTTTTAGGTTTAACTCTGTGGTCTTTTATTTTGTTTTAGGTAAAACTGGGAAACCTATATTTATTGTAAGTGAAATCACCAACACTCCTTGGAATGAACGAAAAGTTTATATACACGACTGCACAAAACAACAAAGTAATGTGGGCGGTTATCAGAGTTTTGATTTTAACTTTGAAAAATCATTTCACGTCTCGCCGTTTATGCCCATGCAGTTGACTTACCGCTGGCGATTTAGTTTTTCAGACCAACAAAATGTCATTCAGATGCAGCTCTTTGAAGAGCAAAAACAAGTGTTTGATGCAACTATGCGGTTTGAACTTGTGCCCATCACATTTCCTTCACAGCAGTATCGATATGCTCTTATGAACAGCCTAGCCCCTTTTAAAATGTTGTTTTCAATATATTTAGAGGCATTTAAGTTGTGGCGAAAAAAAGTTCCATTTTATCGTCATCCTAAAAAGATCAAGGTAGATAAGACATGATAAAAACATTTCTTTATGGTGAAGATGACTCACTACCGTTACTGCTTAAGAGTCTTCTCAAACTACGTCATGGACAGATCACTTTTCAGGGTGCATGGAGTGGTACGGTTGGCGAGGTTTCAGACTTACATGCTGTGATTGAAGTTCGCAATCCTTTGCTGATGGATCTCATTTTAAAAAATGGTGTTTTAGGAGCAGCTGAAGGCTATATCCGTGGTGATTGGAGCAGCGAACAACTTGTAGAGTTGGTTCAGATATTGGCACGTAATCGAGATGTATTAGACCAGTTTAACCAGAATGTTATTGCACAGGCGAGCCAGTTTTTTCTGAAGGGTTGGTATAAAAATAGAAAAAATTCTATAAGCGGGAGCCGTAAAAATATTGCTGAGCACTATGACTTAAGTAATGACTTTTTTGAATTATTTTTAGATCCGTCGTTAATGTATTCGAGTGCTGTTTTTGAAAGTGAAAACATGTCACTCGAAGACGCATCTGATTTTAAAAAAGAGCTCATCTGTAAAAAGTTAGATTTAAAACCGATGGATCATTTGGTTGAAATTGGAAGTGGGTGGGGTGGTTTTGCAATTTATGCAGCCCAACATTACGGCTGTAGAGTGACCACCATTACCATTTCACAAGCTCAATACGATGAAGCCGTTACTCGCGTAAGTGAAGCTGGGTTGGCACATCGAATTGATGTGCAATTAAAAGACTACCGCTTGCTCGAAGGGAAGTTCGATAAGTTGGTTTCAATTGAAATGGTTGAGGCCGTAGGTGCACAATATTTATCAACATATTTTGATCAGTGTAAAGCGCTGTTAAAACCGAAAGGTTTAGCATTTATTCAAGCCATCACCATTGAAGATTTCCGTTATAAAAAAGCATTAAATACAGTCGATTATATTAAGCGTTATATTTTCCCTGGTAGCTTTATTCCTAGCGTGAGCGTATTGACTCAAACCGCCTCTGAAAGTGGTTTAAGGCTAAAGCATTTAAATGACATCGGTTTAAGTTATGCAAAAACAATTCATCACTGGCGAGCACGGTTTTTAATCGCACGAGAGGAAGTATTGGCTCTGGGTTTTGATGAAAACTTCATTCGCATGTGGGATTTCTATTTATGTTATTGCGAGGGTGGTTTCAAAGAAGGTGTGATAAGCAATGTTCACTTGTTGTTTGAAAGTACCAGTTACTAACTCAAACACATCAAGCAAGGAGACTGCTCATGTTTTGGAATTTACTGATTCTAGATTTAATGATCATGTTGCTGAGCTGGCTACTTGCCACAGTAAATGGTCGAGCTGGAATTGTAGATGCCGCATGGAGTTTCTGTCTGGCACTGAACATTATTGTGTCTTCATTACTCATTTCAGTTGCTCCAGTTGAAGTAAGACTTTTTATCGGCATTTTTAGCGGCTTATGGTTTTTAAGATTATTTTGGCATTTGTTAAGACGTTATCAATCCGAACAAAAAGAAGATGGTCGTTACGCGAACATGCGTAAGTCGATGGGTAAGTTCCAGCACTTTGGCTTTTTATTATTTATTATTTTTCAAACTCTTTTGGTGCTTTTGTTCTTTTTTCCGATGTGGACGCTACTCAATGTAGAAGCAATTGAATGGAGTGGTGGATATAAAATCGCTTTAGTGATTGCTGCTGTCATCATGGTGATTGCCTTTATTGGAGAGCAGCTCGCTGATCAGCAGTTATACCGATTTAAATTAAATCCGGAACATCATGGCAAAACGATGGATCAGGGTTTATGGCGTTACTCACGTCACCCAAATTATTTTTTTGAATGGTTACACTGGTTTGCCTATCCAATCATTGGTTTAGCTGCGGGCCAGTATTTATTGTGGATTTATCCGTTACTGATGTGGCTATTTTTATACTACGTCACGGGTATTCCATTTAGTGAAAAACAAGCAATTAAAAGCCGCGGCCAAAATTATCTTGATTATCAACAAAAAACATCAATGTTTATTCCGCGAAAACCCAAAAAATAGGTGCGCATATGGATTTTATTGTTCATCAGTCTTTAAAAATTGTTGAAAGTGGTGTGATTCCAGATCATGCAATTCGGGCAGCAATTCGTGCTTTAAGCAAAAAACGCTTAATTCAAGAAGGGCGTTATGACCCTGAACAAGGGGCACAGCGCTATATGGATGTGCTTAATATGCTGAAACGGAGCGAAATCGCCGTTGAAACAGACAAAGCAAATGAGCAGCACTATGAATTGCCGACTGAGTTTTTTCAGGCAGTGCTTGGAAAAAGACTCAAATATAGTGCTTGCTATTTTCCGACTAAAACAACAACTTTAGATCAAGCAGAGGAGCTCGCACTTCAGCTTTACTGTGAAAGAGCACAACTTAAAAACGGTCAACACATTTTAGAGCTAGGCTGTGGATGGGGTTCTCTAACATTATGGATGGCAGAAAACTATCCGCGCTCACAGATTACTGCTGTTTCAAACTCTGCAACCCAGAAAAAGCATATTCTTGGGCAAGCAAAGTTGAAGGGTTTAACGAATCTTGAAGTGCTCACATGTGATGTGAATGTGCTCGAATTAGACCAAGATCAATTTGATCGGGTTGTATCGGTTGAAATGTTTGAACACGTTCGTAACTATCAACGTCTTTTTGAGAAAATTCAGGGATGGTTAAAGGCAGATGGGCTACTTTGGTGTCATATTTTTTGCCATCGCTTTTTACATTATCCTTTTGAAGTAAAATCAGATTATGATTGGATGTCCAAGTATTTCTTTACTGGCGGTTTAATGCCTGCGACGTCAACTTTTTTGCATTTTCAAGAGCATTTAGAATTGGCTCAACAGTGGCAGTGGTCGGGTGAGCACTATATGAGAACCGCAAATGCTTGGCTTGATAATATGGATAATCAAGAAGTTGAATTGAAGCCTCTGTTTAAAAAAATCTATGGAAAAGATGCCAATATTTGGTGGCAACGTTGGCGTATTTTCTTCATGGCTTGTGCTGAGCTGTTTGGTTTTGAGCAAGGACAAGAATGGGTAATTGGTCACTTTTTATTTAGAAAGAGATCATTGTAATTTCTAGAGCCTACCTCGGCGATAAAGATATGATAAGAACTCGACATGATGGCAAATCTAGTCATCCATTAGCCAAAATGTTCAATCGATATTATTGGTTGCAGATTGGCCTGATTGCATTATCGATCGTGGTCGGGTTGGCTTGTAGTGCATGGGTCATTAAAGGCTCTTTACTTAAAACCGCTTTAGAGCAAGAAATGGAGCATTACTGGTTACGCATAGAACGTGACCCAAATGCAGATTTACCGGATACGAAAAATTTATATGGATATCGGTGGAATACAGAGATTGCACCTCAACCTTTTCGAGGCATGCGTTTAGAAAGTGGGGTGCACCGAGTATTCGTTGATGGTAAAGAGCGAATGACAGTCTATGGTGAGCATAATGGTCAACATGTTCTGTTGGTATTTGGCGAGAGCAATGTCAATAAGCTGATCTGGCTATTTGGGCTGGCTCCGCTCATGTTTAGTTTGTCTGTGCTATATAGCTTCTTATGGTGGTCAAATCGAAAAGCCAGACGCTATTTTTCCCCAATTACACGCTTGGCAAATGCTTTGGAAAATATCGATTGGGCACATCAAGATACCCAAGCATCTCCTTTTAGAGATATTAATACCAATGGCAACATGGAAGCAGAATATCTCAAACAAGCTTTGGAAAAATATCATCAAGTTTTAAGTGATTTTATTCGACGTGAAAGGGAGTTTACGGGAGATGTGAGCCATGAGCTACGTACTCCGTTAACCATTTTGAAAGGTAATGTGCAACTTTGTCAGGCGAGATATGGAGATGATAAAGCCTTAGTTCGTCTTCATAATACGATTGAGGATATGCAGTTATTAGTTGATACCTTACTGGCGATTGCACGTAATACAGTAAAAAGCTTACCGTCTGAAAAGAATTTTTTATCTAGAATTGTGAAGGATCTAGTCGAAAGTTTACAAGCAGTGAGTGAGAGTAAGGGGATACATATTCATATTCAACCCGACCTTTCTGAACAGCCGCGCTGGTTATATCCCTCTATGACTAAAATGGTTTTAAGCAATATTTTACGTAATGCGCTGAATTATTCTCAAGGCTCAGAAATCGACATTATTCAACAAAAAAACAGCCTGATTATTGCGGATAATGGAATTGGAATTTCTCTACCTAACGATGTTAAGGTTCAAGAGCTCAGCGACTCTCAGCTTTCTTTAAAAGTTAAAGGCCATGGTATTGGCTTGCAATTGGTGCAAAAGCTTTGCAAACAATTAGGATGGCGAGTGGAGTTGTTTGATCGGCAGTACTATTTAGCTACTCATCCTGAGTTGGACTTAGAACAGGCAACAGGTTTAATTGTTGTGGTCTATTTGAGTTAACTTGCAGAACTTTCTACAGCAATTTTTAAACCGACGCCTGCCACTGTATGTAATAGCTTAGGGTCAAAAGGTTTATCAACCATTTTTCTTAAATTATAGATATGACTGCGTAATGCATCACTTTCTGGTTCTTCATCGCCCCATAACTCCATCATCAGTTCTTGTTTGGTCACCACTTTTGGCGACTGACGCATCAAAATTTTTAATAATTTAAATTGAATAGGCGGCAATTCGATATTATTTCCGGCACGAATAACTGTTTGGGTTGCGCTATCAAGAATTAAATCATGAATCTGAATTTTATGATGAGTGACTTCGCCAGCTGCTCTTTTAATTAATGCACGAATCCGCATCACTAATTCATTAAAATCAAAGGGTTTTACTAAATAATCATCTGTTCCAGCGGTAAAACCTTTAATCTTGTCATCTAAAGTATCTCTTGCTGTCAGCATAAGGACAGGAATATCAACGCCTTGTTCGGTGCGTAGCCAGTTGCATAGGTCATAACCTGAGCCGTCCGGTAAGTTTATATCGAGCAGCAAAAGATGATAATGCTGCGATTTGAGAAAAGTCCGTGCAGCATCTAAATTACGCGCATGATCGATGATATAACCATGCACTTCAAGAAATTCGCAGACTGTTGCTGCAAGTTCAAAATGGTCCTCAACCATGAGGATAAAATGATTACCCATAAGATTTTATTAAGCCATTAATTTAATAATTGTTGTTTTAATTTAGCATTAAATGGTTCGCTACCAAACCAGATTTTAAAATATTGATTTGCATTCGGATTGCTTAAAGAACCGAGTAGCTTCTGGTTTAATTTTAGTTCTAGTTTTTGATTTTCGTGCTGGTAATACAAACTATATAAGTCTCCATTTTTGATGGGTCTATAAAGTTCATTAATATGATTAAGCGGAGATTTTGCATCAAATCCACTAATATTCTTTTTCAAATAATGGGTTGCTGCGCGCTTAAATGCCCACTCGGGAATATCGCGGTTATAGCTAAAGTCCATTTTGATGCTTTGACTCTGCCAATTTTTTAAGCAATCTTCAGCAAAGTAACTGACATTTCCCACTTTCTTACTCGTGACCATCAAAGGTGCTGAACTACATTTTTTCAGTTCAGCCGCGTTAGCTTGAGATACGATCAAAATTCCCAGAAATATTAAGACTCGACTTTTTTGAACGGTAATATCCATTTATAGACTCCTCCAAAGATTGGTAAAGAACGGTAAAGGCCATTCGCCGGATCCCAATAATCTTGCTGGAAAATAATTTTTTGCTGTTCATTAATTTTAATTTGACTCATTCCATAAGAAGCCATTGTTTTTGAGCGGCCTAGCATTTTAAAGTCATAGGTCATGTACCAATGGATGTAGGCTGTATCTTGATGGTGAGTTGCACTAATGAGTTTTACAGTGACATTACTTACTCGAGCATTCATGCCTTCAAAATGCTTAATGAGATCTTTCTTTTGAGAGAACTGCGAGAGTGTATCGTTGATATAGAGCTGATCAGCGTAGAGATTGCCAGCATTGCTTACAAAAGAAGGGGTGCCAAGTGTATTAAATGCGGCAACAAAACGATTACCGATATCTAATGCCTGCTCGTCATTTAATGTTATTCCAGTAATCTTTTGTTCAGCTTTAGCATAGTCACCTGAATAGCTAGGCACACTTTTACACGCTGTTAAACCTACCAAGGTAATCAGCCCTAGGGCTGTGGTTATAATTTTCATGTCTATATCCGAGCCAACTTTATAAGATTAAATTAAAGAGCTGGTCGTGAAGTTTGCGTGAATTCTTATGTTTTTAGATTGACGTTTAGAGGTTAGTTTTTTCTTTTAGAAAGACCCTTTATTAGATCTATTGAAGTTAGAAGTTTCTCTGGACTCCACAAATTTTAGTATTAAGAAAGCAATTTTATTCTAGCTGCGCTTTACTCATAAGAGATATAGATTACATTTGAATAAATAGGAAGTTTAAATAATGAAAACAATTGGTTTATTAGGCGGAATGAGTTGGGAATCTACAGCGCTTTATTATCAACAAATTAATAAAATGGTTCACGGTAAATTAGGAAAATTACATTCTGCTAAGGTCATTATTAATAGTGTTGATTTTGAAGAAATCGCAGCGTTGCAAGCGAAAGGCTTATGGCAAGAAGCTGGCGCATATTTAGCTGAGCAGGCGCTAAATTTAGAAAAAGCAGGGGCAGATTGTATTTTGGTGTGTACGAACACCATGCATAAAATTGCACCGCAGATTGAGGATGCTATTACAGTTCCTTTTATACACATTGCTGATGCCACAGCAAAAGAAATTGTGAGTCAAGACATTAGTAAAGTCGCACTCTTGGGAACAGCTTTTACAATGGAGCAAGATTTTTATAAGGCTCGATTACAGGAGCATGGAATTGACGTGATGATTCCAAATGAAGCCGACAGAAAGATAGTACATCGTATTATTTATGAAGAACTTTGTTTAGGTGTGATCAATCCAGAATCACAGCAAAAATATGAGACTATTGTAGAGGCGCTCATAACTGATGGAGCAGAAGGAATTATCTTGGGTTGTACCGAAATTTGTATGTTGATTGGTGAGCTTAAATTCTCGGTTCCTTTATTTGATACGACTACCATTCATGCAAAAGAGGCGGTGAGTTTTGCTTTAGAATAAAAAATTATGTAATAGAAGATAAATTTTATCAATGAAATGAAGAAAGGAAGATAACTTTTGAAATTTAGATCAAAAATTGATTGGTGGCTTTTATTAATATTTATTGTTATTACTGCCAATATCATTATGAAAATTTATGAAGCAAATCATCATTATTCTTTAGCTTCAAATTTTCCGCATCTCATTATTTATAGTTTAATTATTTTTATCATTTGGCTTCCAATTTTTAACACTTATTACGTAGTAGAAAACGACACATTAATTATTAAGAGCTTGGTATTCCGATGGAAAATTAATATTAAAGATATTACTCAAATACAACCTACTCATAATCCACTTTCATCTCCAGCGCTCTCATTAGATCGACTCAAAATTTATTATATGAAAAATGGAGAAGTTATATCAGTGATGATTTCGCCAAAAGATAAAGAAGGTTTTTTTCAAGCCATAAACAAAAGACTCCATTAAAGTTGCTTGTTTAATTGCAAACATAAATTACGCTATTTCCATGACGACAAAAAATAAATGGAGATAAACCATGCTTACACGTTTTTTACTGCCAATTTTCGGCACTACGGTTTTAATTACATTAGCTGGATGTGCTTCATCCTCTCAATCTCCTATAACCGAGAGCTATGGACCTGAACCAAAATTGCCCGAACCTAAATCAAGTTTATTTCCAATCGTAAATATAGCACCAGCAGAAGGCTGGCCGAGTGGTGTTATGCCAACACCAGCAGAAGGTTTGAAAGTAAAAGCATTTGCAAAAGGGCTTGAACATCCGCGTTGGCTTTATGTGTTACCCAATGGTGATGTATTGGTTGCTGAAACAGATGCCCCACCTAAACCAGAAGACGGTAAAGGGATTAAGGGTAAAATTATGACTTTTGTGATGAAGCGTGCAGGATCATCTCATCCGAGTGCCAATCGTATTAGTTTGCTTCGAGACACCAATGGAGACGGGATTGCCGATCAGAAAACGGTATTTCTCAAAGATTTGAACTCACCGTTTGGTATGGCATTAGTAGGTAATAATTTATATATCGCCAATACAGATGCACTTGTGCGTTTTCCTTATCAAGAGGGCGAAACTCAAATTACAGCAAGTGGAACCAAAGTATTGGACTTACCGGGTGGTCCTTTAAATCACCACTGGACCAAAAATGTGATCGCTAACCCAGCAGGGAGTAAGCTGTACATTACTGTCGGTTCTAACAGTAATGTTGCTGAAAATGGTATGGAAAAAGAAAAAGGTCGCGCACAAATTATGGAGTTTGATATTGCAAGTGGTCAGTCACGCCCATTTGCAACGGGACTGCGTAATCCAAATGGTATGGCTTGGCAACCTCAAAGCGGCAAACTTTGGACGGTTGTTAATGAGCGCGATGAAATTGGCAGTGATTTAGTACCTGACTATATGACGTCGGTTCAAGACGGTGCTTTTTATGGCTGGCCTTATAGCTACTATGGTCAACATGTAGATGTACGAGTAAAACCACAAAATCCTGAACTGGTCGCACGTGCACTTAAACCTGACTATGCACTAGGTAATCACACAGCCTCTTTAGGTCTTGCATTCTATGCAGCTGAACTCATGCCACAATATCGTGGTGGCGCATTCATTGGTCAGCATGGTTCATGGAACCGTAAACCGCACAGTGGTTATAAAGTAGTTTATGTTCCATTTAGAAGTGGTCAACCATCTGGTCCTCCACAAGATGTTTTAACAGGCTTTTTAAGTGACAAAGGCAAAGCTTATGGGCGCCCTGTAGGTGTAGCAGTTGATTTTTCAGGTGCCGTGTTAGTTGCAGATGACGTGGGCAATACGATTTGGCGTGTTTCACCAGTTGCTGAAACGACTTATGAAGCTCCAATGAAATATGCTATTGGAACCCCGCCAGGCACACCATAAAGTTTATTAACGATCATTTATTAGCATGGACGGCCTTTAAGCTTTATAGAGGCTCGTCCAACTGGCTATTATTTAATTTTTAAATAATTGAACGAAAAAAATACTAATTGGACTTTATAAGCCAACTTCTCAAAAATGAATATGTGAAAACAACAATGATGTTTAAGGATAAAACACATGAATACACATATTCGAATTGCCGTGGTTGGTGGCGGTATTGCTGGTCTGGCATTGGCAAGTAATTTAAGTAAACACGCTCATTTAGATGTCCAAATGTTTGAATCTGCACCTCAGTTTTCTGAAATTGGGGCAGGGATTTCTTTTGGTGCCAATGCAGTTAAAGCGATCGAACTGCTAGGTTTAGCCAATGAATATCACGCAATTGCAGATAAGGTATCTGCACCATTTCAAGATGTTTGGTTTCAATGGCGAAATGGTTATACCGATGAATATTTATCTGCATCGGTAGCGGCAGGTGTAGGGCAGTCTTCTGTTCATCGTGCAGACTTTCTAGATGCCATTATTCCTCACATGCCTACGCAAAATGTCCACTTTTCTAAACGCCTTGAGGCGATTGAAGAACATGATGATGTGGTGATTTTGCATTTTAGTGATGGTAGTCGGCACGAATGTGATTATTTGATTGGGGCTGATGGTATTCGCTCTGTTGCTCGCCAACATGTTTTAGCTACCCATGCTTTGCCGCCTGTTCATCCACGCTTTTCAGGAACTTGGGCATATCGTGGCATCATTTCACATGCTTCATTTAAAGCAGCTTTGCAGCAAATAGATGGTGATACAGACTTAGCTGATATTCCACAAATGTTATTGGGCAAAGATAAGCATATTTTGACGTTCCCAATTCGTAAGGGTGAGCAAATCAATATTGTTGCCTTTTGCTCAAATCGTGAAGATACGGTACTACCAACAGATACACCATGGACACGCCCTGTCGATAAAGCTCAAATGCTTTCCGATTTTTCAGACTGGAGCGAAAGCTGCCAAACATTACTCGGTTTAATTGAAGAGCCTACCATTTGGGCCTTACATGAAATTGAGGAGCTTTCGACTTATCAAAGTGCCTCGGGTCACGTGATTCTTATGGGTGATGCCGCACATGCTATGTTACCTCATCAAGGTGCTGGAGCAGGGCAAGGTCTCGAAGATGCTTTAATCCTTGCTGCCTTACTGGCGACAAAAAACTTACAAGTAGATCAGCTAACCGATGTGTCTTCAATTTATGAAAAGCTGCGTTTAAAACGAGCTTGCCGTGTTCAACAAACCTCTCGTGAGTCTGGCGAAATTTATGAGTGCTATTCAACTCAGTACTCAACGTTTGCAGAAATTGGCGAGCACCTTGAACATCGTTTTGACTGGTTGTGGCAACACGATTTAGAGCAAGATGTTACGGATGCACAGCAACAATTAAAACAGCTAGGAATCGCAACTATTTAAATCATGTGATGCTTTATAAACAATTTGCTAAGGAAAGCAATTATGGAAAAACTAAATGCAAATCAATTGATTGATGAGGCAAAGTTAACGCCATTGCATTGGCGAGTGATTTTGCTGAGTGCACTTATTATTATTTTTGATGGATATGATCTGGTCATTTACGGTGTTGCATTGCCTAAGCTCATGCAGCACTGGCAGTTAGATAGTATGACTGCTGGGCTTTTAGGTAGTGTTGCACTGTTTGGCATGATGTTTGGTGCAATGCTGTTTGGAAGTTTAGCGGACAAATTAGAATCTTATGGCTTTAGTCGTAAACGCCTTATTATGTTATGCATCATGATTTTTAGTGGTTTTACTGTGTTATGCGGTCTTGCCGATAGTCCAAAAGCGTTTGCAATTTACCGTTTCATTGCGGGCTTAGGTTTAGGTGGTGTAATGCCCAACGTTATTGCCCTAATGACAGAATATGCCCCCAAAAAGTTAAGATCTACCTTAGTTTCACTGATGTTTAGTGGTTACGCCATTGGTGGTATGGGCTCGGCACTTTTAGGCATGTGGTTGGTGCCTAATTTTGGTTGGCAAATCATGTTTATTTTGGCAGGCATTCCGTTGGTTCTATTACCGATTATTTGGAAGTATTTACCTGAATCGATTGATTATTTAATTCGCCAGAAGAAGTGGGATGAGGTACGACATTTACTTCAACAGTTAGCTCCGGAACAAAATATAAGTGTCCAGACCAATATTGTTTTACATCAGGAAAACCAACAAGTTGCTGCTCGTCCTTTGGTTGCCTTGTTTACCGAAAATCGTGCTCTGGTTACCGTCTTCTTTTGGCTCAGTGTTTTTATGGCTTTACTTATGGTGTATGCCCTAGGTAATTGGATACCAAAGTTAATGGTAGAAGCAGGCTACGACCTATCAACCAGTTTGGTATTTTTACTGGCGTTAAATTTAGGCGGAATGCTTGGTGCGATTGGAGGTGGTTTCTTTGCTGATCGTTTTCATTTAGGTAAAGTCATTTGTTCGCTGTTCTTAGCGGGTGCAATTTCACTTTACTTATTAAGCTATGCGTTACCTATGGTGATTTTATATCTCTGCATTGCTGTTGCAGGTGCGGCTTCTATTGGAGGGCAAATTTTATTACTGGCTTATATGGCGCAGTTTTATCCTTCCCCAATTCGCAGTACTGGCATTGGTATGGCTTTAGGCGTAGGGCGTATTGGCGCTATTTTGGGACCGATTTTGTGTGGTTGGCTTTTAAGTCTGCATTTACCAATTGAATATAATTTTATTGCTCTAGCCATTCCTTGTGTACTTGCCACATTGAGTGTTATCGCCATAAGTATTTGCAGTAAAACTAAACGAGTACTACTCAATTCAAGCATATCCCCATAAGTGTTAAGCATTTTTTATTCCGATAAAACAAACTAAACTCTAAATAAAGAAGCTAAAGTCTTTGTTTAGAGTATTTTAAGGATCAAGACCATGGATTTAGGTTTGATTAAAGTTTTTGTTTGTATTTATGAGTCTCGTCATATTAGTAAAGCTGCCGATAAATTAAATTTAAGCCAGCCTTCGGTCACTTATAATTTGAACCGTTTACGCCGTCAGTTAAATGATGAGTTATTTACCCGAAGTCGAGGAGGAGTGGAGCCAACAAAAGTCGCTCATGAACTCTATCCAATTTTCCATCAAGCGATTTTTAATATTGAATCGGCGATTGCTCAAGCACATGAATTTCACCCTGAAAACTCGAATAAAACGTTCAGAATTGGACTATCTGACGCAGGGGAAATTTGTCTTTTGCCTAGCCTTATGGCTTTTTTACAAAAAGCAGCCCCACATATTCAAATTGAAATTGAAGAGATTCGATCAGATAAGGTTGAGCAGTGGCTCATTGATGGTTTTTTAGATCTGGCTGTCTTTAATAGTACGCAGACAATAATGCCGAAAATAGAAACACGTACACTATTTGAAGAAAGATATGTATGTATTGCTAGAGCAGACCACCCAAGGCTACAGACTAAGCTTACTTTAGAGCAATATTTGCAAGAAGATCATGTTGCCATTAAATCATCGACAGGGCATATCCAAGTTGAGCAATATTTAAAAACAATGGATTTGAAGCGACGCATCCGTTTAGAAGTTCCTCATTTTAGTGTTTTACAAGGCGTTTTGCAGAGTTCAGATATGTTGGTGACATTACCGTCAAGAGCAGCTCGACATTATCTAGCTCATGGTAATGTCCAAATGTTTGAATTACCTTTCTCGATGGACTCATTTAAGGTGAGTTTAAATTGGTTTAATCGTAGCGATGATATTATTGCCAGAAAATGGTTGATTAAATCTGTTGGCCAAATATTTGAAGTTCTATAAAACCATTAACATCTGTGTTGAAAGTTATATTTAAAATTTAATTTTCAGGTTAATGGATCTGATCTGAGAAGTTAAAGTTCTTTCCAATTTATTATTAAATTTTGATAGCATTCGCGGCATACACAATAAGAACTGTTGATACGAATTATGACCGATCAATTAAGAGCAAAATTTGAAAATTTAGAACTTAACGCAGGTTTAGGGAAAATCAGCGCCTTTATTTCAATGTCACTCAGCTTACTTTGTTTATTTGGTGCTTTATGTTTTTTATTTCCCAGTGTATTAACGACACCAGAACTTCGTCCTCTTTACGCAAAGCACTATAATCTTTTCTATTATGGCCTGATTACAAGCATTGTGATTAGTGCTGGCTTTGGTGCATTTAGCGCGATTGTTCGTCAAAACCGATATGGGTTCTACGGGCTATGTTTTTCACTTGTGGCAGCAGTTTTGGGTTGCGGTGTAATTGAAGCACCCGTTTTACCAAGTGTACCGTTTTATGCAGGTATCGATTATTTTGTACTGACCTTATTCATTTTAGCGTTTGTCTTTATTCCGCTTGAAGGCTTTTTTGCTAAAAATCCTGAACAAAAAATATTAAGAGTTGGCTGGGTGACCGATATGAAATATTTCATGGTCAGCCATGTTGGGATTCAACTATTCAGCTTTTTAACGGTTATGCCAATTCAATATTGGATTACGCACCTGCCTGATAACCCGATTGTACCTTATGTACAAGCTCAACCAATTTGGCTGCAATTTATTGAGCTACTGATTGTGGTTGATTTTACGGTGTATTGGTTGCATCGCGCCATGCATGAAGTTAATTTCTTATGGCGCTTTCATGCGATTCATCATTCGACTGAATATATGGATTGGTTAGCATCTTCTCGTTTACATGTCATAGAAGTACTGATGACTCGCTTTATTGCGACTTTACCAATTTTCCTATTAGGTTTTCATACTTCAGCTGTTTTTGCTTATTTAGTTTTTATTTCGTTTCACGCTATTTTTATTCATTCCAATGTGCGTTTTCGCTTTCCATATTTACGCTGGATTATTGCAACACCAGAATTCCACCATTGGCATCATTCTTCAGAAAAACCAGCGATTGATAAAAATTATGCTGCTTTTATCCCACTCTATGATGTTATTTTTAAAACGGTCTATATGCCAAGTCATTTGGCAAGTGTATATGGAACGGTTGGCTATAAAATCCCAAATAGTTTTGTAAAACAGTTTACTTGGCCTTTTAAAAAGTATGTAAAGCGGTTTTTAAAACCTTGGCGTGATCAGTAAATCTTAAGTTTTAGCTTAATAAATGTAGAATGCTTAAATGACATGTTTAAGCATTCTTCTTGGCATCTGCCGCTGCAAAATGAGCCATTTGGTCAGCATGCGCTTTTTGAAAAGAAGGGCGTATAGTCGCTCTCTGAACATATGCGAGACAATGGGGAAATTCTGTCAACCCATCAAATTTATTCACCAAGCGTAATACGTCAGCCATAACAATATCGGCAATAGAAAATGACTGAGCTAGCCATTCGCGCTCTGCAAGAAATGACTCCATATGTTGAAGGCGAGACTGAAGAAAGGCATCAAATTGTTTGTGTGCGGGAGTATCTGTCTGAGCATTAGAAAATCTTAATAAAGCCCAAGGAAGGCTCGCCATTTCTACTGAATTAAGTGCTGCAAATAACCATTCTATAACTTCATTACGCTGTTTCGGATCTGTAGGTAAAAGTACACGACTACGTTCACCCAGATAAAATAAGATAGCGCCACTTTCAAAAATTGAAATATCACCATCTGTTAACCAAGGAACTTGCCCAAAAGGTTGGTGAGCAAAATGATCAGCTCCTCGCTCATAAAAAGATACGCTATTTATTTTATAGGGCATTTTTGCCTCTTCTAATGCCCATCTTATCCTTATATCTCTTACAAAACCTCGTGGTAATTCTGGAACCCAATCAAAAGTTGTTAAAATGAAATTATTCATGATAAATTTCCTTATATTTTATAATGATAACTCAAACGTACTTTTGAGCCTTTTACTTATTTCGCATCTAAACCCATCTTGCGAGTGAATCTTGATATTAAAAATAGTCTAACGAATTTGAATAGATATGAATGTAGCAATCAGAAGCTAAATTATTTATTTAAGTATTATTTGTTTTAAATTGTTTAAGTCAGCTTCATTTGAGGCTGACTTTTTTACAAATCATTATTTGCTTTTAATATTTTTAAAAATCATCACAAGGGCAATCAGAGCAAGGCCAATAATTAAACTCATATAAATATTAGCACTGTTCATAAGTCCAATTTTACCCACAAAATAACCTGCAAGAATTGCCGGAATACTAAAAGCCAAATAGCTTTCAACAAAAAATGCGGCCATAAGACCTGCACGTTCTTCTGGTAACGCAAGCGGCATGACTGTGCGAATTGCTCCCATAAAAGCGGTACCAAAACCCACTCCAGTAATAATAGAGCCTAAAAATAAAACCACTGCACTTGTAAAATTAATCGCTAAAAATAAAACGGTTGCCCCAATAATAATGGATAAGGTACCCGTGAGCAAAATACGAAAATTTGTAGATTTTCTTAGGGTTAATATGCCGGCTGCACCTGAAAGTGCAAGCGCCATAAACATAATTCCGTTTAGCCATGCAGAAGAGGTTTGAAAAATCTTTGCGAGTAAAGAGGGCATAAGTGATAAGAAAAAACCACTGACCATCCAAAGTGCAATGTTAATAGGGCTAATGCTTAATAAAGCACTTCTTGCTTGATGAGGAATAGCCATGTTGGGTTTTAAAGAAGCAAGTGCACCCGATCTTTTTTGCGCAGTTTCAGGATTAAAAAAACTTAAAATGAGCTGAAATGCAAATAGAACACATAAAAGCTCAAAAACGAGCTGCAAAGGTTGAGCTGAGAATTGCAAAATAGTACATGTAATAAAGATGCCAGCTGCCATACCGACCATTGGAGCAATACTATTAATCAGGGATCCTTGATGCTTGCTGAAATCTAAAATTGCGGCTCCTATGGCAGAAACAGCAAGTCCGGTCGCGATGCCTTGCAGCCCACGAGCAATAAATAGCATAGAAACATCTGAGGCAAAAAGGAAAAAGCTCATTGAAACGATTTGCAGAAAAATTGCCGAAAGAATGACAGGTCGACGTCCAATATAATCAGATAAAGAGCCAATAATGAGTAAAGAGGCAAGTAAGGTAAACGCGTAGGTCGCAAAAATTAAGGTTAATGTAACAGGCGAAAATTGCCATGCTTGCTGATACAAGCGATATAGAGGAGTCGGTGAGCTGGACGCGGCCATAAATGTCATGAGCGTGATCGTGTTTAAGGTCAACGCGACTCTTGAATCTAACCGAAAAACAGATCTAGACCGTTTCGAACTTGAATTGTTCATATAAGATGAATAACATAAAAGCGAATATTTAGCTTTTATACATTATTTTTACACTAAAGCAAATCCTTAGCTTTAGTGTATTTTGTGTATGCAAATAATATTTTAATTATTTTTTATTGAAGTAGAGCTGATTAATGGCAAAAGTTGTTACTGGGTTGCGACCAGGCGGCCGTAGTGAAAGAATTCAAACTGCGGTACATCAAGCAGTCAAAGAGCTTCAAAAAACATTGGAGCAAAGCCAAATCACCATACCCATGATTGCTCAGGAGGCAGGAGTAACACCTTCAACAATTTATCGCCGTTGGGGAGACATTAATCAATTATTTTCAGACGTTGCTCTAAATGAACTCAAACCCGATATGGAGCCAAAAGATTTAGGTTCATTTCAACTTGATGTTACCGCATGGGTCGAACAGTATTTTGAAGAGTATTCTTCTGAAGTAGGACAGGTCTTACTACGTGATGTTTTATATGCAGCTGAATCTTCAAATGCCCGACAATGCGAAACCTTAATTATTCAGCAACTCGATATTATTCAAGCTCGAGCAAGACTACGTCATGAATCAACCATATCGAATCAAGAAATTATCGAAGCCGTTATTGCTCCAATGCTGTTTAGAATCTTATTCACTGACCGCACCTTATGCTTGGACTATGTCCATATTTTATTAGAGCGGTTATTTAAGGCTCATCCCAATTTTAATTAATTTATAGCGGCCTATTAGGCTAAATATTTAACAAGAAATAGAGGCGGTTTCTTATTAAGAAATCATATATCAGTTTTTCTTATTATTTTTAAAATAAATTTTCATAATTTATAATTCATATGTTTTACACAAAATCATTTATTTACTAAATGATTGGCTTGGGGTGGATACACAAGCACCTATGGTGGGTTTTATCACTTTTTATGTTGTAAAATTTTAATATAAATAATAGCTTATTTAAAAAATTAACTATTTTTATGATATTTAAAGCCTAAAAATAAAATGTATTCTATACAATTTAACGCATGATTTTTGAATTTAACATTTTTTAAATTTATGACACAGGGTGTTTTTTATTCTTTACAATGGCTTTTCCTTGTTAAAGCAGCTTGTGGTGCTTGCTTTATATTTTATTTTTTTATCCCCATCGAAAAGGTATTTAGATAATGGATTTCAATACCCTTGACCAAGAAGCAGTACAGAAAAAACAGAAATTTCACCAAATTTTGTATGTACAGGTCATTTTTGCAATTATTTTGGGCATTTTAATTGGTCATTTTTACCCAGAACTTGGCGAAAGTTTAAAACCACTTGGTGATGCATTCATCAAGATCGTTAAAATGATTATCGCTCCCGTCATCTTTTTAACTGTTGTTACAGGCATTGCCAGTATGACAAACATGAGCCGTGTTGGCCGTGTAACTGGTAAGGCTATGCTCTACTTTTTAACCTTTTCAAGCTTGGCTCTTGTAGTTGGTATGATTGTGGCAAATATTATCCAACCGGGTAAAGGCCTTAACATTGATCCAGCTACCTTAGTCAACGACAAAGTAAATACTTATGTTGAAAAGGCGCACGCAACAAATATTACCGACTTCTTCATGAATATTATCCCGCAAACATTGGTCAGTCCTCTGGCTGGTGGCGAGATTTTACAGGTGTTATTTGTAGCGGTGCTATTTGGTATTTCTTTGGCTGCTTTGGGTGACCGAGCACGTCCAATTACCGATTTCTTAAATAACTTAACAGCTCCAGTTTTCTACTTGGTTGGTATGTTAATGAAGCTTGCCCCAATCGGTGCTTTTGGTGCAATGGCTTTTACGATCGGTGCGTATGGAATCGAATCAATTGGTAATTTATTACTGTTAATCATGACGTTCTACATTACTGCTGTATTATTTATTCTAGTAATTTTAGGTGCAGTAGCTCGTTATAACGGTTTTTCAATTATTCATTTAATTCGTTATATCAAAGATGAACTTTGGTTGGTTTTAGGAACAAGTTCTTCTGAAGCAGCTTTGCCATCTTTAATGGACAAAATGCAAAAAGCAGGTTGTGAAAAATCAGTTGTAGGTTTGGTCATTCCAACAGGTTATTCATTTAACCTTGATGGTACGAATATCTATATGACTATGGCGGCTCTGTTTATTGCGCAAGCTTGTAATGTAGATTTATCAATTAGTGAGCAAATTGCATTGCTTTTAGTCGCAATGGTAAGTTCTAAAGGGGCAGCAGGGGTGACTGGTGCAGGCTTTATTACTCTAGCTGCAACTTTATCGGTTGTACCAGCTGTTCCTGTCGCGGGTATGGCTTTAATTCTTGGCATTGACCGCTTTATGTCTGAGTGCCGTGCTTTAACAAATCTAGTGGGTAATGCATGTGCAACAATTGTTGTGGCACGTTGGGATAAAGCTTTAGATAAAGATCTTCTTGATAAAGCATTAAAGAACCCTAAAGCAGATTAACCTTACAAAAAAATCTGTAGCTAAGGGCAATTTGGGAGAGTAGCCCTGCTACAGATTTTTTTAATAACTAAAAATATATTTTAATTAAGCCATTCTAAAGTTCTGCAACATTACTTTTCTTTCAACAAAGACATTACTGTAATTAAAATCGAGTCGTGAAAAATTATGCTTTTAAGTGATCCTCAAACTCTTCACCTAATTGCATAGCTAATGAATTACCTGCTAACTCACAGGTCACCAAACCATATTCTTTTTTAAAACTAAAAGTAAAACCTTTCCCGTCAGCAAGATTTTTAACTGAATACCCTAACTTTTCTAACCAAATACGAAACGCAATCAAATTTTTAGCTTTAACAACCTTTTTCACGTGAGAACTCCTTCTATCCGTGGCATTACATCTTATTTATTAATAGGGTTTTAATTAGATTTTTTAAAGGGGAAAAACTTTTTTTTATTTTGCAACTTGTAAAAAAAGTAAGATAAAGAAATAAAAGATTTCATTTTTATAAAATTATGAGTCTGTTATGTAACTAAAAAATAATAACTTTTTATTTAAAGAGCTGTTTGTGTGGTGGTTTTTAAAAAATAAAAATTCAATGATATTTTTAAAATAATGAACAAATAAAAAATAGAGTAAATGTAAAAAATAATTACAGGCAACAGGTAATAAGCAAAAAGATACAGTTCTTAAAAATGAACCTGTATCTTCTTTAAAAGCTTAATTTTAGAAATTATCTTTAAGAGCACGCAGGTGGGCGAAGTCTTCAACACTTTCTGCGCGAAGAAAGGGGTTGGTTGCTAATTCAAGTTCAATCGTGCTTGGTAGGGTGATTAATCCTTGTTTACGTAGCTCACGGACTTCTTCAGCTCGTTCTGATAAGGCATGGTTATGCGGTTCTACCGTTAAGGCAAATTCGGCATTTGAAAGCGTATATTCGTGCGTGCAATATACTTTTGTATGGGTTGGTAATGCTGCTAAACGACTCAATGAGTGATACATTTGTTCAGCCGTACCTTCAAACAATCGACCACATCCCATTGCAAATAAGGTATCACCGCAAAATACAGCTTCTAATTCTTCAATAAAATAGACAATATGCCCTAAGGTATGACCTGGGGTTGCAATAATCTCTACTTTTAAATCATTAAATTTTAGATGATCGTCATGTTGTAAGGGGTGAGTAATTCCCGGAATTTTTGTGAGCTCATCGCGTGGGCCATACACAGTAATATTTTGGGCAGCCGTTAAATCAGCAACGCCCCCAATATGGTCTTTATGCCAATGAGTAAGCCAAATTTGTTTTAAATTTAACTGATTGTTCTGACAAAATTGAGTTACCAGTTCCGCTTCTGTTGGGTCGATTGCAACAGCTTCTTGGGTTTCAGTATCTTCTAAAATCCAGATATAGTTTTGGAGGGCATTCTGCACATCAATAAAATGAATTCTATAACGCATTGTTTTATCCTGAAACTAAATCCAAAGAGTAAATGAATAATGACTAATTCTGATCATACCAGAAAATGGTATTGAGCCATGCTCTCAACTGTCTTTAAGAACAGGGTGATATAAAACAAAAAAGCCCCCTAAACGAGAGCTTTTTTGTATGGATGATTTAACGGAGCTTGGCGAGCCAGTTTCCTAGCGTTTGTACAATCTGTACTAATAGCAATAGGATAATGACTGTTAAAATCACAACGCTAGTATCAAAACGTTGATAACCATAAGAAATCGCTAAATCACCAATACCACCTGCGCCAACTGCACCCGCCATGGCGGTTGCACCAATAAGACTGATTGTCGCTGTGGTAAGGTTTAAAATGAGTGAGCTACGTGCTTCAGGCAAAATAAAGCGAGAGATAATTTGCCAAGGTGTAGCACCCATCGCTTGAGCAGATTCAATAATCCCTTCATTTACTTCAAGCAATGAAGTTTCAATCAGACGTCCCATGTAAGGGCCAACGTAAATAGTCAATGGAACAATAGCTGCCCACGTACCAATTGAAGTACCTACTAATAGCTTAGTAAGAGGAATCACTGCAATGAGTAAAATAATAAAAGGAAGAGAACGTAAAGCATTTACAATTGGATTAAGTAAATGATAAATCACTTTATTGGGTAAAATGCCTTCTGGACGGGTAACTAATAACATAATTCCCTGAATAAATCCCCAAATTCCGCCAAACAAAAGTGCAAAGAAAACCATATGAAAGGTTTCTTGCAAAGCTGTTACGAACTGATCAATAGAAAGGGAACTGTGCCAGAAAGGTTGAGTAAGTTCAGTTAACCACTGTACGATTAAATCTCTCATACTTGATCTCCTGATTGAACTACACCTACTTCATTTTGTTCCAAAAACTCAATAGCTTGTTTAATTAGCTGAGGATCACCTAAAAGCTGCACAAACATTTGACCAATGACTGTGCCATTAATTTCAGTCATGTTGGCAAATAAAATATTTAAGCTAATATCGAATTTTTTAATCAGTGACTGAATTACAGGTTCTTGAGCAGAACGCCCTAAAAACTGTAAACAGTAAATACTATGATGATGTTGGTTTTCGAGCTGATTTAAAATATTCACAGGCAACTGTTGATGTAAAACAGTTTGAATGAAGTTTTTAGTGGTTGGATGTTGAGGTTTACTAAAGATATCAATCGTTGAACCTTGTTCAATGACTTTACCTGCTTCCATCACAGCCACATGATCACAAATAGTTTCAATGACATCCATTTCATGGGTCACCATAACAATCGTGATTTTTTGCTCTTGATTAATTTTCTTGAGTAGTTCTAAAACTGACTTGGTGGTTTGCGGGTCTAGGGCAGAGGTTGCTTCATCACATAAAAGAATCTTTGGATGATTTGCCAAAGCACGGGCAATACCGACACGTTGCTTTTGTCCGCCAGAAAGTTCATCTGGATAAGCATCTTTTTTATGCTTAAGATCAATGAACTCTAATAACTCATTTAAGCGCTTTTCACGTTCTACTTTATTGTAATTCAGTAGTCGCATTGGCATTTCGATATTTTCAGCAACCGTCTTGGTTTGTAGCAGATTGAAGTGCTGAAAAATCATGCCAATACTTGCACGTTCCTGACGTAATGAGCGTGCATCCAAAGCGGTGAAATCTTTCTGATTAATAATGATTTGACCTTCTGTTGGTCGCTCAAGTAGGTTGATCAGGCGGATTAAGGTACTTTTACCTGCACCACTATAGCCAATGATGCCAAAAATACTGCCCTCTGGAATCTCTAAATTGATTTGGTCGAGTGCGCGTATGGTTTGACTTTTGAGCTGATAGTGCTTTGAAATGTTTTTAAATTGAATCATATCGTCAGAAGCTATGCTGGAAAGAAAAAACAGGCAAAGAGAATTTGCCTGTTTCACGTTTCCGCTATTATATTACTATTTAGCTTCTGAGAGATAGCTGATTGGTTGATCTACGTCAACTTTTGTTCCACCAAAACGCTCTGTTACATATTTTTTAGCTGCTGCACTGTGATATAGCTGACCAACTTTTTGCAAAACTGCATCATTTTTACGTGAATCAGCAGTTGCAAGAACGTTGACATTAAGTCGTGTGCTTTGATCAACAGGCTCATAGAAAATAGAATCTTTGAGTACGTTCAAACCACCTTCCATTGCTAAGGTGTTACCTAATACAACGGCATCAACTTCGTCTTTAATACGTAATGCAGTTGCCATTTGGATTGGTTTGATATCGATCTTTTTACTATTTTCGATGATATCGTTTGGACTGCCTTGAGCTGGGTTAAAATCAGCTTTAAGTTTGATTAAGCCAGCTGTTTGTAATAAAAGTAAAGCACGAGCTTCGTTGGCAGCATCATTTGGGATTGCAATAATTGCGCCCTCTGCGAGCTCATCAACTTTTTTGTGTTTACTCGAATAGATACCCATTGGCTCAAGATATGTGGTAGAAACTGGTGCAATTTTATCTTGGTTTGATTTATTAAATGCAACAAGATAAGCATAAGATTGGAAAGCGTTCAGATCTACTTCTTTGTTTGCAATGGCAGCATTCATAGAAACATAGTCTGTGAAGTTTTTCACTTCTAACTTTAAGCCAGCAGCTTGGGTTTCAGGCAACGTTGCGATATAACGCCAAATATCAGCATCTGAACCTGTAGAGGCAATTACTACCGTTTGTACTTGGGAGCTATCATTGTTTTGGTTTGTTTGTGGAGCACTTTCTTGTTTACCACATGCTGCCAATAGCACTACTGACATACTTAAAAAAAGACTGATCAGCTTTTTCATTTAAAAAAGTCCTGATTGAGGAGATATAGAAAAATAAGTATTGATCTATATCTATATGAAATGGGAGGAGTTGGAATTACAACTGGTTTAAACTCTGGTATCTTTTGGTGGGGTTTCATAATTTGCTTGCATATTTTGGCGGTAAGAGAGGGTAATTGTTTTATAAACAAAAACTGTTTCCCCAAACAGTTAATCCCCAAACATTAGCCAAACGAGTGTTCATAAACTTAGAACATTAAAAACTCTCTACAGTCATAATGTGTAGAGCAAGTCACTATGAAAATTATTAAAACAGCAGTGTTTATTGACAGTTCCAACGTTGTGCTAATCATATCAATAAAAGTGTGCTTGATATAGGGGGCTTCTTTTTTATTTATTGATATCTTTAGAAATATAATAAAGATTTATACGATTTGCTTATATTGTGTCACATGATAGAAAAGCCTCTATATAGAGGCTTTTCATTAAAGTTTTAAACTTGTGAAGTTTTTAAGCTTTTTCACGTGCGATTGCGCGGTAGCCAATGTCGCTACGGTATTGCATACCCGTAAAGTTAACTTGTCCGCATACTTCTAGCGCGTTAATTTGTGCTTCCAGAACGCTGTCGCCTAATGCTGTTACACAAAGAACTCGACCACCAGAAGTCACGATGTGACCATCTTCACGAGTTGCAGTGCCTGCATGGAAAATTTTAGTATCTTCAGGTGATTGTCCGATACCTGAAATTACATCGCCTTTGCGTACACTATCTGGATAGCCTTCTGCTGCGAGTACAATACCGATTGACTTGCGTTCATCCCATTCAGCTTCTTTTGGTAACTTACCAGCAATACCAGCTTCTACCAATTCAACAAGAGATGATTTTAAACGCATCATGATCGGTTGGGTTTCAGGGTCACCAAAACGACAGTTAAACTCGATCACACGTGGTTGACCTTGCTCATCAATCATTAGGCCAGCATATAAGAAACCAGTGTAAACATGTCCGTCAGCAGCCATACCTTCTACGGTTGGGTGCATGATTTCAGACATAACACGTTCAAAAATGTCAGAAGTTACAACTGGAGCAGGAGAGTATGCGCCCATACCGCCAGTGTTAGGACCTTGATCGCCTTCAAAAATACGCTTGTGATCTTGTGAAGTTGCCATTGGTAAAATATTTTTACCATCAATCATACAAATGAAAGAGGCTTCTTCACCTGCAAGGAACTGTTCAATCACTACGCGTGAACCAGCATCACCAAATTTGTTGCCCGCAAGCATGTCATCAATTGCTGCAAAAGCTTCTTCGTTGGTCATTGCAACGATTACACCTTTACCAGCAGCAAGGCCGTCAGCTTTAATTACAATTGGTGCACCATTTTTTTCAACATAAGCTTTAGCTGCATCTACTTCAGTGAAAACGTCATAGAAAGCAGTAGGAATGTTGTGACGCTTTAAAAAGTGTTTAGCAAATGCTTTTGAGCCTTCAAGCTGTGCTGCATATTGAGTAGGTCCCCAAATTTTTAAACCTGCTTCACGTGCAGCATCTACCACACCATTAACTAATGGTGCTTCTGGACCAACAATAATAAGATCAACATTATTTTCTTTAGCAAAAGCAATGATTGCTGGGTTGTCTAAAATATCAAGCTGAACGTTAAGACATTTGTCTTCTGTTGCAGTTCCAGCATTACCTGGTGCAACCAAAACTTGAGTAACATTGGTATCTTGCGCAATTTTCCATGCTAAAGCATGTTCACGACCACCACTACCTAAAACTAAAATATTCATTTTTAATTTGTTCCTTAACTTTAATCCTTTTTCATCCCCCTCATATCCCTCAAGGTGGAGAGTTAGCTCCATTATTGTGGAAAACCCTCCTGAATGAAAGGAGGGTTAGGGAGGACTAAATTTAAATTAGTGGCGGAAGTGGCGCATACCAGTGAAGACCATCGCAATACCAGCTTCATCAGCTGCTGCAATAACTTCCTCATCACGCATAGAGCCACCTGGTTGAATAATGCATTTAATGCCAGCTTTAGCAGCATTATCAATACCGTCACGGAACGGGAAGAATGCATCAGATGCCATTACAGCGCCTTCAACAACCAAACCAGCATGTTCAGCTTTAATGGCAGCAATACGAGCTGAGTTAACACGGCTCATTTGACCTGCACCTACACCAATAGTTTGGCGGTTTTTCGCATAAACAATTGCATTTGATTTTACATATTTCGCAACTTTCCAAGCAAAGATGAGGTCATCAATTTCTTGTTCAGTTGGTGCGCATTTGGTTACTACTTTAAGATCATCTTTAGTAATCATACCTAAGTCTTGATCTTGAACTAATAAACCGCCATTAACGCGTTTGTAGTCAAGTTGTGGTGTACGTGCGTCAATCGCAGGTAATTCGCCACAAACTAAAACACGTACGTTTTTCTTAGCGCCAGTAACTTCAAGCACGCCATCAGCAATACTTGGAGCAATAATTACTTCAACGAATTGACGCTCTACAATTGCTTGAGCAGTTGCAACATCTAACTCACGGTTAAATGCAATAATACCGCCGAAAGCAGATTCTGGGTCAGTCGCATAAGCTAAATCATAAGCAGCTTTAATGCCGTCTAAAGAAACAGCAACACCACAAGGATTAGCGTGTTTTACAATCACACAAGCAGGTTTTGCAAATGATTTCACACATTCAAGTGCAGCATCTGTATCTGCAATGTTGTTATAAGACAATTCTTTGCCTTGTAACTGTTTTGCCGTAGAAACTGACGCTTCTTTTGCATTTGCTTCAACGTAAAATGCAGCAGATTGATGTGGGTTTTCACCGTAACGTAAATCTTGTGCTTTGTTCAATTGAGTATTGAACGTACGAGGGAATAAATCAGCTTCGCCTTCGGTCTTACCAACGCGAGCGCCTAGGTAAGAAGCGATCATGCCGTCATATTGAGCTGTATGTTCAAATGCTTTAACCGCTAAATCGAAGCGTGTTTCATAAGAAAGTGAACCAGCAGCTTTTAATTCAGTAATAACTGTATCGTAATCTGAAGCATTTACCACAATACCGACAGAAGCGTGGTTTTTAGCAGCAGCACGAACCATTGTTGGACCGCCGATGTCGATATTTTCGATAGCATCAGCAAGTGAACAGTTAGGTTTTGCAACTGTTGCAGCGAATGGATAAAGGTTCACAACAACAAGATCAATCGGATCAATGTTGTGTTCTTCCATTACTGCTTCGTCTAAACCGCGACGAGCGAGAATACCGCCATGAATTTTTGGATGTAATGTCTTAACACGACCATCCATCATTTCAGGGAAGCCAGTATGTTCAGATACTTCAACCACAGCGATATTATTATCTTTAAGCAACTTGTATGTGCCGCCTGTAGATAATAGTTCTACCCCTAAAGCTGCAAGGTTTTGAGCAAATTCGACAATTCCTGTCTTGTCAGATACAGAAATCAAAGCACGTTTAATAGTCATGATGTTTAATTCAACAATTTCAAGTCTACGGATTAAAACCAATAAGCATAAAAAAATGCCCACGACGTCGTGAGCATTTTATCATTTATTCACTCATCAAACCGTGAGCTTTTAACTTTTTGCGTAAAGTGCCACGGTTGAGTCCAAGAATCTCTGCAGCACGGGTCTGATTACCACGTGTATATTCAAGAACTACAGATAAAAGAGGTTTCTCCATTTCTGCTAGCACCATGTCATATACCTGAGATGGCTGCTCACCTTGCAATTGTGCAAAATAATGACGAACTGCGCGATCCACGTGGATGCGAAGAGCAACATCAGATTGTGCAGTAAAAATAGGAGATTTGCTATTCATGCGAGTTAATCCGAAAATCAAATACTAGCTTGGATAAAGTAGTATATAAATGTGGTCTAAAAATACGGAGTCCTGTTTTAGATCCTAAAACAGTGACTCTAAAACATAAGAACAATTAGCTTGCCATATTTCTTCGTATTGAATAAAAAATAAGCGTAACAATAGTTAAATATTTGTTACAGCTCCCTCAAAAACAAAAAAAGTTAGGCTATGTGCTTAATGTAGAAAAGCACACATGCTTAACAGTATTTTTTTTGGATTGAGAGCGAGGAGTATATGAGTCAAAGCTTTCGTGGCGCGTATCATACCATTGTCTAGGAAAAAGTGAGCAAATTAACTGCATTTTTTTTTATTTTTTTTTCACTTTTTTTACATTTTAGGGGTGGACAATTTCTAATCGATAATTTAGTAGGCTTTTTTTGCTTCTGTTTAGCTCAAATTGGAATCGGAAAGGGGTATTCGAGGGAATGCGCTGAATACCTCGTAAGTTTTCAACAAGATATTGTTGAGGCGTCAATATAATTTCTTCTGTTTTGTTTGACTCTGTTGCAAAACTCAACTTTAGGTTTGGAAGTTCAATACTTTTATCATTCTGATTAAGCAATATGCCTGAAAATTGCGTATGACTTGTGTCAACTTTGCGGAGTTTTAACTTTTCTATATAAATAAGTTGATATTGTTCAGCTGACTTATTGCAGTGCAGTATTCCACATACATAATTAAATGCATGGCTGACGGTTGGGCTTGCATGCATGAGCTTAGGGTTAAACCAGAGAATTTGAAAAGTGAAGACTAAAATTAAAATAAGGTTGGCAGAGCTCCAGAGCGTGTAGTACAACCAGCTATGCTTTTTATTATTGTCTTGTTCTTGTGAAGATGCTTGTTCAGCTAAATTAAGATTTGGTAGAGCGTTAATAGGTTCGTTGTGAAAATAATTTAAGTTGTTGAGATAGGTTAAAAGATCAATATTTGAATTCTCAACTTTTTGATCAAAGATATCTAACACGTGAGAATGTGTCATATATCTATTTTGCATTGAACCGTTGACTAATGTAGATGAGTTAACCATGACAGGCTGTTCAATATCAATCAGATGGGTGAGTGCATTAAAGCTCGAATCACATTTAGGGCAACAAACCATACCCTGAGCAACAGTTAATTGAGTAAGAGACACTTTATAGACTGTTAAGCATTTAGGGCAGCGGGTTTGTTTTTCATTCATGAGTTAAAATATTCTCAATTTATTATTTGCGTTTTCCTGAAATGCGACACCAATTTTCTTCGCGTTTTTCGACATCTAATATATCAAAAAATTCAGAATAAACACGTGAAACATCAGCAACTTGCTCTTCAATTACACCTGCAAGTGCGAACTCACCGTCAGATTTAAGTAAATTTGCAAACTCCGGCGCAAGTGCCATTAGTGGACCCGCTAAAATATTTGCAACTAAAACATCTGTCTGTTGAGGTTTAAACTCTTGATCGAATTCTTCAGGAAGACCTACATATAGTCGATCTAATACGCCATTAAGTTCAGCATTTTGTTTTGTTGCTAAAACAGCCTGAGGGTCAATATCAGTGGCATATACTTTTTTAGCGCCTAATAATAAAGCGGCTACACCTAAAATGCCTGAACCACAACCATAATCAATGACGATCTTATCTTTAACGTCAGTTTTACCTAGCCATTGTAAGCATAAGAAAGTACTTGCGTGGTTACCTGTACCAAACGCAAGACCTGGGTCTAGCTTAATATTAGTTGCATCAGCTTCTGGTGGCTCTAGCCATTCAGGTACGATCCAGAACTTTTCCCCAATTTGAATTGGCTCGTAATAGTCCATCCAAGCGCGTTCCCATACTTGATCTTCAAGTTCTTCATGACGGATAGGAGCGTCTGGAAGTTGAGCTTTTAAGAAAGCTTCTAAAGTGTCGACATCAATAGGGTCTTGTTCGTCTTGTTGATAAATGCCTGTCACAATCACTTTATTCCATAAAGGTGTTTCACCTGGTAATGGTTCTAATAAAGCCTGATCTTCAGCATCATCCAGAGTTACGCTTACCGCACCTAGAGACATTAAAAGTGTTTCTGTGAACTCAACTTGTGCTTGATCAACGGTAATGTGTATTTGTAACCACTTCACGAAAAGGACCTAAAAATTTATTTAAAGGCGCATTGTAGCTGACTAGACAGTTTTAAAAAAGAAAGCGGCCCATCTTTAATGGACCGACTTTAAAAATACTGAGGAGGCTAGCGGCAAATAAATTGCTTCTTCTATACCTCATGTCGAAACAGATTAAGGAGCAGGGGCCTTAAATTGTAACTTACCATTTTCATTTGGTTGGCAAGTACCATTAAAGATTACGCCGTTATGGTTGTAAGCTACCCATTCACCCTGACTTTTTTTAGTACAAGCTCTCAGCTGTTTTTGCATCTCTGATTTGCCTGACTCAGCAGCATGATGAGCTGTTTTGCTTGATTTAGCCATATGAGTCGATTTAGCAGTATGATTGGTCGCAGCGTGGGTCAACGTTACGCCTGAAAAACAAAGTAGAGATGCGGTTAAGATTTTTAACATAGTCGTTTTCATTTTGTATTCCTTCTTGTCGCGTTAATTTTAAAGTTATAGAAGTGCTGTACGTTTTTTATTCTAAGATGAATTTGTTTTAATAACATTCACTTTGTATTGAGTTCATGAAACAAAATGTCAAATCATGTGGCGTACCGTAAATTATGTGAAGACGATTTTGTAATTATGTACATCAATAGACAGATAATTTTGCTATAATGTTCCGTCTTTTTTTTTCTGGTGTTTTGTACTCATGCACTACCCTAAAGTTTATGATGTTATCGTTATCGGTGGCGGTCACGCAGGTACGGAAGCGGCCCTTGCTGCTGCGCGTATGGGACGACAGACTTTGCTTTTGACCCATAACATTGAGACTTTGGGTCAAATGAGTTGTAACCCAGCAATCGGTGGTATTGGTAAGTCACATTTAGTACGTGAAATTGATGCGCTTGGCGGAGCAATGGCTTTAGCTGCCGATAAAGGTGGTATTCAGTTCCGTATTTTAAATTCACGTAAAGGTGCGGCAGTACGTGCAACACGTGCTCAGGCTGACCGCGTTCGCTATAAAGCTGCCATCCGCGATACTTTGGAAAATCAAGCAAATCTTGATATTTTCCAGCAAGCGGCTGATGACCTGATTGTTGAAGGTGATACGGTTAAAGGTGTTGTTACCCAAATGGGTATTCGCTTTGATGCTAAAACTGTTGTGTTAACTACGGGTACATTCTTGGGTGGTGTAATCCACGTTGGTTTACAAAAATCAAGTGGTGGTCGTGCGGGTGATCCTCCTTCAATTGCACTTGCTCAGCGTTTACGTGAATTAAATTTACCTGTAGGCCGTTTAAAAACGGGTACACCACCACGTATTGATGCACGTTCGGTTGATTTTTCAGTCATGATTCCGCAGCCGGGTGATTTCCCATCTCCGGTTATGTCGTTCATGGGTGATGCTTCTATGCACCCTGAACAAGTAAATTGTTATATCACGCATACCAATGAAAAAACCCATGAGATTATTCGTGGTGGTTTAGATCGTTCACCAATGTATACCGGTGTTATTGAAGGTGTAGGACCACGTTACTGCCCATCAATCGAAGATAAAATTCACCGTTTCGCTGATAAAGACTCGCATCAAGTATTTTTGGAACCAGAAGGTTTAGATACACACGAGCTTTATCCAAATGGTATTTCGACTTCGCTTCCATTTGATGTTCAGTTCGAGCTGGTTCGTTCTATTCGTGGTATGGAAAATGCCCATATTTTGCGTCCAGGCTATGCGATTGAATACGATTATTTCAATCCACAAGCTTTGAAATTCACTCTCGAAACTAAAGCTATTAACGGGTTATATTTTGCTGGCCAAATTAACGGTACAACAGGTTACGAAGAAGCAGGTGCCCAAGGTTTACTTGCTGGCTTAAACGCTGCGCGCCGTGCGTGGGAACAAGAAGAGTGGACACCTAAGCGTGACCAAGCTTACATGGGTGTATTGGTTGATGACCTCATTACTTTAGGTACTAAAGAACCATACCGTATGTTTACCTCACGTGCTGAATACCGTTTGATGTTGCGTGAAGACAATGCGGATCAACGTTTAACGACTGTTGGTCGTGAACTTGGTTTAGTTGATGATGTGCGTTGGGCTGCTTATTGTGAAAAAATGGAAGCGGTTGAGCGTGAAACTTCTCGTTTACAACATTTGTGGGCGGCACCAAATAACCCTATGGGTAAAAAATTCGTTGAGATGACAGGTGCTGACTTAAGTAAAGAATGTAGTGCAATTGATTTGCTTAAACGCCCTAATATTAACTTTGGTCAAATTGCCGAACTTACTGGTTCTGAAGTTTCGGAGCACGTGGGTGAGCAAATCGAAATTGCTGTGAAATACGAAGGTTATATTAACCGTCAGCATGAAGATGTGGCTCAGTTAAAGCGTCTTGAAGAGACCAAAATTCCTACCGATTTTAATTATGATGTAGTGTCTGGTTTATCTCGTGAAATTACCCAGAAATTAAAAACGGTTCTTCCGGAAACATTAGCTCAAGCAAGTCGTATTCCTGGTGTTACACCAGCAGCTGTTCAACTTGTAATGATCACAATTCGTAAAAATAATATGATTAAGAAAACAGCTTAATCTTTTAAATGCAAAAAAGCCCAGTTAAGACTGGGCTTTTTTATTTTCTGTTCAAAAATATATGAAAACTTCCTAAGGAAGAAAATAGATTTCGCTTCCTTTTTTTCTTATTTCACATATTTCAAGCAGCCAGTTATATTAAATTCACGTTCAAACAAGAGGGCTTTAACCATGACAATGAAATCAATTCGCTACAATAGAGATGAAATGGCATGCCAATGCTTATGTTCAAAATAGCGCAAAAGAAAGAGCAGGTCAGTTTTGTAGGGGGAGAACACATTGATCTGAAAACAAGTATAAATATAAGAGCCAATATAAAATTAAGAAAATTATAATTCAAAATCTAAAGAGAACCTTATGGTTCTCTTTTTTATATCTATTTACTCTCGGATTCAATTTCTCGTACAGCATTGTGTACTTGTATAGGCTCGATATGTAGTAATTTCTTGCCAAAACTACGTAACCACCACACCAGTTGAGATGTAAAAGGTACGGTAGCGGTAACTTCTACAATATTTTCTTCAAGTGGAACTATAGTTTGGTCTTTACTTAACTGACTTTCATAGAAAGTTCTAGCAGTTTGCTCTGTCATCGTTAATGTGAGTTGAATTGACTCAGTTGGCTGCTTGTAGTCCACTCTAAAGCCTAAAGCGCCTGAATCGATATAATGATCAATATCAAAATTGACAGGATGCAGTGCTCGACTATCTAAGACTTTTGCTGATTTAAAACGGTGCAAGGCAAACGTTTGAACTTCAGTTTTGTCATGTCGTGTGCAAATTAAATAAATTACCGCACCTTTTTGTACCAAAGCCAAAGGATTTAAAATATAGGTTTTGTCTTCTCCCTGATTGACTCGTGCCCGATAAATACATTCTATTTGTTTGTCTTGGAGTAGACCTTCATAAATTGCTTGTTGAGCATTTCGGTCCACTACAGGCGGAATAAGAGGTTGGCTGGCAGGTACGATGCGTACTCGGTTAATCCATTGCCTAACATTATTTTGTGTAGAGAGACTGCGTTTAGCCAAATCAAACCAAGGCCCCATCTCATCAAGCAGACTTGGTGGAAGTAAGTGTTTAAGATGCTCCTCAACCATCATAAATGTTACAGCCTGAGAGCTGGTCATGTGCGGTAAGCTCTGAATAGGTGCGTCGGATTGCCACCGCCAGCCTTGAGGTACAGCCTTATTACTTTCTATTGGAAAGCGCTGAGCAATTTGGTTTAAATCACGCTGAATAGTCCTTAAACTGATATCAATACCTTCACGTTCAAGCATTTCCTGTAACTCCCGCGTCCCGATCCATTTACCGGTAGGGAGGCGAGATAAAATCTGCCATTGGCGATATAAACTATTTGAAGTTTCTTTTTCTATTACAGACATAAGCGTAATACATCTATATCCAACTGCTTTGGTGTCAACACAATAAAAAATCTTTACACATTTAGCAAGTTTGTCAGATTCGGTTTATAGGTCCTTTTACAATCAATGTTAAGATTTAGAGGAAGAAAGTTATAACAAAGCACCGTAAAAATATTAAAGATATATAAATGGCACTGAAATTGCTTATTTAAAAATGAAATATAGATAAATGATAAGACGAGGTGGTTATGTCAGAACAAGAGCATGAATTACATATAGATAATGATTTTTTTATACAAGAGCAGACGACTAAGGCGATCATTAACCCAACCTCTTTTTTAGAACATATTTCCGTACAAACCAACCTATTTGAGCAGCTAAAATCACAGTTTTTTAATGAGATGCTTGACGATGTAACATCAAATGGTGCGGCTTCTAAAAAAATTGAGCAATGGTTGAGTATCCGTACTTTAGATGAATTAAAAGAATTGAATGCTCAAGCGAAGCAACATTTTCTTTATCACGGCATTACTTTTAACGTATATGGTGATAAAGAAGGTGCAGAGCGAACAATTCCTTTTGATTTAATTCCAAGGGTGATTGAAAAAAAACAATGGGAGAAAATAGCTTCGGGCTGTGCACAGCGTGTTAAAGCTTTAAATTACTTTTTAGATGATATTTATCATGGACAACATATTTTGAAAGAACAGCTCATTCCCGAAGAGCAAATTATGGGGAATGATGCTTTTCAGCCACATATGCTTAAACATTCTCTGAAAGGTAAAATTTATTCACAAATTAGTGGAATTGATATTATCCGTGATGGTGAAGGAGAATTTTTTGTATTGGAGGATAATTTAAGAACACCTTCTGGCGTATCTTATATGATCGAAAGCCGAAAAATTAGCCAAGAATTGATGCCAGAGCTATGTGCAACCAATAATTTACAGGGAATTGAGCATTATCCAAAACTTTTAAAAGAAATATTGCAGGAGAATTCACCTGCGGACAGACCTTTTATTGTGGTACTAACACCGGGACGTTTTAACAGTGCTTATTATGAGCATGCTTTTTTAGCACGTGAAATGGATGTACCACTGGTTACAAATCGGGATTTATTTGTAGAAAATGATCAAGTTTTTGTCAAAACGATTCGTGGGCGTCAAAAAGTAGACGTAATTTATCGCCGTTTAGATGATGATTTTCTGGATCCGTTAGCATTTCGACCGGACAGTGCTTTAGGTGTGGCGGGTCTTATGTCTGCTTATTTGCAAAAAAATGTTGTTATTGCAAATGCGCCTGGAACAGGTGTGGCTGATGATAAATCTATTTATCCTTATGTGGATCAAATGATTCAATATTATTTGGGTGAAACACCAATTCTAAAAAATGTACCTACTTATCAGTGCCGTAAAGATGAACATTTAGATTATGTACTTTCTAATCTGGACCAGTTAGTTGTTAAAGAAGCACAAGGGTCGGGTGGTTATGGCATGTTAATTGGGCCTCAAGCAAGTTCGTGTGAAATTGATGACTTTAGAAAAAAATTGATCGCCACACCTCATATGTACATTGCACAACCGACCTTGGCCTTATCTGTTGCTCCAACTTTAACTACATCTGGGGTGGCTGAACGTCATATTGACTTACGTCCATTTGTATTGAGTTCACCTTATCGTACAGAAATAGTGCCGGGTGGCTTAACGCGAGTGGCCATGCAGGCGGGCTCTTTAGTCGTAAATTCGTCCCAAGGTGGCGGCATAAAAGATACATGGGTTGTCGAAACATTACATTCCTAATTGTGGGTTAAAGAGGAACTTTATGGTTTTACTCAATTCGAGTGCGCATCAAATATATTGGTTGGGTCGATATTTAATGCGAGTTAAATTTGCTGCCTCTCATTTACCCTTTACACAAGATGAGAAAGCAACAAAATTTGCAGCAGCATTTGGTTTAGTCATAGAAAATGCTGAATTACTAAATCACTATATGTTAGACAAGAAGCAAACATTTTCATTACTGAACCAGCTCGTTATTGCTAAAGATAATATTCAGGCACTAAGAGGTATATTGTCATCAAATGCTTATGCAGAATTAAATAATGTTATTAACACGCTTCAACCTCAACCTGAGACTTTGAGAAAAGCTGTTGAACAATGTACTCAAATATTAGAAGCGGAGAATGAAGATATTTGTTTATTTCTGAATTTAGGTCAAAAAATAGAGCAATTTGATATAGAACTACGTTTTGGGCAAGATTTATCAGGCCTCGTGTCAGAGCTAGATGTTGTGGTGCAACGGCTTGTTAGCTTAGGTTGGGAGAATATAGATCAAAATTGGCAAGTACTAAAGCATCAGCTAACTTGGGACGCTTATTATACTTTTACACAGCAGCTGGAAAATATGTTTGAGGTCTGATTATGAAATTGATGGTGAATCATCAAACGCATTATAGCTATACTGAAACTGCTCAAAACAGTATTCAGTATATTAAAATGATGCCTCAAACATCACCGCATCAACATGTTATGAATTGGGCAATTAGCGTGCCGGGTGACAAAACGATAAAAAGGGACATATTTAACAATGTATGGATGACGGCTAGTCAGCGTTATCAATACCAACATCTTACATTTATGGCTCAAGGAATCATTGAACTTCAAAATGTAGAGCTAGGTTGTGTAAATCTATCTACACCGACAAATTTGTTTTTGCAGATGACAAGTGCAACCCGATGTGATTTGGCAATGTTGGACTTTGCCAAAAATATTGTGGGGGTCAAAGACCGACAGCATATTGCATTATTAAGTGAACATATTTTGCAGAAAATACTCTATCAGCCTGAAAGTACTTCGGTTCAGACAACTGCAACTGAAGCATTTCACGCTGGACAGGGTGTATGCCAAGATCATGCTCATGTTTTAATTGCGATGTGTCGTGCGCTACAATTGCCGGCACGTTATGTTTCTGGTTATCTATTTGATCAAAACTATCCGCACCTTGCCAGTCACGCTTGGGCGGAAGTATTTTTAGAAAATCAGTGGTATTGTTTTGATGTAAGCAATCAGTTGTTTACACCCAAACATCATATCTACCTTGCAGTAGGCCGTGATTATCTCGATGTGGCACCTATTCGTGGTGTAAGAGAGCAAGGTGGGGTGGAAAACATGATGTCTGTGGTTCAGGTGTTGGCATGTTGAATGTAAAGAGAATGAAATGACCTATTGTTGTGCGCTTAGATTGGAACAAGGTTTAGTGTTTATTAGTGACACGAGAACTAATGCAGGAGTTGATCATATTTCTGTGTTCCGAAAATTGCATACTTTCGGCGTTACTGGAGAGCGTTTCATGGCCTTACAAACAGCAGGTAATTTAGCGACGACACAAGCTGTTATAGGTCATTTGCAAAATGCTCTCACTTTGCAGCAAGAACCTAACTTATATAGTGTCAATACGATGTTTGAGGCGGCTGAACTGATTGGTAAAACCTTAAAAAGTGTTTTAGAAGATATTAGTTCAGACACTCAAGAACAAATGAATTATGCGTGTAGTATTTTAATAGGTGGGCAAATTAAAGGCGGTGAGATGCAGCTTTATAATATTTATCCGCAAGGTAATTTTATTTGTGCAACTACGGATACACCCTATTTTCAAATAGGAGAAAGCAAATACGGAAAACCTATTTTGGATCGTGCTCTATATTATGCGATGCCGCTAGATGATGCATTACGTTGTAGTTTGATTTCTTTTGATTCAACCTTGCGCTCAAATGTTTCTGTTGGATTGCCGCTTGACGCATTGGTTTACAATAAAGATAGTTTCATTATTCCGGTGGGTAAACGAATTACCGAAGATGATCCGTATTTTTCACAAATTAGTAAACAATGGTCCGATACTTTACGCCGTGGTTTGCAAGAATTGCCAAAACCGACTGATGATTATTGGCGATAAAATTTTTAAAAGCTGATAAAAAAATCCAAGCATGCTTGGATTTTTTTATATTTTATTATTTAACTGCTTTTACGAATAGGGCGATTACTTAAGCGACAGAGTAATTCATATCCTATTGTTCCGTTTGCATCGGCGACATCATCAACTAAGCGGTGTGTTCCCCAAAGTTCGACTTGAGAACCTAATTTAACTTGAATAGCTGTAACGTCAATTGCAAGCATATCCATGCTGACTCTGCCCACTACAGGACATAATTGCCCATTAATCGCTACATAATTTTGTTTAATATAAGCTCTCGGGTATCCGTCACCATAGCCAATAGAAACTATTGCAATATCCATTTTTTGTTGCGCACAGAAGGTTGAACCATAACCTACATGTTCTCCAGCTTGAATGTGATTCAATGCAATCACTTCTGCTGTAAAGGACATGACTGGTTTTAGGTCAAGATCATGTACTGTTTTATCTGCAAAAGGCGAAGCGCCGTAAAGCATAATGCCCGGGCGAACATAGTCAAAATGTAATTCTGGCCATTTATAAATAGCAGCAGAATTACAGCAAGATGCTAAAACTGGATCACAAGCTTGTTTAACCTGTAAAAATTGTTGTTTTTGTTGCTCGTTGAGGGGATGGTCCACATCTGCATTTGCGAAATGCATCGCTAGTACACAGGTAAAGCCTTCAGATTTTAAAGTTTTAATGACCTCAATAATTTCAGGAACTTTAAATCCTAAACGGTTCATGCCGCTATTGAGCTTAATCCAGACTTTTAGGCCTTGAGCGATGTATTCTTGCTTATGTTTAATTAACCATTCAAACTGCTGTTGATGGTGAATCACACATTCAAATTTTTGCTTAATTGCAATAGGCATTTCATCTTCAGAAAATGCCCCTTCAATTAAAGTAACAGGTTGTTGAAATCCAAGTTCGCGAATTTCTAAACCTTCTTGTAGGCAGGCGACACCAAAGGCATCTGAGGCATTTAAGGCTGCTAAACAGTCTTTGATTCCATGTCCGTAAGCATTAGCTTTCACCATACTTACAATTTTTGAATTTGCTGCGAGTTGTTTGACACGGTTTAAATTATATTGAAGCGCATGGCGATCAATATAAACTGTTGCTTGGCGCACCCTCATTTACTCCTTTGGGCTAGAGATAGAGTTTATTCTTCATCATCATATTGGCTGTAATACTCAGGAGAGAGATTACTAAATCGGGTATATTGACCTTCAAAGGCAAGACGAACTGAACCAATTGGACCGTTACGCTGTTTGCCAATAATAATTTCTGCGGTACCGGCTTCTTTCGACTCTTTGTTATAAACCTCATCACGGTAAATAAACATAATCAAGTCGGCATCCTGCTCGATCGCACCAGATTCACGTAAGTCTGACATTACTGGGCGCTTATTTGGTCGGTTTTCCAGACTTCGGTTGAGCTGGGAAAGTGCGATAACGGGGCAGTGCATTTCTTTTGCTAAGGCTTTTAAGCTACGTGAAATTTCTGAAATCTCACCCACACGGTTATCACCCATGCCAGGAACTTTCATGAGCTGTAAATAATCGACCATGATACAGCCGATTTTACCATCATGCATTTTGGCAATGCGTCGAGCACGGGCACGAAGTTCCGTTGGAGGTAGGGCAGATGAGTCATCAATATACAAATGCATTTGTTGAAGCTGCAAAATTGTGCCAGTAACTTTGGTCCATTCATCCGCATCTAAGTTCCCCGAACGTAAATGTCCTTGGTGAACTTTACCCATTGCAGAAATAAGACGCATCGCAATTGAGTCTGCTGGCATCTCCATTGAGAATACCAGAGCGGGTAGCTTGTTATATTGTAGAACGCTTTCAACCAAATTCATGGCGAAAGTGGTTTTACCCATAGATGGACGTGCAGCAACAATAATTAAGTCACCAGCTTGCATACCAGATGTTTTATTATCAAGTTCTAAGAAGCCAGTGGTTAAACCAGTAATATTGCCATCAAGTTTTGAAAGCTCATCAAGTTTACTAATTACATCGGCAGTTACAGAGCTAATAGATTTAGGACCTGCATCTTTTTTATTGTTATTGTGCTGTTCTGCTAAAGAGAAAATACTGGTTTCTGCTAGATCTAGAATTTCACTAACACCACGACCTTTTGTGTCATAAGCATTTTGTAGAATTTCAGTACTGACTTTGATCATACTACGAAGCGTAGAGAACTCTTTAATTTTTGTGGCATACGTTTCTAAGTTATAGAAACTTGATGGGGAGTCAGCCATAAGCTGCATTAAATATTCTTCGCCACCAATAGCATCAAGTAAATTTTGTTTTAAAAGCCAATCGTTAACTAAGACCGCATCATAAGGTGAATTTTCTTGTGCGAGTTTTTCGATTGCACGGTAAATATATTTATGGCGAGTCGCATAGAAATCATTTTCTTTTAACATATCACTAACTTGCTCGAAAGATTCGGCAACTGTCATTAGTGCAGCAAGTACAGCTTGCTCAATGGCTAAATTGTGTGGGGGAGTGCGAAACTCTTTAAGTTGGCCTGATTCACTCGTCTTATTTTCTGTTGGAGATGAACGGGTTAAAGAACTGGCATTCGCCTGAGACATAATTAGACCTGATGATAAAGAAAGGTTACGCAAATAGCCTGTGAGGCCGAGAACTATCTTAAAACAAAATTAAATAAACTACCTAATTAAAAAACCAATTAAACTAAAGAACTGATCAGGAATTAATATATCTTATTTTAAAAGTAGGGCACATAAAAAAAGAGCATGCAAAAGCATGCTCTTTTTTTGGTGAGAAATTACTCAGATACGATAGTAACGAGAACTTCTGCAGCAACATCATGATGCAATTGGATTGCGATGTTGAATTCACCAGTGTGACGAAGTGCGCCATTCGGTAAACGAACTTCTGCACGGTCAACTGCAAGACCAGCATTCGTTAAAGCGTCAGCGATGTCACGAGTACCGATAGAACCGAAGAGTTTACCTTCGTCACCAGCTTTAGCAGTGATAACGATATTAACTTCATTCAATTGTTCAGCACGTGCTTGAGCAGCAGCTAAAATTTCAGCTTCTTGCTTTTCAAGTTCAGCGCGACGAGCTTCGAAAGCAGCAGTGTTAGCTTCAGTAGCTGCAACTGCTTTACCTTGAGGGATAAGGAAGTTACGGCCGTAACCAGCTTTAACTGATACTTTATCGCCTAATTTACCAAGGTTTTTAATGCGTTGTAATAAGATAACGTCCACAGATCACCTCACTTATGGTTGTCAGTGTACGCAATCAAAGACAAGTAGCGAGCTTGCTTGATAGCAAGTGCTAATTGACGTTGATAACGAGCTTTAGTACCAGTGATACGGCTAGGAACAATCTTGCCGTTTTCAGTGATGTACTGTTTTAAAGTATCGATATCTTTGTAGTCGATGTACACAACATTCTCAGCTGTAAAGCGGCAGAACTTGCGACGACGGTAAAAACGTGCCATTGATGTTCTCCTTATTCAGCTTCGTGAGTAACTTGCTGTGCTTCTTCGCGTTGAGCTTTACGCGCACGCTTTTCTTCAGCACTTTTAGCAAGCAATGACTCTTCAGTGATTGCGTGTTCACGACGGATGATAAGGTTACGAATGATCGCGTCGTTATAACGGAATAATTCTTCTAGCTCATCAAGCGTAGTTTGACCACATTCAACATTCATAAGAATGTAGTGTGCTTTGTGAATTTTGTTAATTGGGTAAGCCAATTGACGACGGCCCCAATCTTCTAAACGGTGAATTTGACCTTCAGCTTCTTTGATCTGAGAGATATAGCGTTCAACCATACCTACAACTTGATCGCTTTGATCTGGGTGTACTAAAAGTACGATTTCGTAATGACGCATTGTCAGCTCCTTACGGTTTAAACAGCCCCTAATAAATAAAACATTAGAAGCAAGGAGTCATAACTTAATAAGTTATGTCGCAAAATTTGCGAAGGCTGAATTATAGGTAAAAATGCGACCAAAAACAAATCTTTTGATGAGAAAAGTAAAACTTCTTTACTATAAGAGAAAATCCTCCCTTATTTAAAAGAGAGGAAGATTTGGAGCAGGGGATTGATAGGTAAAGCTAAAGCTCAAACTTAACAGGGTAATTAATATGACCGAGTAGAGGAAAAAACGTTTAGCCCAAAGTTGGTCATTTTCAGCTTTAAATCCAATAATTGATAAATATAACCAATACGCTGTTAGTGCATTAAAGGTTATTAGAAAAAATATATTGGTATAGCCAAAACAATATAAACCATTCAATACGGCTGCAAACAACAGAATATAAATGACACATTCTACTTTCGTGCGATAAATAGAGCGTGCAACTGGCAGAATGGGGATTCCGGCATTTTTGTAATCGTCAAAACGATAAATAGCAATTGCCCATGAATGTGGCATTTGCCATAGCGCATAAGCCAAAAACAAAAGTAAGGCGGCTACATCAAAATGATGAGTTACTGCTGTATAACCAATAACAGGAGGACTCGCCCCGGAAATACTACCAATTACGGTTTGATGGATTGAGGTACGCTTTGTCCACAAACTATAAAAACCGACATAGACAATAAAACCAATCATTGCAAACAAAAAAGCGTAAGCATTTACACCGAACCACAAAATACTAAAACCGATAAGTCCAAGAACAAATGCATATATAAGTGCAACAGTAGGAGAGATGGTTTTTTTGACTAGTGCGCGGTTTTGCGTACGCTGCATTTTGATATCGATGTCTTGGTCTATAACATTATTTACAACACAACCAGAAGCTACAACTAAAGTTGTTCCAAGTAGGGTGAGTAGTAATAATAAGATGTCTATAGAGCCTTGGGCGGCTAAGAAAAAGCCGCCCAAGGTGGTAATGAAATTACCGAAGAGAATTCCTGGTTTAGTCAGGAATAGATATTTTTTCAACATGTCAATCAGTTTAGATCATCATGTTGTAGTGAAGGTAATTCATAATCCACACAGAACCGATTAAAAGTACCGCGATACATAAGATTGTGTAGATGAATGCAATCATATTCCAGCGTTGTTCAGATGATGTATTCATGTGTAGGAAGTACACAAGCTGTACAAGAACCTGAGCAACAGCAGCGATTGCAATTACTGTAACTAAGATGCCACGACTGAAACCACCCGCCATCACCATCCCGAACGGGATGATGGTGAGGATAACAGAAAGGATAAATCCAACAGTGTATTGCTTAAAGTTACCGTGTGACGCACCTGCAGCATTATGGTCATGACTACTCATTAGAGAACTCCCAGTAAGTAAACGACGCTGAATACACAGATCCAAACGATGTCAAGGAAGTGCCAGAACAAGCTTAAGCAAGCTAGACGACGTGTATTCGGTAATGTCAAACCTTTAGTTTTGATTTGATACATCAAGACCAACATCCACACTAAACCAGAAGTTACGTGGATACCGTGTGTACCAACCAAAGTAAAGAACGATGATAAGAATGCACTGTGAGTTGGACCATGACCTTCTTCGACAAGGTGATGGAACTCATAAAGTTCCATTCCAATGAACGTTGCACCAAAAAGGAATGTAATAAATAACCAAGTGATGACTTGATTTACATTCTTTTTATAAGATGCAAGTACAGCAAAACCGAAAGTTACCGATGAAATCAATAAGGCAAATGTTTCAGTTAACACGTAGCCTAATGAGTCATGGAACAGGTCATATGCACTTGGAGTTCCTGGTGGAATATGACTGCTTAATACAGCGAACGCAATGAAGAGTGATCCGAAAAGAATCAAGTCACTCATCAAGTATGTCCAGAAACCAAAGACCGTTAAGTCGGTATCATCATGTTCATGATGACCATCGTGGCCGTGGTTGTCGTGATGAAGTACTTCAGCCATTTCCTTAGTCCTTCTTCAAGTGTTTTTCAAGTAAAGCATAGCGTTCGTTTTCAATACGCTCAACTTCAGCAGCAGGAACATAGTAATCAACATTCTTAGTGAATGAGCTTACGATCAAGCTAACAACAGCTGAAACGAATGAAACAACAACGAGCCACCAAATATGCCAGATGAGAGCAAAGCCAAGGATCGTAATGAACATTGCAATGACAAAACCAGCAGCACGATCAGTCGGCATGTGGATGTCTTCATATTTAGTGTTACGTGCGTATGCTACACCATTTTCTTTGTCAGTCCAGAAACGGTCAATACCGCTTGCATCTGGTTCATGCGCAAAGTTATAGAACGGAGCAGGGGAAGAAGTCGCCCATTCAAGCGTACGTGCATCCCATGGATCGCCTGTAAGGTCCATGTTGTCCTTACGTTGTAAGAAACCAACAATGATTTGCATTAAGAAACATGCAATACCAATCGCAACGAGAACAGCACCAAATAATGCAATTGCAAGGTAAGGATCCCATTCTGGGTTGTCATATGTATTCAAACGACGAGTCATACCCATGAAACCAAGGATATAAAGTGGCATGAATGCAAAATAGAAACCGAAGAACCAGAACCAGAACGCAGCTTTACCCCATGCTTCATTGAGCTTCCAACCAAACATTTTTGGCCAGTAGTAAATGATGCCGGCAAACATACCAAACACCACACCACCGATAATTACGTTATGGAAGTGAGCGATCAAGAATAATGAGTTGTGTACAAGGAAGTCCGCAGGTGGAACAGCCATAAGTACACCAGTTAAACCACCAATACCAAATGTGATAAGGAAGCCAAGCGTCCATAACATTGGAGTAGTAAAGGTGATGCGACCTTTATACATGGTGAATAACCAAGAGAAGATTTTCACACCAGTAGGAATCGCAATAACCATGGTCATGATACCGAAGAACGCGTTAACGTTCGCACCAGCACCCATGGTAAAGAAGTGGTGAAGCCATACAACGAACGCAAGAACAGTAATCGCGATAGTTGCATACACCATAGACTTATAACCGAACAACGCTTTACGAGAGAAGGTTGCAACGATTTCTGAGTATAGACCAAATGCTGGTAATACTAGGATATATACTTCAGGGTGACCCCATGTCCAGATCAAGTTCACATAAAGCATTGGGCTACCGCCAAGCTCATTTGTGAAGAAATGGAAGCCGAAGTAACGGTCTAGAGTTAACATTGCAAGTGTACCTGTTAATACAGGGAACGATGCGATGATTAATACAGCCGTACAAAGTGAAGTCCACGTAAAAATAGGCATATCCATCAATTTCATGCCAGGTGCGCGCATTTTGATGATGGTAACGAAGAAGTTAACACCAGATAAAAGCGTACCTAGACCAGAAACCTGAAGTGCCCAGATATAGTAGTCAACACCTACACCAGGAGAATATTGAATGCCAGACAGAGGAGGGTAAGCCATCCAGCCAGTCGCAGCAAATTCACCTAATACAAGTGAAAGCATCATCAAACCAGCAGCACCGGCGAATAACCAGAAGCTTAAAGAGTTCAATAATGGGAAAGCAACGTCACGAGCACCAATCTGTAAAGGTACAGAGATGTTCATCATACCAACAACGAGACCCATTGCTACGAAGAAGATCATAATTACACCGTGTGCGGTGAAGATCTGGTCGTAATGGTCTGGATGTAGATAACCTTCGCCGCCGCCTTTAGCGAGGAAAAGTTGTAGACGCATCATAATTGCATCGGCGAAACCACGCAAAAGCATGACTACAGATACAAGAATGTACATGATACCAATCTTTTTATGGTCTACCGTAATAAACCACTCATTCCACAAATATCCCCATTTTTTGAAATAGGTGATACCGCCAAGCACAACAATTGCACCAAGTGCCATAAGGACCATGGTGACAAGCACGATTGGCTCTGTCGGGATAGAGTCCCAACCCAGTTTACCAAAAATCATATCCATGTCTTATTCCCCTTGAGCAGCGTGTTCAGCTGTTGCATGCGCAGCAGAGTGGTCAACACCATGATAGTTACTCATATAGTGGTTGATAATTGTTTCAAACAATTTTGGTTCAACTGAAGAGTAATAAGTCACAGGGTGTGGCTTAGTCGGGAACGGTTTCATAGCTTCAGCTTTAGCAAGCGCTTCTTGATCACCAGCGGCTTTAGCACGATTTACTAAATGCTCGATTTGGTGCTTAGAACGGTCACCATCACGTAAGGTTGCCAATTCAGCTTGGTCAAGCGTAGTTTTTTGAACTGCTTCTGGGTTAATGGTAGAACCATTACCTGCTTTAACAGCTGCTACCCATTCGTTGAATTGTTGCTCTGTAACACTATGCGCCTTGAAACGCATTTGAGAGAAACCGTAACCTGAGTAGTTAGAAGAGAAACCACGATATACACCAGGTTCATTTGCTAACAAATGAAGGTGAGTTTGCATACCTGCCATTGCATAAATCTGGCCGCCTAACTGTGGAATGAAGAATGAGTTCATTGTAAAGTTAGAAGTGATTTTAAAGCTTAACGGAGTTTTTTCAGGGAAACGTACTTCGTTAACTGTTGCAATGTTTTGTTCAGGATAAATAAAGATCCACTTAAACTGCTCAGCAACAACTTGAATAGTTAAAGGTGCTTTATCTGATTCTAAAGGACGGTATGGGTCATACTTGTGGGAACCCCACCAAGTTAACCAAGCTAAAATACCAATAATAATGACAGGGATACCCCATACTACAACTTCAATTGTAGTTGAGTGTGCCCATGTAGGTTTATAGTCTGCATCTTTATTTGACGCGCGATATTTCCAACCAAACCATAATGCCATGATGATTGAAGGAATCACCACAAGTAACATTAAATAGATCGCAGTCATCATAAGGTCACTTTGACCTTGACCAACTGGACCTTTAGAGTTTAGAAGTACCATATCACCACCACACCCAGTCAAAAGTGCGGCAAGCGTTGATAAAGACAATACAGCTAAAATCGTTTGTCTCATTTTACAACCTCGGTGAAGAGTCCCATTCCCTAATTAAATATGGGATAGCGATTAAAGTGTCGCATGATTGAGAACGCTAATCCTTAAATTTAGACTTCTCAATTATATGACACCGCTACGTTGTAGGGCATTATGCCTCATATCGACAAACTAAGCTATACATAAAGCAGCCTGAAATAATTGTTTTAAAACCCGATTTTTTTTGTAGGGTATTTAATCTGTATGGAGCTTTTATTTAAATATCAACTCTCTATAGAAAAAATGGACGCGAGGTGCCTCCATTTTTTTAGACTTTAAATCAATGAGTCATTTGCTATCATTTGATCACTTTTGTTCTTGCAATTTTGTCATGTAGCGCTTGGCGTTTTTGCCCTAATGCAAATGCATAGTCAATAATTGTACTAATAGGCATAAACAGCAAGTTTAATATGATGAAAACAATGCTTCTTAATAAGAAGATGCGAGTTAAATTAACTTTGCCGTTACTTTCAAAATCTACAATTTTAATGCCAACAATTTTCTTACCTATACTTTGCCCAAACTTTGTTAAAAGGATGGCTTGAATTGCAAGCATGATTACTACGTAAACAAGCATAGAATGCCAAGCTTCTATAGGGATTAAAGTGAAAAGCTGGTGTTGTAGTTCTGCTGCTTTAGTTGAAGCAACTTCAGTTGATTGCATTTGTTTTTGCAACTCAAATAATTGCTTATACTGAGATTCATTAAAGAAAAAAGAAGGAATTGCGGCTATTGGTAACCAAAGCAATAAATCAATAATTTTTGCCAAAGCTCGAGATGGAATAGAGGCAAGTTCATGAATTTTAGGCTCTACACGAATTTGACGAATAGTTTCATTAGATGAACTATTTGTGTTTATGACAGGTGCAGAATAACCGATAGGTTGATATACAAGTTTACCTTGGGTTAATTCTCCTAAAGCTTTCCATTCTGTCATGCCTTCATGCCAAGCTAAATCAGTTAACAAAATTTGTTGGCTAGCCAACATTTGATTTACTTGCTCTAAGGTGTAAGGCCCAGCTTGTTGATTATTACGTGCCAAGTAAATTTGCATAAATAAAAATTCTCTGTTCTAAAGATGAAAAAAGACCCACGGATGGGCCTTTTTTTATAACATATTAGATTTGTTTGATTTTTTCTTCAGCAAGGAAGAACCATGTATCTAAAACTGAGTCTGGGTTAAGAGAAACAGACTCAATACCTTGTTCCATTAACCACTTTGCAAGATCGGGATGATCTGAAGGACCTTGACCACAGATACCTACATATTTACCCGCTTTACGGCAGGCATGGATAGCCATTGAAAGAAGTGCTTTAACTGCTGCATCACGCTCATCAAATAGATGTGAAACAATACCTGAGTCACGGTCAAGACCTAGTGTTAACTGAGTTAAATCATTCGAACCGATAGAGAAACCATCGAAATGCTCTAGGAATTGTTCAGCTAATAGGGCGTTAGTTGGTAATTCACACATCATGATTACTTTTAAGCCGTTCTCACCACGTCTCAAACCATTTTGTGCTAGTAACTCAATAACGCGTTTTGCTTCAGATACAGTACGTACAAAAGGAATCATGATTTGAATATTGGTTAGACCCATTTCATCACGAGCTTTCTTAAGTGCACGGCATTCTAATTCGAAACAGTCACGGAAGTTATCAGATACATAACGACTTGCACCACGGAAACCGAGCATTGGGTTTTCTTCTTCAGGCTCGTATAACTTACCGCCAATCAAGTTTGCATATTCATTTGATTTGAAGTCAGACATACGAACAATAACTGGCTTGTCACCGAATGCAGCAGCAAGAGTCGCAATACCTTCAACCAATTTTTCAACATAGAAATCTACAGGTGAAGCATAACCAGCAGTACGAGTTAGAACTGCAGCACGAGTTTCACGAGGTAGGCTATCAATGTTGAGTAGCGCTTTAGGATGCACGCCGATCATACGGTTAATAATGAACTCAAGACGAGCAAGACCAATACCTTCATTTGGAATTTGAGCAAAGTCAAACGCGCGGTCTGGGTTACCTACGTTCATCATGATTTTGAACGAAAGCTTAGGCATAGATTCAATTGAATTACGTTGAACTTCGAAATCTAAAGCGCCTTCGTAGATGAAGCCAGTGTCACCTTCAGCACAAGAAACAGTTACTTCTTGACCATCAGTCAATACTTCTGTTGCGTTACCACAGCCTACAATAGCGGGTACACCAAGTTCACGTGCAATAATTGCTGCGTGACATGTACGACCACCACGGTTAGTAATAATTGCCGCGGCACGTTTCATTACCGGTTCCCAATCAGGGTCGGTCATATCTGATACAAGAACGTCGCCTTCTTGAACTTTGTCCATTTCTTTAATTGAGCTAATAATGCGGACTTTACCAGAACCAATACGTTGACCAATTGAACGACCTTCACAAAGAACAGTGCCTCTTTGTTTAAGAAGGTAGCGCTCCATTGTGCCTACATTTTGACGGCTTTTTACCGTTTCAGGACGAGCTTGAACAATATAAATTTGACCATCATCGCCATCTTTCGCCCATTCGATATCCATTGGCGCACCGTAGTGCTGCTCAATAATAAGCGCTTGTTTAGCTAGTTCTTGTAACTCATGATCATTTAAAGCAAATTGTTGGCGCTCTTGTTTTTCAACATCAACAACGACAACTGATTTACCAGCAGAACCTTCTTCACCATAAATCATTTTCTGGTGTTTTGAGCCAAGGTTACGGCGTAAAACTGAATGTCTACCAGCATTTAATAGTGGTTTAGATAAGTAAAATTCATCTGGGTTCACAGCACCCTGCACAACCATTTCACCCAAACCATAAGATGCTGTGATAAATACAACTTCGCGGAAACCAGACTCGGTATCAAGGGTAAACATTACACCCGCAGCGCCAGTTTCAGAGCGAACCATACGCTGAACGCCTGCAGAAAGTGCAACGACGTCATGATCAAAACCTTGATGTACACGGTAAGAAATTGCACGGTCATTATATAAAGAAGCAAATACTTCTTTAATCGCAATAAGAACGTTATCAATACCGCGAATATTCAAGAAAGTTTCTTGCTGACCTGCGAATGAAGCATCTGGTAAATCTTCAGCAGTTGCAGATGAACGAACGGCAACCGCGATTTCTGGGTTGCCGTTAGAAAGTGTTGTAAAAGCGGCGCGAATTTCTTGTTCTAGGCTTGCAGTGAGTGGAGTCTCTACAATCCATTGACGAATTTTAGCACCTGTTTCTGCAAGAGCATTTACGTCATCAACATTGAGTTGAGCAAGTTCTGCTTGAATTCGAGCGTTAAGACCGCTTTGATCTAAGAACTCACGATAGGCATCAGCAGTAGTTGCAAAACCGCCTGGTACCGATACACCAGCATTTGCTAAATGACTGATCATTTCACCCAAAGATGAGTTTTTCCCACCTACGAGTTCGACATCGTGTTTCCCTAATTTTTCTAGACCGATTACGCGCGCTTCCAAAGTTTTCACTCCACTTTTGCAGTATTAATGTCTATCTTGGCATGAAATTATAAAAATAAAGTGCTTAGTTGAGAATTATACTAAGCGACAGTCATGTAAGATCAGTTTACTATAAAGATTATATAGTACTAAGACAAATGTTTAAGGAGAATTTTAATGTCAGAAAGTAAACAATTTAAGCGAAGCGTTTTTTTTATTTCTGATGGAACTGCAATTACTGCAGAGACTCTTGGACATTCGTTATTAGCACAATTTCCCAATGTAGATTTTGATATTCATATCATGCCGTATATTGCAACCGAAGAGGCTGCAATGGAGATTGTAGTCGAGATTAATCGATGTCAAACCAAAGATGGTTGTCTGCCTTTAGTATTTGATACTTTAGTTGATCCGCATGTGCGAGAAATCATTAATACTGCTAAAGCAGTTAATCTTGATGTATTTGAAGGTTTAATCAGTAAATTAGAACAAGAACTGGGTACACCACCCACCACATTGGTGGGACAGACACATGCCGTGACCGATTCTGAGTCTTATAAAGCTCGTATTGATGCTGTTCATTTTGCGCTTGATAATGATGATGGAGCGCGTACTCGCCATTATGATAAAGCTGATTTAATCTTAATTGGAGTTTCTCGTTCGGGGAAAACGCCGACCTCTATTTACTTATCGCTTCAATTCGGTATTCGTGTTGCAAACTATCCATTAACAGAAGAAGATTTGGATGATAACCGTTTACCAGCAGTACTAAGACCACATCGTAATAAATTGTTTGGTTTAATGATTGATGCTGAGCGATTAGTTGCGATTCGTAGTGAGCGTAAGGCTAATAGTCGTTATGCAAGTTTTAGTCAATGCCAAATGGAACTTAGAGCAATTGAAGGAATCTATATTTCTGAAGGTATTAAATATTTAAATGTGACTGAAATGTCGATTGAAGAAATTTCAACGCGTGTTTTGCAGATGACAGGATTAAAACGTCGTATTGGTTAATTTAATCAACTGCTTATTTTAACCATTCGATTTATGTATATTAATTTATAAATAAATTGAGTGGTTAAAATATAAATACAATAAAAATAAAAGTTTTAAATATAAAACCAAACATTATTAAATGTTTTTTATTGGTTACAAACCTGTACTTCTTTTGCAACTCATTTGTAAACTTAAATAATACTATTGAAAAGAAGTGTATGTATTTTATTGTGCTGAAAAATGGTAATTGTTTAATTTTACTAAATATTTTAAAAAAACAATCAAAAAAAATCCATAATTCAAAAATGTTAACTAGATCACACTATTTTGCTGTTGTGTGATTATTTATTTATTTTTAATTATACTTTCCCACCTCGATATGGGACTATCCGATTATCAAAATGCTAAAAAAATGTGTTTTTTCATTGGTATACATCTTGCCTCTCAATTTATATGCTGCTCAAGTGGATGAATTGAGAGAGCAGGCTATTCACACTTATAAAACTGGACAAACTCACCAAGCAATATTTCAACTGGATCAATTGCTAAAAACCTATCCGCATGATCAAAAATTGCTAGCTGATTATTTAGTTGTAATGTCAAATGAAAAAAAAGATCTAGTAACTTTTTCTCAGCATTTAGCAAATATTAATCCGGTTATTTTTCCAGAATATGGACAGCTACCTTTAATACGTAATTTTCGTGATTTTAAACATTTTAAAAATGCGATTGATTGGTCGAATAAATTTAATATTCAAAAAACACTTGATGGGCAGATTTTGTTAGCAGTTTTATACGCTGAAGCTCAGGATGTTGTAAATGCCAAAGCACAGTTAGCAAAAATTAATAGTAAAAATCTGAAGACTGATCAGCTGGTGCAAATAGCTTACGCCTATCGTCTTATCAATTTACCTGTAGATGCTTTATCTGCAATTGAACAAGCATATAAGCAGCAGCCCAAGTCTTTTGCAGTTGTGCAAGAATACAGTTATGACTTAGCGGCTGTGGGGGCTTATAACAAGGCTCAGCAGTTATTGCTTGCCAGCGATAAAAATGCAGAAATAGAATCGTTACAACACTGGCTACAAGTCAGTGAGTTTTCTCAACGTGTAAATAACGCAATTGCTCGCTATAAATATTTGAATCGAGAAGGCATGTCAGATAGCGAAGGCTTTGCTGAGCTTGATGCTGTGTTGAAGCAAGGCGAGCAAATGCAGCCTTTGATTCAACCGTCAGATCCTAATTATTTAAGATTCCATTATGACTATATATATGCGTTAGATTTCCGTGGGCGTACTCGTACAGTCCTGGATCAATTTACTAAATTAAATATACCTTTAGAAAAACTACCTGCCTATATTCGTCATGCAATAGCTGATAGTTATTTAGCTGAAAGACAGCCACAGCAAGCTGAACTTGCCTTTAAAACCTTGCTTACTGAAAAAAACTATCCAGATATGACGGTATATACTGGACTGTACTATTCATATATTGAACAAGAAAAATATAAACAAGCTGAACAATTTTTGAGTGAGGTTGATCGACTTGTTCCGATGTATAAATATAGTCAGGCAAAAGGGGTAGACAAAACAAGTCATCCCGACCGTGATGACTATATTACTTTACAGGGTATGCACTTAGCTTATGCAAATCATCTTGATCAAGCAGAAAAGCATTTTCAAAAACAAGTAGATCTTGCACCTGCCAATGAAGGTCTAATTAATAATCTGGCTCGTGTTGAGCGTTGGAGAGATAAACCTCTACAGTCCAAGCAAACTATTTCTCGTTTAAATGGTTTAACACCAGTTGCCAAAGACACCCGAATTAACCAGATGCAAAATGCTCAGGCTTTAGGGGATATTCCGGAATGGCGTAAAAATACAGAAAGTCTTTTGGAATATTACCCTGAAGATGGTGGAGTAATTAAAAGTCGGAAAGAATTAGATGACCGCAATAGGCCGACAATTTCTCACTCAACTACTTGGGGACAAAGTAAGGCAGATAGTAGTAGCGATTCTGTGAGTGGTCAGAATGGTTTAAAAGACCGTGAAATGGAAACTCGTCTTAATAGCCCATGGATCAAAGATAATTATCGCCTATTTGCGTGGCATCAAGATCGTTACGGAGAGTACCGTTTTGGTGATGTGCATGACCAACGTTATGGTGTCGGTGCTGAGTGGCAAGCGAACCGTAAGGCGTTGTCGGCGATTTTGTCGCAAAGTACAGATGGTGAGCAAGCAGGTGTTCGTCTTGATTGGTCGCAATGGTTAAATGACCACTGGCAGTATCAATTGCAATATGACAGCCAAGCTAATATTCCATTACAGGCAATTGATGCTGGTGAAGATGGACAAGCCTACCGTGCTGCTTTGACATGGCAAAAAGATGAGTCACGTCAGATTGGGGCGAGTTATGGCCTAACTGATATTAGTGATGGTAATAAACAACAAGAATTTTCAGCTTTTTGGCGCGAACGATTATTTGATGCACCGCACCATATCACCTACGGGACCGTTCGTGGATTTTATGGCAGCAATAGCCAAGATCAGACCGCATATTTTAGCCCCAGCAATCATTACAGTACCGAGCTTAATTTAAGTCATGACTGGGTAACTTGGCGAGAATATGAGCGTTCATTTAAGCAGCATTTTGAAGCTGGAGTGGGACTCTATAAACAAGCAGATTACTCGGCTAGACCAACATACTCTCTGCAATATCAGCATCAATGGCAGCTCTCACGGACTTGGCAACTTAATTATGGAATTGGTTGGCAATATCACCCATACGATGGTCATGATGAACAGCATACCTATGGTATTTTCGGATTTGAAGGGCGTTTTTAATGAATAATATGATGTCAAAAATGTTGAGCTGTGTGTTTGCTTCAACATTATTACCCGTACAATTTTCTCATGCCCGCATTGAAACTGAACTACCAAAAAATCATACGGTTTCTTTAACTTTTCATGATGTGCGAGATGATGTGTTAAAGGAAGGTGACAGAGATGTTTATGCAATTCAGACCAATAATCTGGCACAGTTTCTAGATTGGCTGAGTCAATCTGACTGGAAGCCGATTCGTTTAAAAGACATTGAGGAAGCTCGTAAGCAAGGTAAAGAATTACCCCATAACTCTATTCTACTTACTTTTGATGATGGGGCTTTGAGTAGTTATAGCCGAGTATTTCCATTACTTAAGCAATATCAGATTCCGGCAGTTTTTGCTCTTCCAACCAGTTGGATGAATGGTAATACACAGGCAGGTTATGAAGCTTATGGTCAGGGTAACTTGATGAACTGGGCTCAAGTGCGCGAAATGCAAGCGTCAGGTTTAGCTGAGTTTGCAAGTCATAGTGATGATTTACATCATGGCATATTGGCTAATCCTCAAGGTAACGAGCAACCAGCTGCGACTTCTTATGCATATTTAAAATCGCAGTCTCGTTATGAAACAGATGCAGAATATCAACAACGTATTTTGCAAGATTTGAAAAAATCCTACGCCGTTTTGAAAAAAGAAGTCGGTGTTAGTCCCAAAGCAATTATTTGGCCTTATGGTGCCGTGAATGAGCAATTGGAAAAACTAGCGCAGCAGGCAGGTTTTGAGTTTTCTTTCAGTTTGGGTCGTGATGGTATGAATCGGGTGAGTGATTCAACGTTTAAACGGAGCTTGGTTATAAATAACCCTACAGCTGAACAGCTCACTGAAGGCATGTTAAATATTCTGAATTTCGAAGAGTCAGATTTATTTAAACAGCCTCGTCACTTTGTGAGTATGGATTTAAAACAGTTAGCAGCGCCACAAAACACCCAAACAGATGAAAAATTAGGGCAGTTGTTATCAAAACTATATAGCTTAAAAAACAATGCTTTAATCTTAAAACCTTTGGAAGATAAAGATGGCGATGGGCAATATGATGTTGCTTATTTCCCTACAGATAAAATGTCTGTTCAACAAGATATTTTAAACCGTAGTTTATGGCAGGCTCAAACTCGTGCGGGTCAAGCGGTAATATTAGAATTACCAGCTTATCCACAAAAAAGTAAGCCGTTTTTAGCAGTAGATTTGGCTAAAGATATTGCACGCTTAAATAGTAATTTGAGTGGTATTCAGCTTAATGCGGGCACCTCTTTAAATTGCGAAATGCAAACAGTAACTGCGCAAGAGAATAGCTGTATTGAACAATCAAAACATCTAGCTCAACTCAGCCAGCTTACTAAAAAAGCTGTAAAGCCTTATTTAAATATGAGTAACCAAGGGCAATTTATTTTATTGCTTACTCCTGATTTAGATCGTGTAGAAAATCTACCAGCGCTTTTAAAAACACTTTTATCGCAACATGATTTAGTCAATTTAAAGTTCGACATGATTGGCAAGAAAAAGCAATTTAATCAGTTGTTAGCACTTTTAAACACGCTTGATGAAAAAGATAAGCAAAGAATTATGCTGACTTTAGTGTTGCCAGAAAATACTTCAAAGACGAGTTGGGAAGAAGTACAGCAAGGGCTTTTTTCGATTCAGCGAACAGGGATTCAGAAGTTCGGAATTGATGGCTATAGTTTTGAAAAATCAAAAGATGTACATCAGTATTTATATAATCCGATTAGTTTGAACGCTAGCCCTGTCATGTATCAGCCTTTTGCTGGATTAGTAGAGGGGAAAAAGTAATGAGAGTATTACTCGATATTCTATTTGCTTTTGCCTTTTTATACCCTTTACTCATGGCTTGGACATGGATGGTAGGAGGACTTTGGTTCTTTTTTAAAAGGGAATACCGCGAACAAACGCTTCCTGAACCAACGAGTGAAGGGTGCAGTATCATTATTCCGTGTTTTAATGAAGAAGCTCAGGTACGACAAACCATTCGTTATGCACTGCAAACTAAATATCCTAATTTTGAAGTGATTGCCGTCAATGATGGAAGTAGTGATAGAACAGCTGAAATCCTTGATGAATTGGCAGCGCAAGATTCACGACTTCGGGTTGTACACTTAGCAGAAAATCAGGGTAAAGCCGTAGCGTTAAGATCGGGAGTACTGGTCAGTAAATACGAATATCTTGTTTGTATTGATGGGGATGCATTGTTACATCCGCATGCTGTACTTTGGTTAATGCAACCCTTTATCAGATTCCCACGAATTGGTGCAGTAACGGGTAATCCACGCATTTTAAACCGATCTAGTATTTTAGGAAAATTACAGGTTGGCGAGTTTTCTTCGATTATTGGTTTAATTAAACGTGCACAGCGTACATATGGTCGTATTTTTACAGTGTCTGGTGTTATTGCAGCATTCCGTAAAACCGCTCTAGTTCGTGTGGGTTTTTGGTCAGACGATAAAATTACTGAAGATATTGATATTTCATGGAAGTTACAGCTGGACCATTGGGATATTCAGTATATTCCGCAAGCGCTTTGCTATATCTATATGCCTGAGACATTTAAAGGCCTATGGAAACAACGCCTTCGCTGGGCACAAGGTGGGGTAGAGGTTCTTTTAGAATATATTCCACAAATGTTCAAATTGCGCGTACGTCGTATGTGGCCAGTGATGCTTGAAGCTCTTGTTAGTATTATCTGGTCTTATGTCATGATTCTGATATTCACTCTGTTTTTTGTGGGATTGTTTATTGAATTACCCTTGCAATGGCAGATCAAAACACTGATGCCGCAGTGGTATGGCGTGATATTAGGTGGAACATGTCTGATACAGTTTTTGGTTAGTTTGTGGATTGATCAGCGTTATGACCGTGGTCGCTTCTTTAGAAACTATTTCTGGGTTATTTGGTACCCGTTGTTTTTCTGGTTACTTACTTTATTTACAAGTGTTGTCGCGGTACCAAAAACTTTATTTAACACTAAAAAACGTGCTCGCTGGGTGAGCCCAGACCGAGGCTTCCGTGGAGATAACCCATGAAACCTGAAGAAAATAAGGATATAGAGCCTTTAGATATCCCCGAATATATTGACCAGCCGGAATACGTCAAAAATAAAACAGCAAACTATACCTTACAAACTATTGGTTGGTTTTGTTTGATGTGGTTGCTATTTCCATTGGTTTCACTGTTCTTATGGGTTTTTGAAGGGCACCTAATTTATGATTATGTCTGGGTTGACCATATATCAGAAGTTAAGACCTTACTTCATTTAGCATTATTAATCGGGATTAGCGCGCTCATTTTAATTTTGTGGGCGAGTTATAACTGGATTAGGTTCAGTGGTGAAGACCGACGGGCGAAAGCGCCGAATAGTTCTGTTGAATTACTAGCAGCCCAATTTTCGGTTAGTCCCGAGATCTTAAGTGAATTGCAAAAAAAACAACGCATCATTTTGCATTACGATGATCACGGCAATTTGCAAAAATATGAGTAAATGAGAAAAAGCATGGTCTAAAACCATGCTTTTTATTTTTATGCCGTTATTCTGATAATGATGTCGATTGGTTGTTCTATACCATCCATGCTGTGAATTGATGTATTTGTAACTTTAATAATGGGCCAAGTTTGTAATTTACAGTTGGCTTTTTGGAGTGCAGCATAATAACTATCAGATTTAAAAAATACTTTTTTAGTCGTTGCAGTATTGGGTGTTAAAAGGCGTTTAAGCCATGTTTCATTTACTTGAGTCTCAAGAAAACGTAAGGCCAAAAGACTTTTTACACGATTGTTAAATAATCTCCGGTTTTTAATAATGAGTGGATGCGTAATTAACTTGTGTGTGCCCATTTGACTATGGGGCAAAATAAAGTGAGGTGTAATTTGAAATACAGTTACAAATTTTGCTTGTTGGCAGATTTTTTCAAGATGGGTCACAGTATCTTGATTTGTACCAATAATCGCGACAGATGAATGTGAAAAATCAAACTCTTTAATTGAGGTTGACGGAATAACTTGACCAGCAAAGTCTTCAAAATCTTGAGCTGTATTTTGAAAAATTACTGATTTTGAAGCGTTATTTTTAATATTAATACTCATTTTCCAAAAGTCCTTTTGGTTTTTCAATCATGATGTTTTTATCGTTTTAATATAAATAACCAAGCAGGAAGTTGGGGTAAAGTCTTTTCAGATAGATGGTCACCCCATACTCGAAATCCATTCAAGTATGGGAAAGTGAAGCAGAGTTTTAATGTTCTGTTTTTACATTCATGAGTTGCGTAAAACTGTCTAGACGCTTCGTTGTGTCGTATATATCACATGTAAAAATAAACTCATCAACATCGTATGTCGCTAAAAGTTTTTGTAAACCAGTGCGAACAGTCTCAACCGAGCCAATTTGTGCCATTGCATAGAAGTTTTCAACAGAAAGCTGTTCTGCTGTATTCCATAGTCCCTGCATTGATTCAACTGGCGGTTTAAGCTTTAAGCTTTCACCACGAATTAAGCCTAATACACGTTGGTATGCACTTGTTGCTAAAAACTGTGCTTCTTCATCTGTATCTGCTACAACAACAGGCACACCCATAGAAACGTAAGGTTTATCTAAATAAGCAGAAGGCTCAAAGTTCTCACGATAGAGTTGGATGGCTTGGCCTAGCATACGTGGTGCAAAATGCGACGCAAATGAGTAGGGTAGACCAAGTTTTGCAGCCAATTGCGCACTAAAAAGGCTAGATCCAAGTAACCAAACAGGAACATGTGTATTTTGCCCTGGAGTTGCAATAATCTTTTGTCCTGCTTGAGGTACATCAAAATATCTTAGGATTTCGACAACATCTTTTGGAAATTGATCTTCTGTTTCTTGATGCCCACGACGTAAAGCTCGCATGGTGAGTTGATCTGTACCAGGAGCACGGCCTAAACCTAGTTCAATACGATTTGGATATAAAGTAGCAAGTGTTCCAAATTGTTCTGCGACAACTAAAGGAGCATGGTTAGGAAGCATAATCCCGCCTGAACCTAAGCGAATATGCTGTGTATGTGCTGCAATAAAACCGAGTAAGACAGCCGTAGCAGAGCTCGCGATTCCATCCATGTTGTGATGTTCTGCAAGCCAGAAACGTTCATAACCTAGTTTCTCTGCATGTTGTGCTAATTCTAATGCGTGACGTAACGAAAATTCGATGGTTTTATCATTACGAATAGGAGCAAGTTCCAAAATTGAAAACTTGGTATCTTGAAGTGATCGCATGCGATATTCTCGAATAAGGGTATATCGAAATACTACGATATATAGGGATTAATGTATATCGTTTTTTTTCGATATTAGGTCTTATCTTTCAATAAAAAAGCACCCGAGGGTGCTTTTCATGCATGTACAAATTAGCGATTTTTATACCAGCCACGATGTAAACCATTGTCATGACGGCGATGGCCACCTTTACTATAGTAACGACGGTCACCATCGTCATATCTACGATCATCTCGATCATAACGACTACCACGATCATAGCGATCATTGTAGTCACGATCTTCAGAAACTTTACGACCTAGCGCTGAACCACCCGCAGCACCTACAGCAGCACCGATGTAACCACCGTTGGTACCGCCCATGTTTTTACCGACTGTATAACCAGCACCACCACCTAAAGCACCACCCAGGGCAGCTTCGGTACGATTGCGACGGTCACTCGCTGCGGCTGCACCACCAGCACCACCTAAAGCAGCACCAATTGTTGCGCCTGTTGTACCACCCATACTTTTACCAATTGCAGTGCCCACAACACTACCTAACGCAGAGGTTGCAGCAACACGGGTACCATTATCTGCATGTGCAACTGTCACCATAGACGATGTTGCAATTAATGCACTAGCTAACCAAATATTCATTTTCATCTTGCAGCTCCATGTCCTTTTTACTAAGAAGGACAGTATTTTTATCTTGAGATAAATGTAATCAAAAATTTCGTGATAATTATGGAGAACCCCAAAGGCGATACGCTAGTTTTGTGTCTGTTTGTATTGTTTCTATTAATTTGTGGATAAGTCCTGAGCAAAAGAGAGGTGGTGAATATTTGTTGGTCCTAATAAAAAAGCACCCGAAGGTGCTTAGTGACGTTTCATCAAATTTGATTAGTGATGACGACGGTGTTTTTTCTTCCAGTGCTTAGAAGATCTGTCAGCATCGCGGTCTTTAGAAATTTTATTACCTAGAGCAGAACCACCCGCAGCACCTAGAGCAGCGCCAACGTAACCACCATTTGTACCGCCCATGCTTCTACCAACGGTATAACCAGCACCACCACCTAAACCACCACCAATTGCAGATTCTGTGCGGTGACGACGGTCACTTGCAACTGCTGCACCACCAGCACCACCTAAAGCAGCACCAATTGTTGCGCCAGATGTACCACCCATGCTTTTACCAATTGCAGTACCAGCGACACTACCTAAAGCAGAAGCGGCTGCTACATGTGTTGTATTGTCAGCGTGCGCTACGGTAACCATAGAAGTTGCTAAAACAGCGCTACATAACCAAGCATTTAATTTCATTTTTTACTCCGTGTCCTTAGCAGCAGGACCCTAATCTTTTGTTACGGCAAATGTAACAAAACACGTTTCTTAAAATATGGAGAACCATCAATTCATTATTGTAGTTTAGTGTCAGGTTTGTATGTTTTCTATTAAAATAGAATGTTTAATACTCATATAGATAAATATGAGTCTCATTTAGTTTTAATGAGTTCATTACTCGTGATCTGAACATAGAAAATTGATCAAAGCTCTGGTGGCAGAAGACATATGTTTATGTTGTACGTACAGTAAAGAGAAGGGACGTGTGTGACCTGCATAAGCCTCAAGTAAAGGTTGTAATTTTCCTTGTCGAATTTTTTCATTAACAATAAAGCTATAACTTTGGCATATCCCTAATCCACTTTCAGCAAGAGAAACCACGCCTAAAATATCTTCTTTTACTAAAATCCGATTTGTTGGTGTCCACTGAATTTGGTGATCACCATCTTTAAAGAACCATGGAGTTATCTTGCCACTACTCGGTAATTCAAAGGCAATACATTGGTGATGATTTAATTCTTCCAAAGTTTGAGGGACATCCATACGTTTTAAATAATCGGGCGAGGCAACAAGTTGAAGAGGCGCAAGTTCCAGCGGTCTGGCGACAAGAGAGCTATTAGGGAGATGGCCTTGACGAATGGCTAAATCGAAACCCTCAGCAATTAAATCAACATTTCGGTTAGAGATACTCATTTCAATTTGAATGTCTGGATATTGCAAAAGAAATTTTTCTAATAAGGGTGGTAAGCGATAGTGCCCATAAGTTGTAGGAACGCTTAATTTGATTTTTCCAGAAATTTGCAGTTGATCACCTTGAACCACACGTTCTGCATGGTCGATTAACTGAAAAGCATGCTGCATTTTCTCATAATAAAGTTGACCTGCTTCAGTCAAGCTCAAATGTCGAGTAGTTCTTCTAAAAAACTGAATACCTAACTTTTTCTCCAACCGCGTAATTGTTCTACTAATGACTGAAGGTGTCGTGGACAAATAAATTGCAGCTGCACTAATAGAAAGCTTTTCGGCCACAATTAAAAACACTTCAACATCGGCAAGATGGTCAAATTGACGAGACATTTTGTCCTCAAACGCAAAAAAGATTTGTAAATGTGGTTGTTTTTCTACCTTGCTGGCAAAAATAGAATATATCCATCCCAGTTATAAATCCAGCACAAGGCTGGAATGAAGGTTGAATGATGAAATCTCTAAATAAAATAATGCTTGCAGTAGTGACCGCTTCAGCAGCATTGAGTGCAAATGCTGCTCATGTATTAGTTGTATTGTCTGATGAAGGGCAGTTAGAATTAAAAAATGGTCATATTTTTGAAACAGGCTTTTATTTAAATGAGTTAATGCAGCCTACAAAAATGCTTTTAGATGCAGGGCACACCGTAACTTTCGCTACACCAAAAGGGAAAGCCCCAACGTTAGATGAGTCATCAAATAGTGCGATGTACTTTAACCAAGATGAAAAAGCATTAAAGCAATATGAAGGCTTATTGCATGATCTAAAGTTAACGTCGCCTCAAGCATCTCCAGTTTTGAGTTTGTCGCGTATTGAGCAAATTGGTATTGATCAGTTCGATGCTATTTATATTCCAGGTGGACATGCACCTATGCAAGATCTATTAAAAGATAAACAACTTGGGAAAGTTTTGACAGCTTTTCATAAAGCTAGAAAACCTACAGCGCTGGTTTGCCATGGCCCTATTGCATTGATGTCAACGTTACCTAATGCTTCTGAAGTCGTTCAGCAACTTGAGCAAGGCAAAACTGTAAAAACTGGTGAGTGGATTTATAAGAACTATCGGATGACTGTGATTAGTAACCAAGAGGAAGAGCAAGCGAAGGTTTTATTAAAAGGTGGTGAAATGAAGTTCTACCCACAAACGGCATTACAGTCAATTGGGGGTAAATATCAAAGTAATACGAATGTTTGGACTCCAAATGTTGTGGTGGATCGTGAACTTATTACGGGACAAAATCCAGCCTCGGCTGTTCTGGTGGGTAAAACATTATTAGAAAAATTAAAATAAATAGACATGTTAAAGAGGTTTTATGAATAAAGCCTCTATTGCTTTAGTGGGTAAAAAGGTGACGTATTATTTTCTATAAAAAAGCTAAATTATAGGCGAGTAAATAAATCTCATCTGAAATCATTATATTTATAAGTTGTCACTTACTGTGAAAGTTGATGAATTGGCTGATTATATATGTCATTTGAGCGGCATAATCTGTAAACTATGCGCTATTTTTACGATTTTGCTTATCTTCTATATTTACATAGCGTTCGATAAGCTTTTTGGACTTTTGAGATATTTCCTCTTATGAAAGCGTCACTCCGTTTACGACTTGATCAACTCTGTGATCGACATGAAGAACTTACCGCGTTGCTTGCAGATGTGGAAGTCATCTCCGATAACAAACGTTTCCGTAAATTGTCTCGTGAACATAGTGATTTATCTGAAATTACCGAAGTTTGGGGCAAATACCGTCAAGCAGAAGAAGATATTGAAACTGCTGAATTGATGAAGTCTGACCCTGACTTTAAAGATATGGCAGAAGAAGAAATTCAAGCGAATAAAGCGTTGCTTGGAGAGTTAGAAAGCCAGCTTAATATTTTGATGATTCCAAAAGATCCAAATGATTCTAATGCAGCTTATTTAGAAATTCGCGCCGGAACGGGTGGTGATGAGGCTGCAATTTTCTCTGGTGACTTATTCCGCATGTACAGTAAATATGCCGAGACACAAAATTGGCGTATAGAAGTACTTTCTGAAAATGAAGGTGAGCATGGTGGCTTTAAAGAAGTCATTTGCCGTGTGGACGGTGATGGAGTATATGGTCGCCTAAAATTTGAAAGTGGTGCGCATCGTGTGCAACGTGTGCCTGCAACTGAGTCACAAGGTCGTGTGCATACATCGGCTTGTACAGTTGCGATCTTGCCTGAAATTGATGTCGATACAAATGTCGAGATTAACCCAGCAGATTTGCGTATTGATACTTACCGTGCATCTGGTGCAGGTGGTCAGCACATTAACAAAACCGATTCTGCGGTACGTATTACTCACATTCCAACAGGTACAGTTGTTGAATGTCAGGAAGAACGTTCACAACATAAAAACAAAGCCAAAGCGATGGCATTATTAGTTTCACGTTTAGAAAATGCGAAACGTGCGGCGGCAGATGCAGCGACTTCTGAAATGCGTCGTGACTTAGTGGGTTCTGGTGACCGTTCTGAACGTATCCGTACTTATAACTATCCGCAAGGTCGTATGACTGATCACCGTATTAACCTCACTTTATATAAGTTAGATGCCATTATGGAAGGTGATTTAACTGAATTACTTGATAGCTTGCATCGTGAATATCAAGCAGATCAGCTTGCAATGCTTGCTCAGGAAAATGGCGGCTAATGAACATTGCTCAAGCGCTTGCAATTCGTGGTGAGCCTGACAGTTATGAACGTCAGGAAAATGCTTGGTTACTTGAGCATTTTCTAAAAATCAATTCGCTTGAATTAAAGTTTAAACTTGAGCAAGAGTTAACAATTCAACAAGAGCAAGACTACTTGGCTGGGCTTGAGCGTATTCAAAATGGTGAACCTTTAGCTTATGTAACAGGTTCACAGCCATTTTGGACGCTCGATTTAAAAGTAACATCTGATACTTTAGTACCACGACCTGATACTGAGGTTTTGGTTGAAACCGTTTTAAATCTAAATTTGCCAAAGAATGCAAATATTGTGGATTTGGGAACGGGAACAGGCGCGATTGCACTTGCATTAGCGAGTGAACACCCAGATTGGCAAGTAACGGCAACTGATATTTATGCACCGACTTTAGAAGTTGCAAAAGAGAATGCGCAAACCCATGGATTACAACAAGTGAAATTTGCTTGTGGTGCTTGGTTTGATGCTTTAGACAAACAGCAATTTGATTTAATTGTTTCTAATCCGCCGTACATTGACCCTGAGGATGAACACATGCAGGCTTTGGCGACAGAGCCACGCCGTGCATTGGTTGCAGATCATCAGGGACTGGCTGATATTGAAATTATTATTACTCAAGGAAAAAACTGGTTAAAACCACAAGGCTGGATTGTTCTTGAACATGGTTATGATCAGGGACGGGCTGTTCGAAATATATTTGCTGAGCATGGTTTTAGTGAAATTAAAACCATTCAAGATTACGGCCAAAATGATCGAGTCACTTTGGCGTGCTGGATTTAAAGTTATTTTTGTAGTGTATCTCGCCAACGTAATAACCAGTTTTCTATAAGTTTCATTAAGCTATCGGTCACTTTACCCAATAGGGCCAATAAAATAATTGCAATAATGACAATATCTGGGCGGGATGTTTCTCGACCATCACTTAATAAATAACCGATTCCTTGAGTGGCTGCAATCAGTTCAGCTGCAATCATAAACATCCATGATAAGCTTAAGCTGTTGCGTAAACCGGTTAAAATTCCCGGAGATGCTGCCGGCAAAATAATAGATACAATACGCTGAAAAGTATTAAGCCGATAAACTTTTCCAACTTCAATGAGCTTTTTATCTACATTATGAATTGCTGCAACTGTATTGGTATAGGTTGGAAAAAATGCGCCGATTGCAATCAGCGTAATTTTAGAACCTTCATCAATTCCTAACCAAAGTAGTAACAATGGAATCCAAGCAAGACTTGGAATTGATTTAATTGCTGAAAAAGTTGGTTCCAAATACGCTTCGGCTTCTTTACTTAATCCAACCCAAATTGCAAAAATTAACCCTAAACCACTCCCTACAATGAAACCTACTAAAACACGGCATGTACTAATATAAATATGGGCAAAAAGATCACTGTGAGCTAAATCTAAAAAAGATTGCCATAAACTAGAAGGCGCGGGGAGCAGATAAGCATCGACGTAGCCATTTCTGACTAAAAACTCACAACCCACTAAAAAGATTAAGGGAATGAGCAGTGCTTTAAACCAACGTGTAAATTTATTGTTTAAATGCTTTTTCTGAGATTTTAAAGCTTGCTGAGCTAAGAAGTGATTTAGCTCAGCTTTGTTAAATGAATCACTCATATACTATTTCACGACTTTTTGAGCAAAACGTGGATCTAATAACTGATCAACCACTTGATTGACGTTGGTGCCTTTTCTGACCAAGTCTTCTTCTGTCAAAATTTTCCCCGAACGTTTCAGTGCTTGTGCTTGAGTTGCCGATGGAATGCTTTGATCAAAGTTGGTTCGGCTCAATTGTAGTTTAGCCACAGGTAGGGGAAGTTTTGATTCTTGAGCTAAAAGTGCTGCCACTTTATCAGGATTAGCTTTTGCCCATTTTCGGGCTTGTTCATAGGCTTTAATCACTGCTTCAACCGCTTCAGGACTTTGCTTTGCAAAATCTTCTTTAACACTCAGCACGCTATAGCTGTTAAATCCAATATTACGATAAAGTAATTTGGCACCTGATTGAATTTGAGCCGCAGCCATTAACGGATCAAGCCCAGCCCAAGCATCTACTTGACCACGTTCTAATGCAGTTTTCCCGTCAGGATGCTGTAAATGAACCAGTTGTACATCGCGTTTACTTAAGCCTACTGTGTCTAGTGCCTGTAAGGTAAATAAAAACGGATCTGTGCCTTTGGTTGCTGCAATTTTCTTACCTTTTAAGTCTTTTAGATTTTTGATTGGTGAGTCTTTTGCTACCACAAGAGCGGTCCATTCTGGCTGGCTTTGTACATAAACAGTTTTAATTGGGCTGCCATTCGCTCGACTTAATACAGCTGCTAACCCAGCGGTAGACGCAAAATCGATGCTATTACTGTTGAGATATTCTAGTGAGCGGTTACTGCCTTGGCTAAAAACCCATTTAATTTGAGTATTTGGAAGTGCTTTTTCAAGAAGTTTTTGATCTTTTACGACTAAACTGGTTGGTGCATAGTAGGCATAATCAAGTTTAAGTGTAGTCGGAACTGCTGCAAAGGCAGATGAAGTAAATACAAACCCCAATGTTGATGCCAACAAAGTCTTTGTTAGAGAAAATTTTGGTTTTAAAGACATAATAAGAATAGAACCAGAATAAATAATAGATCATCCTTCCATGGGTTTGATGGCTTACCAACATAGTTATTTTGATTTATAAATCAGATTGAAAGATAAAAGTTTAGGTAAAATTATAACTCACTGTTTTTATAGTGATTATTGAACTTAAAGTAATGCACTTATCTAAAATATTGAATTTAAAAGATATAAACATCATAAGCTTAAGCATTATTTTTTAAGCTTGTGATATTTATATTATTGCTTGTGTGAAGTTAAATTATTTCGATAAGCGCCTGGGCTGACGCCAGTCCATTTTTTAAAGGCACGGTGAAACGCGCTTGGATCTTGGAAGCTTAAGTCTTCACTAATATCTTGAATTGAATCGTTGGTTTTACTTAAACGTTCAACAGCAATATCACAGCGAATTTCATTTTTAATTTGCTGGTAGCTGACGCCTTCATGTTTCAGTCGGCGTTGAACTGTAGCTTCAGAAATATTGAGCTGTTGTGCAACATCTTTAAGTTCGGGCCATTGGGCAGGATGAAGTTTCAATAAATGACGACGAATAAGAAGGCTCAGTGCATTTTCATTTTTAAAGCGAACTAAAAGATTTTGTGGAGTTTGTTCTAAAAAATCATAAAGCGCTTTTTTATCTTTTTTAATTTTAATATCTAAATAGTGGACATCGAATTCAACTCGATTTATCTCGGCATTAAATTGAATATCTTCACCAAAACGTACGAGATAATCCTGAATATCATTCGGTTTAGGACAACGTACTCTAATACTATTTAAGCCAACCCTTTGGTCTACTAACCAGCACATAAGTCCGTGTACTAATATTAAAAAGGTTGCATAGGTAAACATGCGTTTAGGTTGTTCACGATCATGAATCACCAAATAAGCTTTTTCTTGCTCTCGAATTAATTCACCCTGTAGATCATCCAGAATAAAATTAAAAAATTTCAAAATATCGTAAAGGGCCTTTTCTAAAGTTTCCGCCGTACTGACAAGTTTAGTAAGTAATTTATAGCTACCTCGACGCATAGGGTGACTATCCATACCAAAAAATTCATCGTTCATGGCATTGGCAAGTTCTATCCATAGTTGCGCATATGTCGTAACAGGCACACGTGCCTTGGGAGACATCAGTAATTCGGCAGGAATTCCCGCTTTATTTAGAATTAGTTGAGTATTTAGCCCTTTGGCATAAGCAGCACCCAGTGCTTCATGTACCAGTGCAATCGAAATAGTTCCTTTACTTAAAGAAGATTGGACAACCATGTCAAAGACTCATATTTTCTTCATATATTTCAAGTGAAATATTTCATATTTAAAATTTGGATTGATCAAAAGCTGCAAACATTTTGAGGCTTTTTGAAATTGTATCGGAAAACAACAACTTTTACTCTCACTACTAAGTTTAAAGAACATTTCTATAGGACGTTACATAATGAAAATTCAAGGGAAACATTTCGTAATTACAGGTGGTGGCTCTGGTCTGGGTGCTGCAACAGCTGAATATTTGGTACAACAAGGTGCCTCTGTCACATTGGTAGACATGAATGTAGAAGCAGGTGAACAGCAAGCAAAACAATTAGGATCAAAAGCTGACTTTGTAAAGCTTGATGTAACCGATGAGCAAACTGCTGAACAGTTCTTTAAGGATGTATTGGCCAAGCATGGTCGTTTGCATGGCTTAGTTAACTGTGCTGGTATTGGTCCTTCTGCAAAAGTGGTTGGTCGTGAAGGTGTACATGATTTGGGGCTATTTTCAAAGACTCTGCAAATTAATGTCACCGGTACATTTAACATGCTGCGCTTTGCAGCAGATGCGATGAGTAAAAATACAGTTGAAGCAGGGGACGAGGACCGAGGTGTAATTGTAAACACAGCCTCAGTTGCAGCATTTGATGGTCAAATTGGTCAGGCAGCTTATTCAGCATCTAAAGGCGCTATTGTTGCCATGACATTGCCAATTGCTCGTGAGCTTGCGCGACATGGCATTCGAATTATGACGATTGCACCGGGAATTATGGAAACTCCGATGCTTAAAGGTATGCCACAAAATGTTCAGGATGCTTTAGGACAAATGGTGCCGTATCCGTCTCGTTTAGGAAAGCCAGAAGAGTTTGCTCGTTTAGTTGGGCATATTGCTGAAAATTCATATTTAAATGGTGAAGTCATCCGTTTGGATGGTGCAATTCGTATGGCAGCAAAATAGTAAAAATAAGGACGTTGAAATGATTTTAAGTGCTGAACAAAGTATGGTTCAGGAGATGATGCGTGATTATGCGCAAAATCAGTTAAAACCTACAGCTGCTCATAGAGATAAAACCTATGAATTTCCTGCTCAGAAATTAAAAGATTCATGGTGGCTATGTGAGTGATTTTCCTGTTGAGCGAATTTATCGTGATGTTCGGGTGAGCCAGATTTATGAGGGGGCTTCCGATATTCAACGTTTAGTGATTGCTCGTGAAGTTACCCAAATTTAAACAATAAAGATATTTAGTTTAAGTGTTAATACTGCAAGAAACCGCAAATACCATGCGGTTTTTTGCAATCGAAATTTTCTGGTTTTAATTCGATTAAATACACTTCAGAAAGTTAAATAAAACTATATTTTGATGATTAAAGCTGAGCTTTAACTTGCTCACCAATTAAATAAAACGTTCCGCCAGCAATATAGTGCAGGCTTCGAAGCTCTTTTGGTGCATCTTGAAAGTGCCAATGCCCGTCTTTAAATACTCGAGTGTCGGCCCAAGCACCGACAACAGAACCAATAAATAAGTCATGAGCAGATTGATTGTGAGGTTCGGGAATAAGTTTACACACGAGCCATGCGATGCAACCAGATACTAATGGGCTGGTAAGACTTTCTTGATAAAAAAGTTCAACACCACAATGTTCTAGTTTTTGCGGATCATCTAATTTGCTAATTGTACCAAGTTGATGGGTCATATCGAGCTGCGCATAGCAGGGAACTTGTAGGGTGAAATAACCACTTTGTTCAACAAGCTGACGAGTTTTAGTACTTTTGTCGAGAACAACAGTTACTTTGGCAGGAGTGAGTTCTAATGCACATGCCCAAGCGGCTGCCATTACATTTCGGTCATCTCCATGCTGAGCAGAGACAAGTACAGTTGGACCATGATTTAACAAACGATAAGCTTTTTCTAACTCTACAGGTGCAATATATGATTGGGACATATTTAGCCTAAGTAATAAAGAAAATAGATATTTCTATTGTTGCAGAAAGCTTGAGAGAAGTAATGTGGTGGATAAAAGTTTAAAGAATAAAATGCTGTTTTTATTTTATACCTTTCCTAATGCCTGACTTAGTCATAAAATCATTTGGCTTCTAAGTGAAAGGATTAACGCGTGACCGAGCTTCAAGATATCGATTTTGTAGAGTTAAGTGATGAAGAAATGCATCTCTATAGCCGTCAGATTTTACTTGATGGATGGGATATAGAAGCTCAGGAAAAACTCAAACTTGCCAATGTTCTTATTGTTGGGGCTGGTGGAATAGGTTGTAGTAGTGCAGAGCTACTAGCGCGAGCAGGGGTTGGGAAAATTACACTCATTGATGCCGATACCATTGAGATAAGTAACTTACAACGTCAAATTGCATTTGGTCATGAAGATATTGGTCGTTATAAAGCTGAAGTTCTTGCAAAGCGGTTACAGAAAATTAACCCTTATATCTGTGTTGAGTACTACAACGAACGTTTAGATGAACATAACATTGATAGACTTGTTGAACACCAAGATGTGGTGTTGGATGGATGTGATAATTTTACAACGCGCTATTTGGTAAATGCCGCTTGTAAGAAGCATCAGGTTGCATTAATTAGTGCTTCAGCAATTGGTTTTCAGGCACAAATGTTTATGGTTGAAGGTGATTCAGCTTGTTATGAATGTTTATTTCCTAAAGAACATCATAGCAATGAAGGCCTACGCTGTGCGGAATCAGGCGTACTTGCGACTACTCCTGTAATGATAGCGTCATTACAAGCACATCACACTTTGCTCTATCTAGGACTCAATCTGACCCCTTTAAAACAGAAACTGTTGCTTTGGGATGGCTTAAACATGACACAACGCATTGTTAATTTTGATAAGGATGTAAATTGCCCAGTTTGTCAGGCAAGTTAATCAGTAAATGAAATAAAATTTGCTACACTCAACCTGAATGATTTGGTTTTGAAGAAATATGAAAAAAAATATTTTGTTTGATGGGCTACGTTCTGTCGCCCGTATTGGTGAAACAGCAGTGGTTGCCGCCAAAGCTGGGATTAAATACGCAACTGAAAAACCAAGTAATGCCAAACTCATGCGGGAAACCTTTGAATCGCTTGGCTCAACTTATATTAAACTTGGTCAGTTTATTGCGAGTACTCCATCGCTTTTCCCTCGTGAATATGTAGAAGAATTTCAAGGTTGCTTAGACCAGACACCTACTTTGCCGTTCAGCTATATTCAAGGTGTACTTGACTCTGAGTTTGAAGGGCGCGATTTAAGTCAAATTTTTAGCTATATTGATGAAAAACCATTAGCTTCTGCTTCAATTGCTCAGGTTCATGCAGCTAAATTGACCACAGGCGAAGATGTTGTTATTAAAGTACAAAAGCCGGGTGTAGAAACAATTTTATATACTGACTTAAGTGTCGTGCATTGGGCTGCCAAATTGCTTGAACGTGCAGTACCTAAAATCAAATTTGCTGCACTTTCTGAAATTGTCGATGAAATCAAAAGTCGTATGGTGCGTGAAGTTGATTTTATTGAAGAAGCACAAAATCTAGATGACTTTATTGAATATTTGAATATTTCTCAAAACCATGCTGTGACTGCACCTAAGGTTTATCACCAATTTTCAACACGCCGTGTTTTGACCATGCAACGTCTATATGGTGTGTCTTTGACAGATTTTAGTGTGGTGAAACAATACGCAAAAGATCCATCACAAGTGCTGATTACTGCCATGAATACATGGTTTGGTAGTCTCATGCTATGTAAGAGTTTCCATGCGGACTTACATGCTGGAAACCTGATGCTGCTCGAAGATGGTCGAATTGGTTTTATTGATTTTGGTATTGTGGGGCAGTTAAAGCCAGAAGTCTGGACAGCATGTATTGCGTTTATGGATGCGTTGCAAAAGACTGATTATCAAGCGATGGCCGAAAACATGCTGAAAATGGGCATGACACATAACAAAGTTGATGTGGAAGTATTGGCACAAGATTTGGAACGCTTATTTAATGGCGTATTAATGGCTGATCCACAGCAAATTCTGTCTACCAATCCTGCCGATTTAAACGACATTATGATGGATATGGTGGGTGTTGGTGAGCGCCACGGTATTAAATTCCCTCGAGATTTTGCTTTATTATTTAAGCAAATGCTTTATTTCGATCGTTTTATGCGCGTACTCGCACCATATACCGATATTTATGCAGACCAGCGTTTGAAAATGGTTCAAAATATGGAACCTGCTTCGTTGTTAAAGCACTAAGGTCAGTTTAAATTTATGGATGCCATTATTATTGAAGGGTTAAAGGTTGAAACAGTCATTGGTTGTTTCAACTGGGAAAGACAAATCATTCAACCTTTAATGTTGGATTTAACCATCCATAATGATTTGAGCCGAGCTGCGCAGTCTGACAAACTTGAAGATACACTCAATTATGCACAGATTTGTGAGTTATCGGCTCAAACTATTCAACAAGCCAAGCCTGAATTAATCGAACATGCAGCACATCTCGTTATGGAATGTTTGTTCGAAACTTTCCCAACGATTGAAAAAATTATCATTACCATCCGTAAGCCCGCCATCATTGCAGAAGCTAATGCTGTAGGAATTCGTCTTGAACGCACCAGAAATAATTTTTGCGCTCGCTCTAGCGAGTAATTTAGACGCAGAACGACACTTTACTTTTGCTTATATGCAATTGGCAACATTGGGGAAAGTGCAGTTTTCATCGGTTTATCAAATTCCATGCCGAGATGGCATTGGAGATGATTACTGGAATTCAGCATGTCTATTAAAAAGTTCTTTAAATCCTTCACAAATAGAAGCTTTCTTAAAAAAACTTGAATCAGACACAGGGCGTATTCGTCCATCACATCATATTTCTTTAGATGTAGATTTGATTGCATGTGGAACTGATCTCGACCATATGCAATTTAATTCTAAAAAATTACCTTTGGCACTAGACGTAAAAATTCCTTTATATGAATTATGGAATTGTGAAACCCTAAAGTCTAAAGCAGTACTTTATCCGGTAGTCAATTTTAAAGTTTAACGTCTTTTACTTTATATTTTACGCAAATTTTACGCGGGCTTTGAGTTCCTCAATAGAGAATTTACGAGCATTTTACCGATACTGAAATTCACTAAATTAGTGTTATTTCAGGACAATAAAGATGCTTATAAATTCTCAAATGCGCATCTTGCATCAGTCTGGCATTGTCTTATGCGGACTTAAAAAAAATGATATTTCTTTATTTCTCCTTATTTCCAGTTTGGCAAGTCAAGCCATGGGATTTAGAGGAGAGTAGCCATGTTAGAACTTATACTTGTTTTATTTATTGCTATTTTTCTAGCATGGTGTCTCAGTAAATATCTATCCAAAGTGATGGCAAATCAGCCGATGTGGGGTGATGGATTATTTCGTTGGATTGAAAATCCTGTTTACCGCTTGTTAGGTGTATCTCCACAACAACAAATGAACTGGAAACAATATTCTCTAGCATTTGTTGTTAGCTGTATTTTTCTTGCAGTGGCTATTCTTGCTATTTTTATGACGCAAGCATGGCTACCATTAAATCCTAACCATGCACCAAATATGAGTTGGGATTTAGCGCTACACACTGTTATTTCATTTTTAACAAACACCAACCAACAGCATTATTCTGGTCAGGCTCAGTTATCTTATTTGTCGCAAATGACAGGTATTGTGGGCTTGCAAGTCATTACTCCAATGATGGGTCTGGCTTTGGTTGTCGCGACCTTAAGAGCGTTCTTTTATCAGCGTCCCAGCCATATCGCAGCCGATGTTGCCGAGCAACCAGATCAAATTTTAATTGGTAACTATTGGGCAGATGTAATTCGCCCTACAGTACGCTTTTTGCTTCCACTCTGTTTTGTCTGGTCATTATTGCTCAATAGCCAAGGTGTCCCAGCAACTTTCCAAGGCGGGCCGGAAGTACAGCTTATTGATAAAGCCAACACTGTAGAAACTCAAAAAATTCCTTTGGGACCAGTTGCACCGATGGTGGCTATTAAGCAATTGGGTAGTAACGGTGGTGGATGGTACGGTCCAAATAGTTCTGTGCCTTTAGAAAATCCAACACCACTTTCTAATTTGCTAGAAATGATTGCGATTTTACTCATTCCACTTACCGTGATTTTTATGGTCGGGCATTTTACCCAGCGTAAAAAGTTTGCTTACTTTGTCTTTGGTAGCATGCTTTTTATGTCGGTTATTTCAGGTGCAGCTGCTGTCTGGTCTGAGAGCATGTCATCTACAGCATCTCAACTTGCCGTAATGGAAGGTAAAGAACAACGATTTGGACCAGCAGCATCAGCGGTTTGGGCAGCTGTCACAACTCAAGTAAATAATGGTTCGGTCAATATGATGCATGATTCTTCTGCACCACTTACTGGTCTGGTTGAACTCATTAATATGCTGATTAATGCCATTTGGGGCGGTGTAGGCTGTGGTCTGCAACAGTTTATGATTTATCTGTTACTCGCAGTATTTATTGCAGGCTTAATGACAGGCCGTACCCCTGAGTTATTCGGGCGCAAGATTGAAGCCGCAGAAATTAAGTTACTCGCGATTATTATCTTGATTCAACCTCTCATTATTCTTGCCTTTACTGCATTAACCCTCAGCATTCCGGGAATATCGGGAATTAGCAATCCGGGACCTCATGGCATTAGCCAAGTGTTCTATGAATATGTCTCCGCATTTGCCAACAACGGCTCAGGTTTTGAAGGCCTTGGAGATAACACCGTATGGTGGAACGTCACTTGTAGTATTGCTCTTCTTTTAGGACGTTTCCCCACATTAATTTTACCATTAATGATTGCTACGCGATTAGCTGCAAAAAGGAAAGCGCCTGAAACAGCAGGTAGTCTCCAAGTTGAAACTCCAACTTTTGCCTTAACGCTGATCACGATTGTGGTGTTGCTTACCTTATTACAATTTATGCCAGTTCTTGTCCTTGGGCCAATTGCCGATCAACTTTTGTTGGTTAAAGGCTAAGGAGGCGAGTGAAAATGAATACACAAACTCATGTAAATAGCCATAAAAAAACCATGACGGTACCAAATTTTGAAGTTTGGAAAAATGCATTTGTGAAATTGCTACCACAACATGCAATTAAAAATCCTGTGATGGCAATTGTATGGCTTGGGACAGTGGTTACTGCAATTAGTACCATTTTGGGTTACACCACACTGTTATTTGGTTTGGCAGTAACAGCTATCCTGTTCATTACCATTTTATTTGCCAACTATGCCGAAGCTGTTGCAGAGGCTAGAGGTCGTGGTCAGGCATCTTCATTGCGTGCAGCAAGAGAAAACTTAACCGCTCGAAGACTCAATTCTTTGACCGATCGTCAAGCGACTCAAGTTGCAGCAACTGAACTTCACTTAAATGATTTTATTGAAGTCCATGCAGGTGAACTTGTTCCAGCCGATGGTGAAATTGTAGAAGGTTTTGCCACTATTAATGAATCAGCTGTTACAGGTGAATCGGCACCCGTATTACGTGAAGCTGGAACTGACCGTTCAGGTGTGATTGGCGGGACTAAAGTACTTACAGATCGTATTATCGTTCAGGTTACTGCTGAGTCTGGCCAAAGTTTCTTGGACCGTATGATTGCTTTGGTTGAAGGTTCAAATCGTCAAAAAACACCGAACGAGATTGCGCTTGGCTTCTTGTTAATGGTGATGACACTCACATTTTTAATTGTCGTGATTAGCCTACCTTTTATTGCTAACTATTTGCATGTTGAACTCGATCCTGTCGTGCTCGTGGCGTTATTGATCTGCCTAATTCCAACAACTATTGGTGGTTTATTGCCTGCGATTGGGATTGCGGGTATGAACCGTGCACTTAAGGCTAATGTCTTAGCAAAATCAGGTAAAGCCGTAGAAGTTGCTGGTGATATCGATGTGCTTTTACTCGATAAAACTGGAACTATTACCTATGGCGACCGTCAAGCGACCTCTTTTTATCCTTTAACTTCGGTAACGGAGTTGGAATTGAGAGCTGCTGCTTGGGTAAGTTCGCTTGCAGACCCAACACCAGAAGGAAAATCGATTGTTAAATTAGCAAAAGAACAAGGGCTAAAACAGCAAGAACCTGAGCAGGCTGAATTTATCTCTTTTAGTGCCTCAACCCGAATTTCTGGTGTGAATTTCCCTAATGGTGATCAAATTCGTAAAGGTGCGTTAGATGCCATTTTGAAATTTGTCGATGAAGATTATTCTCAAGATTTAGAGTTAAAAGCACGTGTTGAACAAGTCGCCAAAAAAGGTGCAACCCCATTGGTTGTGGCAAATCAACATCATGTATTGGGCGTGATTGAACTCTCAGATGTGATTAAACACGGTATTAAAGAACGCTTTGCTCGTTTAAGAGAAATGGGCATCAAAACCGTAATGGTGACAGGTGATAACCCATTAACTGCTGCTGCGATTGCTGCGGAAGCTGGGGTAGATGACTATATTGCCGAAGCAAAACCTGAAGACAAATTGGCTTGTATTCGTACTGAACAACAACAAGGTCGTTTAGTTGCGATGGTCGGTGATGGAACCAACGATGCGCCCGCATTAGCACAGGCAGATATTGGCTTAGCCATGAATTCTGGTACACAAGCTGCGAAAGAAGCTGGCAATATGGTCGATTTAGACTCAGACCCGACCAAACTACTGGCTGTGGTTGAGATTGGGAAACAGCAGCTCATTACTCGTGGTGCTTTAACAACGTTTTCTTTAGCAAATGATGTGTCGAAATACTTTGCAATTTTGCCTGCATTATTCGCTGCAGCGATTCCGCAAATGCAAGTGTTAAATGTGATGCATCTGGCGAGCCCAAGTAGTGCGATTTTATCAGCATTAATTTTTAACGCGATTATTATCCCGCTATTAATTCCAATTGCTCTTCGAGGTGTGAAATTTAAACCTTCAACTGCAACTCAATTATTACGTCGAAATATGTTGATTTATGGTGTGGGTGGTGTGGTTCTACCATTTATTGCCATTAAAGCGATCGATGTGGTGATTGTTCATTTATTTGGTTTGTAATCTGGAGTTTGAAATGAAAACTTATGTACAAAATTCAGAAGCAAATTTGGGTCAGACCTTAAGAGCATCGTTAGGATTATTAATTTTTACTCTAGTGGGGTGCGGTGCTATTTACAGTGCTATCGCTACTGGCGCCGGACAGGTTTTATTCAACGATCAGGCCAATGGTAGTTTGGTCGAAATAGATCATAAAGTTATAGGGTCAAAATTAGTCGCTCAGCCATTTATTGGGGAGGGATATTTTCATCCACGTCCTTCGGCAGCAAATTATGACCCCATGGCAATGGCGGGTACAAATTTAGCTCGTACTAATCCTGAGTTACAAAAGCAAATTGATGCTCAGATTCTTGCGGTGAAAAAACAAGATCACACTGGGAATACACCTATTCCAAGTGATTTGGTGACTAAATCTGGTAGTGGTATAGATCCGCATATTAGCCCTGAAGCTGCTCAGTTACAAGTTGCCCGAGTGGCTCAAGCGCGCCATTTAGATACTAAAGTTGTGAAAGGGCTACTGCAAAAGCATATTGAACCGATGCAGTTTGGTGTATTAGGACAAGCTCGTGTTAATGTATTAGAGCTCAATATCGCTTTAGATCAATTACAATCTACACATTAACTTAAAAATAAAGTTGTTAGTTTACCGGATGATATCAAGTGCAAAGCAATCGCGAAAATCAGGCTGAGGCCTTATTAAATCATGTCAACAGATATCAAGCCGGTCGACTAACGGTCTTTCTCGGTGCGGCGCCTGGTGTTGGAAAAACCTATGCCATGCTTGCTCGTGCCAAAGAGTTATTTCAACAGGGTACAGATGTTGTTGTTGGTATTGTTGAAACCCATGGGAGAATAGAAACTCTAAAAATTTTGGAAGGGTTGCCTCAAATTGCTAGAAAGGAAATGCAATATCAGGGGCACACTTTAGAAGAAATGGACTTGGATGCTATTTTACTTAGGCATCCCGAAATCGTTTTAGTTGATGAGTTGGCTCATCGCAACATACCGAACAGTCGCCATGAACGCCGTTGGCAAGATGTCAATGAATTACTAGATGCAGGTATTGATGTATTTACTACCATGAATATTCAGCATTTAGAAAGCCTAAATGATGTGGTGTACCAGATTACTGGCATTAGGGTAAGTGAAACTGTACCAGATAGAGTATTTGATCGTATTCGAGACATTCGTTTAATTGATTTGCCAGTCAGTGAACTCATTGAAAGGCTTCATCAAGGAAAAGTGTATGTGCCCGATCAAGCAAATCTAGCATTACAAGGCTTTTTTAGCATTTCAAATTTAACTGCACTACGTGAACTAGCAATGCAATGCGTTGCGGAACATGTCGATTCAGATTTAAAAGAGAGTTATGCCTCTAAAGGTTTGAAGTCTATATCGTTGCAAAATGAATTAATGATTGCGATAGATGGGCAAGGTTCTTCAGAGTATTTAGTACGGGCGGGTTGTCGTTTAGCAGAACGTTATGGGGCTACGTGGACTGTAGTGAATGTTGCTAAAAGTTTGGACTTTGGGCAGAGTTTAGAAAGTTCATATAAAAAAGAATATATCGAGATCGACCGTGCATTTGAACTGGCTCGACAACTCGGTGGTCGAACAGAAGTAATATATGGCAATCAGGTTGCATCTGTTTTAATGGATGCTGCTGTGGATAGGGGAATCTCAAATCTGGTCATTGGTAAAAGTATTTCGCCGTGGTGGTTAAAGTTATTTAAGAAAAATTTAGCTCAACAATTATTGAATCAAGAAAACTCAATTGCTTTAACTATTTTGCATCCTGAACAGGGTACTAAAAAGACAACTCAGCTTGAAAAGCCATCATTTTTATCACTAAAAGAAAGTATTTTTGTTTTAGTTGTTACGTGTGCCAGTATTTTTATAGCGCACTTTGCTGAAGTATTATTTGGTATTGAAGACTTTTCTGTCATTTTTATTATTTCAGTTTTAATTGTTGCAACTAAAACCAGAATGCTCGTTGCTGTCGTGGCAGCTTTAATCTGTTTCTTGGCTTATAACTTTTTCTTTATTGCACCGCGTTTTACCTTACAGATTTCAGCACATCAAGGTGTGGTTACCGTTGTTGCTTTTTTTGCAGCAGCTTTAATCGCTGGACGCTTAGCTTCTCAATTACGTCAGCAGGTTTTGTCTTTAAAAGCTGCGAATGCCTACACTACTGTGATGCAAGATTTGGCGCGTAAACTTTCTCGTGCAGTGAACCTTGAAGAAGTCATGCAAACAGGACGTATGACCTTAGAAACACAACTTCAAACTAAAGTATGGATTTCTATTCAAGATAGAGTGATTTCATCTGACATAGAGCTAAACGATAAAGAAAAAGTGGCAGCAGATTGGTGTTTGAAGCATCAACAACCATGTGGGCGTTTTACCGATACGCTTAGTCAGTCAAACTGGTGGTTTTTACCACTTTTAGAACAAAAAAATAGCCTAGGTATTGTGGGAATCTACTTTAAAGATGAAGTTATTTCTTTAAATTTTGAGCAAAAAAAACTGACTGAAAGTGTAATTGAATATATTGCGCAGGCAGCACTCCGGACCCAACTTGTTAATGAACTTGAACAAGCAAAAGTAACCAGTGAAACAGAGCGATTACGTTCTGCTTTATTATCGTCGGTATCGCATGATTTACGTTCACCACTTGCTTCTATTATTGGAGCAGCTGATACGCTGGCCCATTTTAAAGCAGATATGTCAGAGCAAGACCAGCAAGATTTACTCGAAACTATTCATTTAGAAGGCGAGCGCTTAGATCGTTATATTCAGAATTTGCTTGATATGACACGTTTGGGGCATGAAGGTCTATCTTTAAAAAGAGACTGGATTGGTATCGATGAATTAATTGGTTCTGCAACCCGCCGTTTGAAGCGTTATAAACCAGATACTCAAGTGTTGGTCGAATTACCTGAACAAACCATTAGTTTATATGTTCATCCAGCACTGGTAGAGCAAGCTATTTTTAATGTTTTAGAAAATGCTGCAAACTTTTCACCTCCAGATGAACCAGTCATGATTCGGGCTTCTCTTTTGTTTGAAGATGAAGTGAAAATAGAAATTGAAGATAGAGGAGCGGGAATTCCTGAAGATGAAAGAAACCGCATTTTCGATATGTTTTATACTATGGAACGTGGAGACCGTGGAAAATTCGGTACAGGTTTAGGACTGACAATTGTGAAAGCGATTATTGGTGCTCATATGGGTACAATAGAAGCATTTTCAGGTCGCCAAAATAAAGGTACTTTAATTCAAATCAAACTACCCATTCATCCAGTAAAAGAATAAGTTGTAAAGTCATGATAAGTTCAGAAACATCACCTGTAGAAACACGTATTGTGATTATTGATGATGAGCCGCAAATCCGTAAATTTTTAGACATTGCTTTAAGAACACAAAAATACAAAACCACGCTCTGTGAGACTGGTTACAAAGGTTTGGAGGCTTTGGCCACACAAGGTGCTGATTTAGTTATTTTAGATTTGGGTTTGCCAGATTTAGACGGTAAAGAAGTGCTTCAAGAGTTACGTAGTTGGTCGAATGTTCCTGTGATTGTTTTATCTGTACGCGCAGATGAATATGAAAAAGTTGCCTTGCTAGATGCGGGTGCAAATGACTACATGACCAAGCCTTTTAGTGTGCAAGAGTTATTAGCGCGCATACGAGTCATTTTAAGAAACCAACCCATTCAGCAAGAAGCTCATGTTTATGATGATGGCTACCTTAAAGTAGATGTTATGCAACGTTTAGTATGGATCGAGCAACAGCCAATTACTTTAACTCGCAAAGAGTTTCAACTGTTGACGCTGTTAATGCGCTATCAAGGGCAGCTTTTAACACAGCCACAACTATTAAAAGAACTATGGGGACCAACCCATCAGGAAGATACTCATTATTTACGTATTTTAGTGGGCAAGTTGCGCGGTAAACTTGGAGATAATGCAATTCATCCACGTTATATTGCAACTGAACCAGGTGTTGGATTACGTTTTTTAGCTAAACAGAAAAATTATTAATTGGATTATTAATTAAATATAAAAAAAACCTTAGGGAATTTCTCCCTAAGGGTTCGCTAAATACAGTGTTTCTTTATTTTTATGTCATAGTATTTTTTTAGTTATATATCCCAATGTTGTTCTGCTTCGGTCATTTGACTATAAATATTTTGATATTCAGCCTGTTTAACTGTGTACCAATGCTCTACAAAGTCTGCCCCTAAATATCCTTTTAAAATAAGACTCCCTTTAAATATTTTTAATGCTTCTGGCTGATTGTTGGCTAATAGAATGTGCTCATCAGGAAATTTTAAAAGATGTGCAGGTTTTGGTAGCGTTAACTTATGAGATAAGCCGTAAGACACACCAGCTAAAATCGTAGCTGTAACCAGATAAGGATTACAGTCCGCTCCTGCAACACGATACTCTAGACGTTGATTTTTCAAATCTGAGCATGGAATACGGATTGCGACATTACGATTATTGGTACCCCAATTTGCTTCTAATGGTACATGGTGCCCAATTTTAAAGCGTCTATAAGAATTAATATTGGGTGCTAAAATCGCCATAGATGCAGGCATTAATTCAATTAGGCCACTAATCGCGCTGAGTAATTTGGCCGAAGGTTCATCTTTTTCTACTTCTGAACTAAATACATTTTCATGGTACTGATTAAGCATGCTCATATGAAAATGCATGCCACTACCAGCCTTTGCCAAGTTCGGTTTCGCCATGAAACAGGCAGTTAAGTCATGCTTTCTTGCGACTTGTTTTACAATTCTTTTTAAAGCATTAATTTGATCGCACAGCTTTAAAATATCATGAGTGTGTTGAAGGTTTAGTTCGTATTGTCCAGGTGATGACTCTGCAACAATAGCGGTAATTTCAATAGATTGTAGTAGGGCGGCTTTTTCAACTTCTTCTAAGACTTGTTGATAGTTATTTGGTGCATCTATGTCAAAACATTGATTTTCCAAACATGTTTCAGTGTGATGGTTGGTTGAGAAAAGATAAAACTCTAACTCAGCAGCCATAACTGGAAAATAATTGTCGGCGTGTAACTGATTTAATAATTTTTTTAATATATTGCGTGGTTCATATCGACAATCTGAGCCATGTTCTTCTTGCATGGATAGGTAAAGCTGAGCATTCAATTCAGGGGATAAGGCATTTGGTTGCAAGCTGCCTAAAATGGGCAGGCAAAGTCTGTCTGGTTCACCAATATATTTTCCTAGGCCTGTCTCTTCAATAACTTTTCCATCAAGACTCATTGCATAAACAGAAAGTGGAAAATAACATCCGTTGGAGAGATTTCTCAAACTTTTAACATCAATTCGTTTGCCACGAATATGTCCGTTTAAATCATGTAGGCAAATATCAATATGCTGAGTATGAGGATATGAGTTTAAATATTCATCGACTTCTTTCAAAAATAAATCGGGTTGGAACGTATCGGCCTGTGTTGGTGGAGTAAAATCGTCTGATATTTTAAAAGCCTTAAGGTGAGAGTCTTGTAAGTTTAAGTTTGGATAAATATGCGTACTCATTATAAAAACCTTGGTGGTTATTTAGCTAAAATCCTACCGCAAGCTGTAAGGTTAATAGCATAAAAAAAGAGTAAAATGATTAAAGAATGATTTTGGGAGTATTTAAATTTTTTGTATGAATAATCAATTATTTGAGTCTAATTTTTATAATTAAAAATTTAAGTAAAATTAGCGTATAAGGGTAGTCTAAGAGTTAGCAAATTTCTTCGAATTTTATTTTTAAATTAAACAATGTTAGGAATTATGGCCTTTCAATTTGGTGAGATGGTCAAACTGATTTAAACTTAAAGGCTTATCCAGTGAGTCACTTATTTTTGAAGTCTTGAATAGAGCAAGACCTTTTAGGGTATTTACTGGAATTTTATTTTTGCGTTTTTTAAATTTATTTTTTGAGTTCTCTTAATATGAAAAATATCGGTTTAGCCATTCTAGCCATCAGCCTTTCAGGTTGTGCTGCAATGAGCGTAGAAGAATGTAAGACTGCGAATTGGTCATTAGTGGGTGAGAAAGATGGTTCAAAAGGTTCGTCGCCACGTTTAGATCAATATTACAAAGCATGCGGAAAAGCCAATATTGTTCCAGATCAAAAGTCATATGAACGTGGGTATAAAGAAGGTCTGGGGTATTATTGCCAGCCAACAAATATTTTTTATAACGCTTTAGAGGGTAGTGGCAATATCAATGTGTGCCCAGTTGAGCAGCGTAATCGTTTAAGACCTTATTATCAGGCAGCTTCCGATTACTACAATGCAAAAAATGAATATGATCGTTATGACGAAAAGTTTAAGCAATATTCTGATAACGCGTACAACGAAAAATTAAAGCCAGAAGAGCGTGAACGTTATCGTAAACTTTTAAAAGAATTACAAATTGATCGTGACCGTATTAATCGAAACTATTGGAACTCAATTCGCGATATCGAACGTTTTAAATATGATCACGGCTTAAAATAATAGTTGAAAAGGATTGATCTGGTTCAGATCAATCCTTTGTTTTTTTAAAGGTAATAACTGGTTTTTGTCATTAATTTTGAAATGGCTGTCATGGTGATTTTTACTGCATATGGTAATTCAACGCCACCTGCTTCAAGTGCAGTGTGACGATGATGCAATTCATCTTCATTCATTTGCTCTAAAATTTTACGAGAGCGATCATCTTGAGCTGGTAGCTGTTTTAAATGGTCTTGTAAATGAAGGCTGACTTGACGCTCCGTTTCAGCCACAAAACCTAAGCTATATTTATCACCAGCAATACCCGCAAGAGCACCCATGCCATATGAAAGCCCATACCATATTGGGTTTAATAAACTGGTATGACTATTTAACTCTTTTAAGCGAACTTCACACCAAGCTAAATGATCTTGTTCTTCAATTGCTGCTTGTTGCATTTCTTGACGCACATTGGGTAATTTTGCAGTTAATGCTTGTCCATGATAAAGGGCTTGAGCACAGACTTCACCACTATGGTTAACTCGCATTAAACCCGCTACATGGCGAGCATCTTCTACCCCTAGTTTTGCTTCAACTGTTTCGGCTGGATTTTGGCGCTGTGCTGCTGTTGCACCCGGAACAAGACTACGTAACGCCTGATCAAAAGAGTTAATGAGTTGATCAATTCCAGTATAGTGGCGCATAAATTAGTCCTCCAAAGAAAGATGTGCTGTGGCAAGCATTGGTTTTAGTCGTGCTAGAAGCCAAATACTAAAGATTGCACTAAGTACAGCTGTAATAATAAAAAGTATTTTAATATCAATTTTTAAAACACTTAAGATTAAGATTGAAAAAATTGCAGAAGAAACCATAAAAACTGCATTTAAAATGTTATTAGCCGCAACAACACGGGCACGATGTGAGCGCGGAGAATAAGCCTGCATCATGGCATAAAGGGGAACAATATAAAAACCGCCACTAATCCCCAGTAAAGTCACTGCTAACATCACATGATAGTAAACCCAACCTTGAGTAAATATATCTTTTAATGTAAGTAATGCACCAGTTCTTTCGGGAACAAAAGCTAAACTGGCAGCAAGATATAATGCAAAAACAGTTAGGCCAATAGCACCAATCGGCACCATTTTTATATTAATTTCTGAACCACCAATTTTACGGCAAAGAAGTGACCCGACACCAATACCGACTGAAAAGAAAGTAAGCAAAAGGCTGACGACATTTTCTGAAGCATGCAGGTTTTGTTGGGTGAGCTGTGGAATTTGCGTTAAATAAGTAGCGCCATAAAACCAGTACCATGAGTTACCTAACAAAATAGTGAACACTAAAGGTAAGCTTTTGGCATATTTAATGGTTTGAAAACTCGTACGAATGAAATTCCAGTCAATCTTTAAATCGGGAGCAGCAACTTTTTGAGGTAAAATGAAGCGACTACATAAATAGCCTATGCAAGCAATAATCACAACAGTAAGACTAATCCACAATAAGTTTCCATGTGATGATGCAATTACAGCACCACCTAAAATCATCCCAAATAAAATTGCCATTGAAGTGCCCGATTGAAACAGAGCATTGCCAGACATTAACTCGTGCGGCTTTAAAATTTCAGGCAAAATTGCGTACTTGATGGGTCCAAAGAATGTGGAATGTGTACCCATTAAGAATAAAGCAAGAAGAAGCAACCATAAGTGCCCCAATAAAAAACCAGCAGAACCAATGAGCATAATAATAATTTCTAAAATTTTTATGCCACGAACAAGTTGTGAACGCTCATATTTATCTGCAATTTGTCCAGCAGTGGCCGAAAAAAAGAAATAGGGCAAAATAAACAAGAGAGCCGCTAAGTTATTAAGGGTACTTACTGGGGCAGATTGTTGCTGAATCAAACCATAGGTAATCACTAATAATAAAGCTTGCTTAAAAACGTTATCATTTAATGCGCCAAAAAACTGGGTAAAAAACATCGGTACGAACCGACGTGATGTCATCAGGTGCTCATCTTGTTTCATCATGTGCAAACTTCATTGTGTTTTATAAAAAAATGTGACCGAGTGTTAATTTGCATCGAAAACCATGTATGATATTTTTAACGCTTGATTAAATGAAAAATCAATGGTTTTGAGTGAGTTTTACACTTACCTTGGTGCGTTTTATTAAAAAATAAGTCTAGAGTTTTCTATGCCTTCTAAAATTAAGTTTAAACAGTCAACTCTCACTCATTCTATGCATTTAATTTTAAAAATGCAGGGGATTCCTAAACTTATTTGTAGCAGCTTGTTGTTAACAGTTTGTGTAACACCAAGCTTTGCTCAAACTTCTGTCGCAGCTAGTTCATCAACTGCAAGTGCAACTGTGTCTGATACTTCAGCAGAACAATTAGCGTCAGTGGATCAGCAAACTACTGCTCCAATTATAGATATTGCTACACTTGTTACCCAAGCTCAGCAACAACAAGATAGCTTGGCTATATTGCAACAACAAGAACAATTTCCAAATCAAATTGACGAATTTAAGCCAATTACACTGGATAATCTCGAAGATTTACCAGATATGCCTGTTGACCAAAATATGGCAAATGAAATTTATAGGGTAGCAGAAGAAGCTAAAAATGAAGCGCAGAGTTTTCAAAATGGGACTCAGAAGCTACCTGAAGTAACGGTAAGTGATGCAACGCAGTCTGAAGTACAGGAAATTAAACAAGCACCTGTAAATATTGACCAGCTTATGCAAGAGATTCAATCTGATAGCAAGATTGTAGTCGAAGCCAATGAAACAGGAAAAACCTTACCAGAGTTAACGCCCGAGACCGATGAACCACCTGAACAAGCTGGTTTCTTTAAGCGTATTTTAAATAAAGTGCGTCCGCCACGTGCAATTCCAATGGAACAAGTACCACGTATTAGTGCAGAAGTAAGTGGTGCTTCAGATTTGCTTGCTAAAAACATTAAAGGTAAGTTATCGACATTTACTCAAGAGTCATTTGAAGATTTCAATGCTGCTTTACCCCAACTTAGAACATTAAGTAATCAAGCAGCACAGGCAGTTGGTTATTATAATGCTGAGTTCCGCTTTGAAAAATTAAGTTCGAGTCGGGTTCGTGTAAATGTTACGCCTAATGAACCAGTACGAATTAATGAGCAAAATATTGAATTTACTGGTGCGGGTGAAAAGCAACCACAGTTTCAGGTTATTCGTTTAGTTCCTGATCAGGATGTAGGTGACATTTTTAACCATGGTTTATATGAAACCACTAAAAGTCGTATTGTTGATGCCGCATCTAATAATGGTTATTTTGATGCTTACTGGCGTTTGCATGATGTGAAAGTGAGTCAGCCAGAAAATAAAGCTGATATTAACTTACGCTATGAAACGGGTGAGCGTTACAAATTAGATAAGGTTGAGTTTCGTATGAGTGATCCATCGAAACCTTTGCCATTAAATTTGAATATTTTAGAAAGTATGGCGCCGTGGAAAGAGGGCGATGACTATGCATTTTGGCGGGTAAATACTTTAGCAAATAACCTAACCAACTCACGTTATTTTAATTACACTTTAGTTGACTCTGTTAAACCAGATCCAATTGAAAAACGACTTGAGTTACCACCAGATTTACAGGCTTTGGTCGATGAACAAAGCATTGATGTTGATGAGTCTAATTTACTTTCACCTGAACAACGACAATTGGCTAAAGCACGTCAATTAGCCACATCTAATAAAGAAGTTACACAAAACGTAGTCGATGAAAAACAGTTTGCAGGAACACAAAAGGCAAAAGAGGCAGAACCTCAAACTGCTATGTTGCAAAGTGCGTCAGTTCAGCAGGAAGAACAAGAAACTGAACAGGACCGCCTGCAAGCACAAGCACGTGAAACTAAAAGAATTCCAGTCATTGTGACTTTAAATGCAGATAAGCTAAATAGTTTAGAAACAGGTGTTGGTTACGGTACCGATACAGGCGCACGTTTACGTAGTCAGTATCGCCGTTCTATTGTCAATAAATATGGTCATTCTTTTGATGCAAACTTAGAAGTTTCGCAAATTCGTCAATCTATTGATGGCCGATATAGTATTCCCTATAAACACCCATTAAATGATTACTTTAACATTGTGGGTGGATATGAGCGTGAAACCCGTGATGATATTGGTCCAGATGTAAGTTTACTTACTGAATCCGCTGTTGTTGGTGGAGAGCGTATCATTAAACGTCCGTTAGGGAACTGGCAACATACTTTTGGTGTCCGCTATCGTTTAGACCGTTTAACCCAACAAGGTAATGTTGATATTTCTGAATTACCAGATGCTTTTAAAACTGCCGCATCAGAGCAAGAAGCATTATTATTTAGTTATGAAACTTCTAAAACTTCTAGTAATACACGTTTGAACCCAACTAAGGCTTTTAAACAAACCTATAAAGTAGAATTAGGTAGCGAGAGTTTACTGTCCGATGCCAATATGGCAATTGCAAGTGCGGGTTGGAGATTTATTTACTCTCTTGGTGAAAATGATGATCATCAATTTGTTGGAAGATCTGACTTAAGCTACATTTTTACCGATGATTTTGACAAAGTTCCATACAATCTTAGATTCTTTACAGGTGGTGACCAAACCATTCGTGGCTTTGACTATAAGAGTCTTTCCCCAGAAGTAGATGGATATAAAATTGGGGGACAAGCTTTGGCTGTCGGTTCTTTAGAATATAATTATCAGTTTAAGGACGGTTGGCGAGCAGCTGTTTTCTCTGACTTTGGTAATGCCTATGATAAAGACTTTAATAATCCAGCAGCTTATAGCGTTGGGGTTGGAATTCGCTGGAAGTCTCCAATTGGACCAATCCGTTTAGACGTCGCTTCGGGTATTTCAGATGAAAACCATCCGATTCGTTTACATTTCTTTATAGGCCCACAACTTTAAAAATAAAATTTTATTAGGTTTATTTTATGGCGGACGTAGAACAGCAGCCAACTTCGGCACCTAGCTCTCCTAAGAAGCGGCGTATTTTGCGTAGTTTCGTGCTGACGATATTGATCATATTTTTATTATTAGCGTCTTCGTTAGTGATCATGATGTCAACAGATCGCGGAAGTCGTTTTTTATTAGATCGGGTTTTAGACGCTCAGAAAATAATTAAATATGAATACGAAGGCGGGAACTTACTGCGCGGAATTATTCTTAAGAATGTTTTGGTGCAATTAAAGGATGTTGATGTTTCCTTAGATAGAGCTGATGTAGGCTTAGGCTGGCGCTCTTTATTATTAGAAAAAGAAGTGCATTTGAGCCATGCAGATGTGCGTAACTTACGTATTATTAATAAAACTCCGCCTTCTGGTAAGGCGTTTGAATTTAAGCCTATTAAGTTGCCATTTGTTCTACGTGTTGATGAAGCCGATGTTGATCATTTAGAAATTAAACTAGCAACCTCAGATGTAAGTTTTCATGATGTTCATCTACAAGATGCACTTTGGTCGGAGACTAAACTGGAATTTGAAAAATCCAGTATGGATATGGGCTATCTTTCAGTCCACAATGCCACAGGAAAAATGGATTTCAGTGGTAAATATCCATTAGACGCTACAGCAGATTTAAGAATCCCATCTTTAAAAAGTTTAAATATTCAAAATATTAAAGTCGCAGCTCGCGGAAGTTTAGATACTTTAAAAGTTGGTGTTGCAACAACAACACCTGATTTGTTAACGGGTTGGGCGGTATTGCATCCTGTTCGTGATGAAGTTCCAATGCAAGGTGAGTTATTACTCAAAAATTATCATTTACCTTTATTGATTGAGCAAAAATTATTTGCAAAAAATGGTGTGATCAAGTTTCAAGGCGATATTAAACAACTTAATTTAGCAGTTGATACAGATTTAAAGGGTGAGAATTTACCTGAAGGTCAATACAACGCTTTAATGAATACTGACTTGGTTCATCAGTTGAATATCACTGATTTTAATGGTCAAGTCATGAAAGGTGCTGTTAACCTTAAAGGTCTGGTGAATTGGAAAGATCATGTTACTTGGGATATCAAAGGCCGTTTAGACCATATTAATCCTAAAGACAAAGCAATTCCTCCGGTCGTTCAAGACTTTTTACCGCCAAGTTTAGATGCTGCTGTTGCTTCAACCGGTTCTTTGGAAAAAGGTACTGAAGTATTTGCTAATGTTGATTTTGACCGTTACGAGTCTTGGAAGCTTAAGTTTAATCAGGCCCCAGAAAAAAATAATAAACCTCAACCGATGCTCATGAATGTAGCTTGGACGAAAATAGACCGTGCAATGCCTTATATCGGATGGTTAAGCAGTGACAGTGGTCAGGTTGATTTAACATTACGTGATGGTCAGCAAGACATTAAAGTTGCTACAAAAGTATATCAGCATGAAAAAACTTTATTGCCAGCAGGGCAATATCTAGCCAATCTAAATGTTAAAGATAATGTTTTAAATGTTCCCAATTTTAGTTTTACTGCTGAAAAAGGTAGTTTAACTGGTCAGGCTAAAGTGTTGCTTCCTACCGAAAAACGTCAGTTGGTTTGGAATGCATTGTTAAATGCAAAAGATTTTAATCCACAAAGTATTCATGCAGCAGCGCCTGTTAATCTTTTAAATGGTTCGATTAAAGCAAATGGTTTTGCTAAACCAAACCAGCAAATCATTCAATTTGAGAAAATTGATTTAACGGGTCGACTGGCTCAAGCAGGTCAAGAGACTGTAACTTTAGGTGGTAAAAGTACAGCAGCATTATTATTCCATGATGTGAAAGCTGGTGGTGGCTTTAAAGGTTTTGCAGTTAATTATGATGGATCTTTAAAAGCCTTAAAACAGGCAAATGGTTTATTGAAGTTTTCTATAGCCGGTACACCAGATTTTATTCGAATTAACCAGTTACAGCATGATGGCATCGCTGGAAAAATCTATGCAACAGGTTCTGTAAATTTAAAAGATGGCATTGCATGGGATATTAATAGTTCATTGGTACGTTTTAAACCCCAATATTTTACCTCAACTGTAAAAGGTGAAATTTCAGGAAATCTGAAAACTCAAGGAGTTTGGTCAGACCATTTGAAACGAATTAATATTCAGCAATTGAATCTTGCAGGCTTTATAAATAATAAACCTGTTCGAGGTAAGGGTAATTTATCTTTATTGATGGACTCTAATCAAAAGGGCTTTTTTCCTCAGCAGTTTGAAGCCAATAATTTATTTTTAGTGTATGGGCAGAATCAGCTACAGGCGACAGGTAATGCACAAAATCTGAAAATCAAGCTCAATGCACCTGCACTCTACGAGTTATATCCGGGGTTGCGTGGTCGAGCTTATGGCGACCTAAATGTACAATCACAACCACGTTTAAAAGCAACAGCAAATATCGCAGTAGATAACTTTGCATTTAATACTTTAGTAAGTGTGAAGCGGTTGAGTATTCAAGGGGAGCTTCCAACATCGGAAACAACACCGACTCAATTAACCGCAAAATTAGATAATTTGCGGAGTGGAAATAGACAAATTCAGTCTGCCGAATTGAATTTAACTGGAACAAGAAAAGCGCATCTATTGAAAGTACTCGGCAATAATAGTATTTCCAAATTCTATGTTCAGTTGGCGGGCGGGTTTAACCAAAATAATGATTGGTTAGGCCAAATTCAGAAAGGAAGTTTTGATTCAAAACGCATTCGTTTAGCACAAAATCAAAATGCTCCAGTGATTTATTCTTCTGCAAGGTCTGAGCTATATGTAGGTCAACACTGCTGGCAAAGTGCGAATAGCCAGCTCTGCTTTGACCAGCCGGTACGGGTAAGTAAGGCCCGCGGTAATATTTCATTTGTAACTCAAAATATGGATTTAAGTGACTTCGCGGCATTTATGCCAGAAGGCTTAGCGATGACTGGACAATTAAATGGTTATGCCAAGGCATCGTGGGTAAATGGAGGAAATCCAAAACTTGATGCCCGTTTAATTACGCGCAAAGGTGAAATCGGTTTAGCTGCTGAAGATCCTCAAGACCCTGCAACCACTCTGGCTTATGATGAACTAAGTGTTATTGCAAAAAGTGTATCAGAAGGTCTATTGTTCCGTGTTGATGTTAAAACACCTGATATTGGTACAGGATATGCGAATGTTATTATCAATCCATTCCAGCCATCAATGCCAATGCATGGTGAGGTCGCTTTTAATGATGTTCAATTAAAAGTCTTGAAACCATTTATTCAAGATGTCCGCACACTAAGTGGAACTTTAGCCTTGGCTGGTAAAGTCAACGGTACATTAACTCAGCCACAGTTTACTGGTGAAATGCGTCTGAAAAATGGTGCAATCAGTATGATTTCGCTGCCAGTTAATTTAACTAATGTTCAGGTTTACTCATCAATTCGTCAGAACATAGCAACAATTGATGGCGCGTTTAACAGCGGTCAAGGTGTAGGGCTTTTAAAAGGTAGTTTTGAATGGAAAGATGCACCGCGTCTTCAATTAAACCTCAAAGGTGATAATTTACTTGTACGTCAGGCGCCATTAATTACTGCAATTGCGAATCCAAACCTTACACTTGATATGTATCCTTTCGATAAGCGTTTAAGCTTAAAAGGGTCAGTAGATGTTCCTCGTGCGCGAATTTCAATGCCAGAAACAACTGCTCCAGTCATTAATACTTCATCAGATGTCCGCATAGTTCGACAAGGCCAAGACCCGCTTGCAATTTTACGTGCTGCTAAACCTTGGGATATCCGAGCTGATATTACTGTTAATATTGGAAAGCAAGTAATATTCCAAGGCTTTAACAGTAATATTCCGTTAGTTGGTCGTCTAAACTTAAGTCAACGTGGTTACGAGACTGCGATGAGAGCTAACGGGGCAATTGGTGTCAGTCAAAAAGTGAAAATTGAAGCTTATGGACAAAGTCTAGATTTGAATCGAGCGATTGCGCGTTTTAATGGTCCATTGGCAAACCCAACATTAGATATAGATGCAAACAAAAATGTTCAGGGTAGTATGGTTGGGGTACGTGTCACAGGTACTGCGACATCACCAAACATTCAGGTTTATAATGATGCAGGACTATCTGAGCAAGAAGCATTAAATGCGCTCGTCACAGGACGTATTAATGAGGGTTCAAGTGGTTTAAGTAATGCAGAAGGGTTTAAGTCTGATGTAAATAACACCATTGCTGCTGCGGGTATCAGTATGGGCTTAGGCGGTACACGTGCTTTAACTAACCAGATTGGACGCACTTTCGGTTTAAGTGGATTAGCTTTAGATGCTCAAGGTACAGGTGATGATACTCAGGTGAGCTTAACTGGCTATATTACACCTGATCTATTTATTCGTTATGGTGTCGGTGTGTTTACTCCAGTCAACAAGCTGACTTTACGTTATCAAATGAACCGCCGTTTATATCTAGAAGCAAGTCAATCTTTAGAAAGAGCAATCGATCTTTTCTACAACTGGCGTTTCTAATAGATGGAAATTAAGCATTAGAAAAGTACGTTAGTACTGTGAATACCTTGATTGGTTTCAATCACTAATAAATAAATTAAAAGCTCACTTCAAGTGGGCTTTTAATTTAATAACACCTTCATAACATTTAAAAAAGTTGAATATTTACTATATAAACCATCGATTCTCTTAAAAGTAAGCCCACCTTGAGTAGACTTCTGATTAAAGAAAATTCACTTGAAAATTGCTGTTTTATAAATTAGTTTTCAGAAACATTAAATGAAATTAGATTGATAATACCTTGTTGATAAGTGCAAATAAGGTGAATTTTTCAAGGAAATAAACGTGAAAATAGATACTTATGTTGAAATAAAATATGGCAAGGACAACGATACAAATATTAAATATCGTGGGCTAATTCACAAGTTAAAAGCAACATTGTCGTTGACGCTTTTGTCATTTGGATGGTGCTCCACTGTAAATGCTGCACAGCAACAAATCGCTTTAGTGGGAACATGGACATCCATCCCTAAGGCACCGCTTGTGCAAAAACCAAAACAAGCCAGTGAAGGTTTGTACCAGCTTCAAGTGAATAGCAATGGAACTTTAACTCCTATTAATGTGTTGAAAATGAAAAGTCCTTCTTGGATTGTAAAATCGAAAGATGGTCGTTTTGCCTATACCACTAATGAAGAAAATGAAGGAGCGGTAACTGCTTTATCAGTTCAAAATGGTAAGGTAGAGGTGTTGAACACAGTGAATAGCCATGGTGGACATCCAACACATGCATCAATCAGTTTAGATGGTAAATTCTTATTTGTGTCGAACTATTCAGCATTCGATAAAGGTCGTGGTGGGGTGGCTGTTTTGCCAATTTTGCCAAACGGTCATTTGGGTGAAATGGTTCAAAATATTGTTTTCGCGGAAGGTTCTGGTCATGTTAAAGGGCGTCAGGAGAGTGGTCATGCACACTCGACAACTTTCAGTCCCGATGGTAAATATCTATATGCTAGCGACCTTGGAAATGACAAAGTCTATACCTTTCGTTATCACCCAAATAAGCCTCAACCACTCGAAGCGGATAGCAGTCGAGATGTGACCTTTACGCATGGTTCTGGTCCACGTCATATGGTCTTTTCACCAAATGGCAAACATGCGTACATTACCGCAGAAATGCGAAGTGAAATTGTGACATTTAACGTGCAAGATGGTCATTTGAAAAAAGTAGCTGAGCTAAAACTAATTCATGAGGACAAAACACCTGAATTTAAGAGTGCGAGTGGAATTATCCTCAGCCCAAATGGCAAATATGTGATTGCTGCTAATCGTGGTGCAGACAACAAACTTTTGGTATTTAAAATTCAACAAAATGGATTGCTAGGTAAACCAACAGTTTATAAAGCGAATGGTATTGAACCAAGGGCTTTCTCATTCGATGCATCTGGTAAATACCTATACGTGACAAACGTTTTTAGTAATAACATTAGTTTATTCCGCTTTGATGCAAAAAATGGCACCTTAAAACCTGTTGGTGATGCAGCAAAAATATCAACACCGACTGATATTAAATTTTTTAATTAACTGAATTATGAAATTGGCATTTCTAATGCTTGTATAAAAAGACCGAGGTTTTTATCTCGGTTTTTTTATGGCAATTTTTGCAAAAATGATGATTTTCCGTATGATATCAACAGCAATAATTAGTGTAGTGAAATGATGAAAAAGATTTTATTGATTGCAATGAGTTTGTTCTTTGTCGGTTGTTCAGAAAAGAAGCCTTTAACACCTGAAGAGCAGTGGCATGGCTTTTGTACTAGCGTAGGAAATGCAGCGAGAAGTATTGTTTTTGATCGTCAGCAAGCAATTGAAAAAACTCAAGCAGTTGAGCATGCAAATAAGATTGAAGATGACATTACGAAAAAATTTATTCTTAATGTTATTGAAAAAGTTTATGCAATTCCAAAAGAAGAACTGACTAAAGATTCTCAAGCACTCCAAGAAAAAGTTAGAAAGCAAGCAATGGATGAATGTTTGGCAACGCCTCATGACAAAATGCCAAAATATAAATCGTTCTAATTGAATAGGGTTATTGAATTTTCTCTCATCTGAGGCTTTTTTGCTTAAAAATAGCCCAGATTTGGCTAGTTAGCTCATTATTTGCACACGGGTATTTAGATACAAAATAATGGGCATCACGGAGAAACACCCCGTTTTCATTAACTTTTACCTTGAACTCTAGTAAACTTTTATAGTCCATATTACTTGTGAAGCTTTTTAAGAAAGCAGGAATTTGCAAGTAATTTTTCAAAAAAAGAGGAATGAACACCGTGCTAGAAGCTTACCGCCAACACGTTGAAGAACGTGCCGCACTCGGAGTCCCACCGAAGCCACTTGATGATGCTCAAACAGCTCAGCTTGTTGAACTATTAAAAAATCCACCAGCAGGCGAAGAAGCGTTCTTGGTTGATTTGCTTGAAAACCGTGTTCCTGCAGGTGTTGACCAAGCAGCTTACGTAAAGGCAGCGTTCTTGGCAGCAATTGCAAAAGGCGAAGCAACTTCACCACTCGTTTCTAAAGAACGTGCAGTTTACTTACTTGGCACCATGCTTGGTGGTTATAACGTAGCACCACTTGTTGAGCTTCTTGACAATGCTGAACTTGCAAGCCTAGCTGCTGAAGCGTTAAAGAAAACGCTTCTTGTATTTGATGCATTCCATGACGTAGCAGATAAAGCAAAAGCGGGTAATGCCAATGCTAAAGCTGTTTTACAATCTTGGGCAGACGCAGAATGGTTCACAAGCCGTCCTGACGTTCCAGAAGAAATTAAAATCACTGTATTCAAAGTAACTGGTGAAACAAATACTGATGACTTGTCTCCAGCACAAGATGCTTGGAGCCGTCCAGATATCCCATTACACGCAAATGCAATGTTGAAAAACGAGCGTGATGGTATCAATCCTGAAAAACCAGGTGAAGTTGGTCCATTAAACCAAATCAAAGAACTCATCGCGAAAGGCAACCAAGTTGCGTACGTAGGTGACGTTGTTGGTACGGGTTCTTCACGTAAATCTGCAACTAACTCTGTACTTTGGTTCTTCGGTGACGAACTTCCACACATTCCAAACAAAAAAGATGGTGGTGTGTGCTTAGGTTCTAAAATCGCTCCAATTTTCTTTAATACAATGGAAGACGCAGGTGCATTACCTGTAGAAATCGACGTTGCTAACATGAACATGGGCGACGAAGTTGTATTGAAAATTGACCACGCTGCTGCAAAAGTTACTGCTTTTAAAGATGGCGTACAAATTTCAGAAGCAGAACTTAAAACTCCAGTACTTTTAGACGAAGTACGTGCTGGTGGTCGTATTAACTTGATCATTGGTCGTGGTTTAACAACTAAAGCACGTGAAGAATTAGGTCTTGCACCTTCTACATTGTTCCGTACACCTGTACAGCCTGCTGACACTGGTAAAGGCTTCACGCAAGCTCAGAAGATGGTTGGCCGTGCATGTGGTTTAGCTGAAGGTCAAGGTATCCGTCCGGGTACTTACTGTGAACCTAAGATGACTACTGTTGGTTCTCAAGATACAACTGGTCCAATGACTCGTGACGAGTTAAAAGACTTAGCTTGCTTGGGCTTCTCTGCAGACTTGGTGATGCAGTCTTTCTGTCACACTGCTGCATATCCAAAACCAGTTGACGTAACAACTCACCATACATTACCTGACTTCATCATGAATCGTGGTGGTGTATCTTTACGTCCAGGTGACGGTATTATCCACTCTTGGTTAAACCGTATGTTACTTCCAGATACAGTTGGTACTGGTGGTGACTCACATACTCGTTTCCCAATCGGTATTTCATTCCCTGCGGGTTCTGGTCTTGTTGCGTTCGCAGCTGCAACTGGCGTTATGCCACTTGATATGCCTGAGTCTGTACTTGTTAAGTTCAAAGGTAAAATGCAACCTGGTATCACTTTACGTGACCTTGTACATGCAATTCCTTATTACGCGATTCAAGCTGGTGACTTAACTGTAGAGAAGAAAGGTAAGAAAAACATCTTCTCTGGTCGTATCCTTGAGATCGATTTATCAGAAATGGAAAATGACTTGACTGTTGAGCAAGCATTCGAACTTTCTGATGCATCTGCTGAACGTTCTGCTGCTGGCTGTTCAATCACACTTTCTGAAGAGAAAGTTGCTGAATACTTACGTTCTAACATCACCATGTTGAAGTGGATGATCGCAGAAGGTTATGGCGATGCTCGTACAATGGCGCGCCGTGCTGAAAACATGCAGAAGTGGTTAGATAACCCAAGCTTGTTAAAAGCTGATGCTGATGCTGAATATTTAAAAGTTTACGAAATCGATCTTGCTGACATCAAAGAACCTATTCTTTGCTGCCCGAACGATCCAGATGACGCTAAACTTCTTTCTGACGTTCAAGGCGACAAAATTGATGAAGTATTCATCGGTTCTTGTATGACTAACATCGGTCACTTCCGTGCAGCGGGTCAGTTACTTGACAAAGTACCGAGTGGCTCACTGTCTACTCGTTTATGGTTGGCTCCACCAACACGTATGGACGAGCACCAATTGATGGAAGAAGGCTTGTATAACATCTATGGTCGTGCTGGTGCGCGTACAGAGATGCCTGGCTGTTCACTTTGTATGGGTAACCAAGCACGTGTAGCACCGAACACAACATGTGTATCGACTTCTACTCGTAACTTCCCGAACCGTTTAGGTCAAGGTGCAAATGTTTACTTAGCCTCTGCTGAGCTTGCATCTGTAGCTGCGGTTCTTGGTAAATTACCAAGCCCAGAAGAATATCAACAGTACGCGTCGCAAATCGACAGCGCTTCTGCTGAGATCTACAAATACTTAAACTTCGACAAGATGAGCGAATATACTAAAGAAGCTGATCAAGTTGATACTAAGAAAATCTCTGCTGCTCAATTGACTTAATGAGCTAGGATCAAGAAAAGCCGATAGGCTTTTCCCTAGTGCAAGAGCAAATCTATGATTTGCTTGAGCAAAAAGCTAAAATAAGGGCTGATTAATCAGCCCTTATTTTTATAATGAAAAGCATTTTAAATATAGAATACAATATTCTTGAATTAGAAAATATTTTGAATAAAAAACAAAAAATTGAAGAGTTAGAAAGCTCAATTCCGCAATTATTCTCCACAATATTAAAAGATTATCCTTATCTAAAATCACCAACGTTTTCAATGATTCCAACAAAGGATCTAGAGTTTATTGTTTGGTATCAAGACCCGAATGCCATTACTGAAACCTTATTAATTAAGCAGAATAGTTTTGAAGCATATATATGGAGAAGTTCTGATCAGAAATGGTATTTGGATGATTTGTATTCTGAACCGCATCAAATTGCCAGCAAAATAATAGAAAGTATTCCTATGTTTCATTCTATTCCTGAAAACCCTAAAGAGGTGAAGCACTTGCTTGAAGTTGGAATAATGCTTTTTGATATGAATGTTTTGCCAAAATTTTCAGAAATAAAGCCAATGGATTGTAGAGAGGTGCTGACATGGGATGATCACTTTTTACTAGTAGGTACCCAATTGACCAATCTTAAACTTTATAGTCATGAAGAGTGGAATGCCTTGATTGATAGAGAGAATTCTTATTTAAATTAAAATTAGGCAAAAGATTTTTAAGATTAAGAGATATCTATACTGATGGTAATATTATTTATACATTCGCATTTAAATTTAGAGGAACATTCCTATTAGCATAAGAATGTTCCTCCATATTTATAAAATCACCAATAACCTAACATTTTCCACCAAAGTCCGCCAATCACTACAAAGATTATGATATTAACGACACTCATGACAAAGCCTGCTTTCCACCATTCACCCAGTGTGGTGTAACCCGAACCGAACACTACAGGGGAAGTGCCAGTTGCATAATGGGTTAATGTCATCATAATACTTGAAGCCGCTGCCATCATTAAGGCAAACAACATTGGCGGTGCACCGAGTGCAAGTCCCGCCGTATAAAAGGCTGCAAACATTGCGGTAATATGTGCCGTGGTGCTAGCAAACATATAATGTGCATACAAATAAGCCAGCATTAACAATAAACAAGCAGGCATCCAGCTTAGACCTAAATGACCAATACTAGTTTCTAAAACACCCGAGAACCACGTGATCAAACCCAGTTTATTTAAATAAGTCGCCATCATGACTAGTGCTGCAAACCAAGTAATAGTATCCCACGCATTCTTTTGCGTCAGAATATCATCCCAAGTTAAAACACCTGTAAGTAGTAATAATCCTAAACCAATAAAGGCAGTCGTAGTTGGGTCAACAGCCCAAGCAGAGCCAAAAATCATGGCAGGAATACCCGCCCATAGCATCAATAAAATACCGAATACACCAAGCATAATGATTTCATTTTTACTGACAGGTCCCATTTCTTTTAATTTAGTTTTAGCAAACTGAGCTGCATTAGGTGTTTCTTTGACTTCGGGTGGATACATCAAATACATAATCAAAGGCATGATGATTAAAGCAATTAATCCTGGTAGTAACATCGCCAGTGCCCAAGTGCTCCAACTTAAAGAAATTTCACTATTAGTAGCCTTTGCCACTAAATCAACTACTAATGGATTGGGGGCAGTTGCTGTAATGAACATTGCAGAGGTAATCGGGTTGGCTTGGTAGTTAACCAATGATAAGTATTTTCCCATCTGACCTTCAGTGCCTTTAGCAGGATCGGAGTCATAACTAGTAGAAATTGCCAGTACAATCGGGTGAATAATTCCACCACCACGTGCCGTATTGCTGGGTGTTACAGGGGCGAGAATGAGTTCGGAAAGCACCATGCTATAGCCAATACCAATGGTTTTTTTGCCCCAAACTGCGATAAATAAATAGCCTAACCGTGCACCCAATCCAGTTTTTTGCAAACCTTTAGAGATCATGATGGAAATACCAATCAACCAGATTAAGGGATTTGCAAAACTACTAAGGGCATCTTGAATGGCTCCACTTGGGCTGTCATTGGTAACACCTGTCACAGCGACTAAGGTGATAGCAATAATCGCAATTGCACCAATTGGCATAGCTTTACCGATGATTGCCGCAATCACACCTACAAACATCGCTAATAAATGCCATGCATCAGGATCAACACCTGCGGGTACAGGAATCACAAACCAGATTAACAATGTAATAAATAAAGAAATAAGTGTAGGGAGGGCTTTAAATCCCATGTAATTTCCCCTTGTTTTCATATGTTTAAAAAAAATAAAGTTCTTTATGAGTGAATCGCTAAAGAAATAAGTATTAAAGTTCTATTATCGATTAAATTATACAAAAATTCAAAAAACTTAAAAATAACGAGTGGGAAGTACTAATTTTCATCTTAATAAAAGGGATGAAATTTTTGTGTTAAGAATTTCTTTGATTTATTTGGTATTATTAAGTTTTTCTGAAATTTTGGCTCTAAAATTGATTCCAAAATTATAAATTCTCTGTATGGATATCAGCCTAATAAATAGTACGTAGTATTGTTAGTTTTAGAAAAAGCTATAAAGATACCTAATTAAATTAATATATTCTAATACTAATTTTTAGAAAATATTAAAGATCAAAAAATAAATTATATATCTAGATTAAGATATAACGAGTGAAAAAATTATTTAATAAAATAACTTATATATAATTTTGGGTAAAAAAATAGACTTTTCGAATTATTGTTTTGTTAAAAGTGTGAATTGGTTCATGTGTTTATTTAAAAACATTAAATATGATATTTTTTAATCTGATATATATAAAATTAAATATAGTACTAGAAATTAACTGGTTTTTTGTTTTAAAATAATTAAACGAACTTAAGAATAATTAAAAAAAATATGGGTATTTTATATAGGGAATTTAAGAATGCTAAAGACAATTGTTGAATTTAAATTTGATGATTATCAAAGATATGATCAAAAAACATACTCCAATGAAGAAGGTGTTTTAGTTCAAAAAACTGAAGATATTGCACAATATATTTTTAGTATTTTGAAAAATAGATATCATTTAAATATAGAGCTATATAGTGAAAACTGGGGATGGCAAATTGAAATTCCTTTGCCCGAAATAACCATGCATCTTGGAATCAGTGTCTATGAAGAATATAGCAATGGATTCGCAATTTTTATTTCTCCAAATACACCTATTTTAAGAAAGTTTTTATTTAGAAAGCTTGATATTACTCATCACATTATGTTGCTGCAAAACTATATTAATCTTATTTTGAAATCACACCCAGGCATCTATGATGTGCAGTGGTGGGAAGAAAATGAATTCCGATGTGTAGCGATGACTTGACCTGAGAAAAAAGTAGAAAATTTTAAATGCCCAAGTGAGTGAAGGAAAATTTATTAAAGACCATATTGGTGAATAGAGGGCGAGAGCTTAATATATCTTTAATATCAAGTGGTCAGATCAATATGCAAAATTCAGCTTGGAAGGGATTGCGTAAGTTTTTCTATAATAATCTTCATAATCATGACTATGAAACTACGGTAAGTAGATGTATTAATTATTTTTTAGTTGTTTTAATTGTTGGCAACGTCGCTGCCGTTTTGTTAGAAACAGTAAATGATTTGTACACAAGCTATCATGTTTGGTTTGACTATTTTGAAGTTATTTCAATTGCAATTTTTAGTATTGAATATCTATTAAGACTATGGAGTGTTGCAGATCGAGATACGACACAATCTGCATGGAAAATCCGCTTGAACTGGATGAAAAGTGGAGAAGCAATTATTGATTTGATGGCAATCTTACCTGCTTATCTCAATTTCTTCGTACGAATCGATCTTCGTATGCTCAGAATATTACGTTTACTTCGTTTATTAAAATTGACGCGGTATTTTATCTCACTACAGATATTGTTATGTGTGATTAAGCGTGAGAAGGGCTCTTTTCAGGCAGTTATCTTTATTTTAATTATTATGATTATTATGACTGCTTCTGGAATTTATGTGGTTGAAAATAAGGCTCAGCCAGAAGCTTTTAGTTCAATACCTAAATCTATGTGGTGGGCCGTTGTTACTTTAACTACAGTAGGTTATGGCGATGTCACCCCAGTGACCAGTTTAGGAAAGTTATTAGGCGCACTCATTACCATTTTAGGTGTTGGTATTGCAGCTTTACCAGCTGGTATTTTAGCATCTGGGCTTGCAAATGAACTCAATCAACGGAATCAAAGGCTAGAGCAAGAGTTTCGTGAGTTACTTCAAGTACGAGGGATTGATATTTTACATGACGAAGCTGAAATAGAACGAATCCGTCAAAAAGTGGGATTGCCAAAAGAACAAGCGCATAACCTGATTATTCAAATTATGCGTGAAAAAGTATTAGAGGAAGAAGAGTCGGTTAGAGAGACAAAATGTTATTGTCCTCACTGTGGCGGTAAGCTAACTGATTAGAAATAATAAGTTAGCCTCTTCTTTGATTAAATTTTCTTACTTGCTTTCTCTACGGCAAAGGCAATAAGTAAAATGATAAGGCCACCTAGGCTCAAGACAAAACCGACCCATATTGGCGCGATCCAGCCCATTTGATGACTCAGTACCCATCCACCTAGAAATGCACCTAATGCATTGGCCATATTAAAGGCAGAGTGGTTGAGTGATGCTGCTAATGTTTGAGCATCGCCAGCGACATCCATTAGACGAGTCTGTAATGCTCCACCTAATCCCATTACGGTAAGACCAATCAAAAATAATGAGGCAATAGCAGTATAAATATTACTCATTAAGAAACTAGCCACAACAAAAGCGATCGCTGAGCTAATGAGTACGCCTACAATCGTTTTATTCAGATTTTTATCTGCAAGCCATCCTGCGGCTAAGCCACCAATAACCATACCAATACCCCAAATAGCCAAAGCGATAGGGACGATTTGGATATTCACTTGTGTATATTCAGTCAAAATAGGTGAGACATAGCTGTAAACAGAAAACATGCCTCCAAAACCGATTGCACCTACCGCTAGTGTTAACCACATGTTGATATTTTTAAGGCCAGCTAATTCTGTTTTTATGCTTGCTTTTGCTTGGACTGGAATATTGGGTACAAAGAAGCCAACAGCAATTAAGGTGAAGAAAGCGATAGTCGCTGAAAATTCAAAGCCAGCTCTCCAACCAAAATTTTGCCCTAACCAAGTTGCCAAAGGTACACCAATCACAGTTGCCACTGTAAGACCCATCATCATTTGGGCAACAGCAGATGCTCTTCGTGAAGGACCAGCTAGTTCAGCTGCTACTAATGCACCGACTCCAAAATATGCTCCGTGCGGTAAACCTGCAATAAAACGTGAGATTAAAACAGTTTCAGGTGTATGGGCTAAAGCGGTACAGGCATTTGCGATACCATAAAAAAGCATTAAGCCAAGTAATAACGTTTTTCTAGGAACTTTGGCACCAAGAATAGCGATGATGGGAGCACCAATAACCACACCTAATGCATAAGCACTAATAAAGTGGCCAGCTTGTGGTACTGTAATATTTAAATTCTTTGCAATTTCCTGAATCAGTCCCATTGCGACGAATTCAGTGGTTCCAATACAAAAGCCGCCTACAGCGAGTGAGAAAATTGCTAAAAAGAGTGAATAGTGTTGATGTGTAGATAGAGGAGATTGCGGGGACGCCATAATAGGTTAAGAAGAGACTCAAAAAGAGAAGTATAAGGGAAAAGAGATCAAAATAATAAAAAACTAAAATATTGAGAAAATGATTACATATTTAAAGGAAATAAATTTTATTTTTTCATGGGAAATAATTCATCGAAAAACTTTTGAAAATTATATATGATTGGCGCGTAATACTTTAAGCATTACAACAAGTTGTATAAATATCTAAAAATAGAGATTTTAAGTCGTGAGAAAATTATTTATTACCTGCCTTATGGGTATGGCTATGTTATCTATGTCTGGTTGCTCAGTATTTATGGCGGGTAATCAACCAAGTAAAAAAAATGTAAATGTTCTAAATCCAGGTAGTTCTCGTAACTATGTGATTGCCGAGTTTGGAGCACCTGTACTTTCAGAATACCGTGATGGAACACGGGTTGAGATCTATACTTTTCAGCAAGGTTATTCAAAGTGGGTGAAAGTCGGCAGAGCTTTTGGTCATGGTGTAGCAGATGTTGCTTCAATCGGTCTTTGGGAAGTATTTGGGACGCCGACAGAAGCATATTTTAACGGTAAAGAAACATCTTATGAAGTATCTTACGGACCAGATGATTTAGTAAAAAGTTATAAGCTTATTGATTTTAATCAGGCATTTCCAAAAGTAAAAGAGCAATAATGTAGATGAAAGAGGCCTGTGGGTCTCTTTCTTTTTGAATAAGAGATTAGAGAATTTTAAATTTCAACATTAAATGATAATAATAATGATTTTTATTTATGTATACTGTAGCTGCCTATCTTTTGTCTGAAATTTTTTAACTTTGTGTACAACAGGATTTTGTAAGAATGAATAAATTTTTAATTGTGCCTCTTGCATTTATATGTACCACAGGCTTTGCTCATGAACCCTATGTAGCGCCTTTAGCTTATAAAACAGAACAAACTCAAGTACCCGTAATTGCAGGTTATGCCGAAGAAGCATTAAATAGTGAGTATGCTTTAAAGGATGCCAAACTTACTGTAATTACTCCTAAAAATGAGCTTAAGACGATTACTGCGGAGGCTTTGCATAAATCGGCCACGGTTTTTGATGTCGATTTGCCAGAAGAGGGAACTTATATCATTCAGACACAAGCAAGTTATCCTTTAAAATATGTATATAACCAAAAAACATGGCATCTATTTTTTGATATGCCAGCTGATAAAGCCCCACCGAAAGCAGAACGTGAATATTTAATTCCAACTGACATTAAAGCGAAAAATATTAAAACAGAGGAAGTAACGAGAGAGTGGGTATTACAAAGTTATCTTTCTAAAGGAAAAGTTTCAGATATTCAGCTTCCAAACACACCGATTAAAGTTAGTTTCTCTGTACATCCCAACGCAATTAAAGTTGTTCAACCTGTTAAATTAACCATAAGTGAGAAAGGAACGAGTCTCGCGAATGCTGAAATTAATTTAAGAGAAAAAGGCGCGACTGATAAACACGTGCAGCAGTTTAAAGCAGATAGCAACGGTCAGGTTGAGCTTAAATTTCCAAAGGCTGGAGAGTATTTAGTAGAAGTAACAGCTCCACTGAATTTAAAGGTAAAACCTAAAAATCAAAGTTATACGATTATTAGTTTAAATGTGTTGACACAGTAATTATTACTTTTCATAAGAAATAGACCTAGATCGGGTCTATTTTTTGTTTTTATAAAATTCTTTTCGATTTCAATTAAGCAGTAGTTGTAAGCTTTGCCCGAACGTACATGATTGTGACTTCACCTTTAAATTAAAAAAATTCATCTAATAGAATAATTATGAAAAACAATTCATGTTGAGACAAATTAATTAATCCTATGATAAGATGAATAGTATTCATTAGTGAAGATTTATCTACAGTTATTCTATTTGTTGAAAAGCAAAGATGAGATTAAGACATTTATAGATAAATCTATTGTTCAGGCTTGGCCCATGTTAGAAATTCGTCACCTTAAAACTTTAGTTGCCTTACGTGAACATGGTTCATTAGTTTCAGCAGCGAATGATCTTTGTTTAACACCCTCGGCTATCTCTCACCAATTAAAAGAATTAGATCATTGGTATGGGGTAGAGGTGGTGAATCGACGTAGCCGACCTGTTAGTTTTTCTAATGTTGGACAACGCTTACTCAAGTTAGCCGATGATGTTTTACCGCAAATCCAGATTACACATAGTGATATTACCCGTATTGTGCATGGACAGACCGGTAGAATTATCTTTTCATCTGAATGCCATAGCTGCTTTGACTGGTTAATGCCGTTATTGAATCAATATCGACATCAATACCCAGATGTTGATTTAGACTTTGCTTCTGGATTTGAAGCTAATCCACATGAGCTTTTACAAAACGCTGAATTTGATTTGCTTATTACAGCCGATCCAATTGCATTAAAAGGAATTGAGTATTTTCCTATTTTTGAATATGAATCGCGTTTGGTTCTATCCAACACGCATCCATTGGTTCGTGCTGAAAATATTACGGTTCAAGAGTTAGCAGAAGAAGTTTTAATTACTTATCCAGTTGATAAGCATCGTTTAGATATCATGTCGAAACTTTTCATTCCAGCAAATATTCAGCCTAAACAAATACGAACAACAGATTTAACCCAAATGCTCATTCAGCTTGTAGCAAGTGGACGTGGCATTGCAGCATTGCCTGATTGGGTAGTGAATGAATATGAACAAAAGGGATGGGTTACGAGTCGCCGTTTAGATTGCGTTTCACCTACAGGCTTACGACGGACGTTATATGCGGGCTATCGAACTGAAGAAAAAGAAAAAAGTTATTTTGAAGGGTTCTTAAAGCAGTTAGAAAAGTTTTCTTTAAAACGGACTTCGTATTATTCTGGCTAGAGCAATTCATTTAGCTTAAGCATAAAAAAAGGTGCCCAATGGCGCCTTTTTTAATATCGAAAAAATTTATTTACCGATAAATAGCGAGAGCAAGCCTGCTGCAATAAGAGGGCCGACAGGTACACCACGGAGCAAGGCGACGCCAGCAACTGTGCCAATTAATAGACCTGCAACAACATCAGGCTGACTCGACATAAGTTTTACACCGCGGCCACCTAACCATGCGACTAACAGACCGATTGCAATGGCAACCAGTGATTTAATACTAACAAAGGACTTTAAAATACTCTCTCCACTCAGTTTTCCACTGGCAATGGGTGTGAGTACGCCAATGGTTAAAATAAGAATTCCTAAATTAAGACCATGTGCTTGAATAAAAGGGAAAAACTGATTTAAAGGCGTAATTTTAACGACAATTAACACACCTGCTGCAATGGTTACAGCTGCATTTTGACTTAGTAAACCACAGATAAGTAGAACTAGAAGGACAACTAAATTAACATCAAATTGGGCAAGCATGGGAGCGGGGTGGGCAAGTAAATAAAATGGAATTGTATAATATTTAAGAGTAGGAATGTGAAAGCTTTAAAAGATTCAGCAGATCTTGGAGTTTATCTTTAATAAAATTTTATTGTATATCACTCATTGATAAAGAGTTTTAATTTTCGGTTACGCTTGGACACAATGTTATATAAATTAACAAGTTAAATCTTATAGTCTTTTGAAGTTGTGTTATAAAAATAGTCATTACTCATGAACATAGGATAATGACTATGGAAATTGTAGATATCAAAATTAAAGATCAGTTTGATCAAATTCATGATGCCAAGGCTCAATTAAAGCAAAATTTAGTTGAACACGAAAATGAAACTTTAAAGCTAAGCCAACGTATTGAACATATTATTGTTGATAATGAAATTATTTTACCTACAACTGAATTGCTATTCGAAAGTGAACAGAACGAAAATATTTATCGAGTAGTTGAAGAATAGAGCGCAGTTTAATGAACAAAATGCAAAGAGTAGTGAGTAGGGAGTTGAAACTGCGTTAAAATGAGTGTTTTGTTCTAAAGAGAAACCTCCATGCTGCTGGAAAAAATTTTACAATCACAAGGGTTTGGTTCACGTAAATATTGTCAGCAGTTAATAAAAAATGGTTCTGTAAGTGTTAATGGAGAAATTGCTGATGATCTTAAAAAGCAATTTTCTCCTGAAAATTTAGAATTTTCGCTTTTTGGACAAACTTACCAATATCGAGAACAAGTTTATATTGCATTAAAAAAACCAAAAGGTTTTGAATGTTCACATCAGCCTCAGCATCATCAAAGCGTTTTTAGTCTATTACCTGAAATCATGATTCATCGAGGCGTCCAAGCAATTGGGCGTTTAGATCAAGATACAACAGGCTTACTTTTATTGACTGATGATGGTAAATATCTTCAAGCTTTAACCCATCCTCGTAAACATGTTCCAAAGGTTTATCATGTTACGACTCTCGATCCAGTGACACCTGAGCAAATCGTAATGTTAAGCGAAGGTGTCAGCTTACATCAGGAAAAAGGCATTTTTGCTGCAACCAATGTAGCAATGTTGGAAACTCACCAATTAACGATGACCATTCATCAAGGTGTCTATCACCAAGTCAAAAGAATGATTGCTGCTGTAGGAAATAAAGTAGAAGCATTACATCGCCATCAAGTAGGTCAATTGGTTTTACCTGAAATAGCAGATGGAGAATGGATTTATTTATCAGAGCAGCAAAAGCAGCTAGCACAAAATATTATTTAAGAAAGCAATGGAATGTCTGGAACTCACTATCCCGAATGAAGCCCATTTGTTCATATAGACGATGAGACTCATGGTTATTACTTTGAGTTTCTAGGCTAATGCGTAGAGCATTTTGTTGTTTTGCAAATAAAATGGCAGTATCGATTAACTGTTTGGCTGAGCCTTGGCGACGAAAAATTGGCGTAACATATACATCATCTAAAATATAATATGTTGAACAAGCAACTGAAGAAAAACCTAAATAGAGTAGAACGAATCCGGTGATTTTTTCATCTTTAATGTGAATAAAAAAAACACTTTCTCTATTCTCAAAACGTTGTTTAAGAAAGTAGAGTGATTCATTAAAATTAGAAGAAGCCCCATAAAACTGGCGGTATTCATCAAACAAAACGGCGAGTTGGTCTAAATCTTCAAAAGTCGCTCGTCTAACGATCATTTGGTACTCCTTGTAACTTATCATTATATTTTTTACAAAGAGAGCATAACGAAAAAAAGAACTTTTTGACGTTAAAACTTGTTTATAAATGCAACAGTGTTAAGTTTTGTCGCTCTCGCCAAGAAGTGCATTTAGTTCTTCAAACAAATCTTCATGGTCATCATCTTCGGCTAAAGTTGATGGGTTTTGATTTAATGAAGATGCTTTTGCTTTTCGGAGTTTTAATAATTGTTCCATATTAATACTCTGATTTTCGATCGCAAATGGAATAGATTTAGTTAATACGACTTGTTTAAAAAAAAGTCGTACCGCTTGGGCAGGGGTAATTCCCAATTGTTTAAAAACAGCAAAAGCCTGCTTTTTCTCTTGGGAGTCCAGTCGAACCTGATAAACTTCTGTTTTTCGCATGAATAACAAAACCAAATGATTTTTAATTTTTAGGAATTTATTTTAAACCATCGCAATGTAATTTCAATGTTTTTCGGCATAAAAAACAATCTTTTTGTCATTACGCTTACATTACAACGTCAATTCAAACTGAGAATTGAAAAACATTTCCCCTTTTGTGAGTGGATCGACAAATGAAATGTGCTTAGCTAAAAGTTGTAATGGCTCTGAAAAATCATCATCTGCCTTATGTTGAACAGTGGGGTAAAATGGATCATTTTTAATCGGAATATCTAAATAATTAAGATGAACACGAAGCTGGTGCTGTTTACCTGTCGTTGGTGTTAAACGATATTTAGCCCAAGTCTGGTTGTGTTCAATAAGCTCAATATAGGTCTGAGTGTTTGCTTTAGCATTTGCCATAACTTGCATGGTGTAAAAAGGAGTACCTTTATCTAAATGCAAATGTAATGTTTGAGGAAGTTTTAATTCTTTTTTATAAGGAGCGATAGCGTGGTAAGTTTTATTGACTTGACGCTCTGCAAATAATTGTTGGTAAATACCTCGCGATTCAACCCGTTTGCAAAATAGAACAACTCCAGCAGTTTCACGGTCTAATCGATGTATCGGTGTTAAAAATTCATTGCCTGTCTGTTTTTTAAGTCGAACTAATAATGTTTCTTGCACATATTGTCCAGTTGGGCTAATTGTTAAAAAATGTGGTTTATCGACCACCAGTAAGTCATCATTTTCAAATAAAATCCCATGTTCAAATGGAACATGTGGTTCATAGGCAAGAAATCGATAATAAAAAATATGCGTATTGCTTAAATAAGGACTAGTTAAAGTTAATTTTTCCCCATTTGCCCCATAAATAAGGCCATCCTGAAATCGTTGCTGCCACTCTTGTGCTTTAATATGTTGAAAATGTTGGCATAGATACTCAAAAATAGTTTGAGCAGTTGCTTGTGCAGGAAGATAGACTTGGCTTGCGCTCACACCATCGATCATGGGCGGTAGAAATTCGTTTGGACTAGACATAAAAAAGTATCAATATGTAAGAGAATTGATATAAAAAAAGCCAACTTCTAGGGCTTGAGTAGGCTTTTAAGGCAGGGCAATGTTATCATATCGATTATTTTGAATCATGTTATGTGTGCTATGTCGTATTCATTGAAATTGGTCTTAAATCATGAAGAAGATACTGGGCGTCTAGCTCAAGCGTTGGCGCAACATGTTCAGTCAGGTGTGATTTATTTAATTGGAGACTTAGGTGCGGGTAAAACCACACTTACGCGCTATTTCCTACAAGCTTTAGGTCATAAAGGCTCTGTTAAAAGTCCAACCTATACGCTAGTTGAGCCGTATAAAATCAATGAGAAAGAAATTTTTCATTTTGACTTATATCGTTTGAATGACCCTTATGAACTTGAATTAATGGGAATCCGTGATTATTTAGATGTCGCAGATGCATTATTTTTATTTGAATGGCCATCAAAAGGTGGTGATGAAATTCCTCAGGCAGATATCATCATCGATATTCAAAAGTCAGAGGATGAGCTGAGTCGTTTTGTAACTTTAACTCTACCCACAGAACATTTATATCAGACTTTGCAGGAACAGCTTCATGACTGATGAAAAGCTAACACAACGTCGTATTCATACTTTAGACGCAGCGTTAGCTAACCAGATTGCTGCTGGTGAGGTGATTGAACGTCCTTCATCTGTTGTTAAAGAATTATTAGAAAACTCGATCGATGCGGGTGCAACTGAACTGATTGTGCGGATCGCTCAAGGTGGTTCGACGCTAATAGAAATTATTGATAATGGGCATGGTATTCATTCTGAGGATTTAGCATTAGCCGTAATGCGCCATGCAACAAGTAAAATTAAAACGGCAGAAGATTTACACGCGATTGTAAGTTTGGGATTTCGCGGGGAGGCACTTGCTTCGATTGCCGCAGTTTCAAGATTGACATTGACCAGTAGCCAAGATGACAGTGGTATTGGTCATCAGGTTGAAGTCAATGGTACAGCCTTTGATCATCAAGAGGTACAAGCTGTTGCTGCTCAAAAGGGAACCCACATACGTGTTCAGGACTTATTTTTTAATGTACCGGCCCGCCGTAAATTTTTAAAGAAACCAACGACTGAATTTGGTCATATTGAAGAGATTGTTCGTCGTCTGGCTTTAACGCATTTTGATATACGTTTTGTGCTTGAACATAATGATAATATTAGAATTAATTTACCTATAGCAGATAGCGGAGAGCTCCGTTTTCAGCGCGTACAGCAATTATTAGGTTCGCAATTTGTACAAAATGCATATTGGATGGATGCCGAAAGTATTAGCATGCGTTTATCGGGGTGGCTTGGTCATCCTTCAGATGCACGTGCGCAGGCTGATATGCAATATGTCTATGTAAATGGTCGTATCGTCAAAGACAAAACGATTTCACATGCGCTACGTATGGCATATGACGGTATTTTACATGGCCATCAGCATTCATCTTATTTACTTTTCTTAGAAGTTGATCCTGAAAATATCGATGTGAATGTTCATCCGACCAAGCATGAAATCCGTTTTTTGAATCAAAGAGAAGTGCATGAGTTTGTAAGACATTATGCAAAAGAAACTTTGTCGCAATTTCAGACAGCGAGCGCTGATTTAGCTCAAGCGATGAAAGTGGATGAAACCTCAAATTACTCTATGCAGCCTCAACCTAAATATCAGGAACAATTTACGCTGCATCGGGCAAATGAAGCTTTAAATCCAGACAATGAAGCGCGAACTCAGAATGCACCAACAGAGCTATTAACTGATTTTAATGCTAGTCGACCACAAACTGTTCATTATGCAGATCAAACCCCAAGATATAATGGCTCTCCTCAGTTAAATAATGCGTTAAAGACATACCTAGCGCCACTGCGTGATCAACCTGCTAATTTTTCAGTAAATGAAGATATTGAGCCAGTAACTAAAGTCGATGAATTTCCGTTAGGCATCGCAATTGCTCAACTTCATGGAATTTATGTTTTAGCGCAAAACACTGAAGGGCTGATTATTGTTGATATGCATGCAGCGCATGAGCGTATTTTATTACAGCAAATGAAAAATGCTTGGGATAAACCAGAGTTCTGGACATCTCAGCAGTTGCTTATACCTAAAGTCATTTCTATTAGCCGTATGCAGGCAGTTCGTGTGGAAGAGTTGAAACCTCAACTTGAGCGTTTAGGGCTTGAAATTGATTTATATGGGGATGAGCAGATTATTGTTCGGGGAGTACCAGCCATATTACAAAAAGCTGACTTTGAAAATCTTATTCCTGAACTTTTAAATGATTTAGATCCAAATGATGAAGCACAAGGATTACTTCAAAAAAGAGATGAGTTATTAGCTGGAATGGCATGTCATGGAGCAGTACGTGCACATCGACAACTCAGTCTTTCGGAAATGAATGCTTTACTTCGCCAAATGGAACAAACTGAATTTGCGAGCCAATGTAACCATGGAAGGCCAACTTGGCGTGCATTTCCATTATCTCAATTAGATAAATTATTTGCTCGAGGAGAGTAGTTTTACATGTCAAATCAATTGCCCGTCATCAATTTAATGGGACCAACTGCAAGCGGTAAAACCGCTTTGGCATGTGAATTATACGAGCGTGGAAATTTTGAGCTGATTTCTGTTGATTCTGCTCTCGTTTATAAAGATATGGATATCGGTACTGCTAAGCCAACTCGTGAAGAACAAGCGCTATATCCTCATCATTTAATTGATCTGATTACTCCTCTTGAAGTTTATTCAGCTGCGCAATTTGTTGAAGATGCATCTAAGTTGATTGATGACATGCATTCACGCGGGAAAACTCCTATCTTGGTAGGAGGCACAATGTTGTACTTTAAGGCATTATTAGAAGGCCTATCGAGTAATTTACCGAGTGCAGATGCCCAAGTTCGGGCAGCAATTGAAGAAAAAGCTTTAAATGAAGGGTGGCAGGCTGTTTATGACGAATTAGTTTCTGTAGATCCTGCCGCGGCTATAAAATTTAATGTGACTGATAAGCAAAGGATTATTCGAGCATTAGAAGTTTATAAGCTTACGGGTGAGCCAATTACTAAATTGCAGGCAGAACAACCCAAAAACGTACCATATCGATACATATTTCATAATTATGCTTTACTTCCAGATCGGGTAGAATTACATCAACGCATTGAGCAAAGATTAAGCAAAATGTGGGATATCGGTTTTTTGAGTGAAGTTGAAGCTCTAATTGAAAAATACGATTTAGATGAAAATTTACCCTCAATGCGTTCGGTGGGTTATCGACAAGCACTAGAATTTCTATTAAAAAGTGATATAAGTCTCAAAAGTAAACGTGAAATGGAGGATAAAGCTTTATTTGCAACACGACAACTTGCCAAACGTCAATATACGTGGTTACGTTCTTTGCAAGAAATACACGATTTTAAAACTTACTTGACGATAAAGCAGGCGAAAGAAGACTTGCGAAACTCTTATGGATAAAGCAAAATTTGCACACTGTCTTTTTATAATTTTTAGTTGAAAAATAAAGATAGTTTTTTTTGCGCTGATTTAAAAATTTTTTTTTGGAGTTAAAAATGTCTAAAGGTCAAACTTTACAAGATCCGTTCTTAAATTCTCTCCGTAAAGAACGTATCCCTGTTTCTATTTTCCTTGTGAACGGTATTAAATTACAGGGTCATATTGAATCATTTGACCAATATGTTGTTTTATTAAAAAATACAGTAAGTCAAATGGTTTACAAACACGCGATTTCAACTGTTGTTCCAGCTCGTAACCCACGCCCAGCAGGCGCACAAGGTACAGGCTTCCCAGCACAAGGTGGCACACAAGGCGGCTTTGGTGGTGGTCAACCTACTGGTGGCTTCGGTGGCGCTCAAGGCGGCTTCGGTGGTGCTCAAGGTGGCTTCGGTGGCGCTCAAGGCGGCTTCGGTGGTCAAGGCGGCTTCGGCGGTGGTCAAGGTGGCGGCTTCGGCGGTCAAGGTGGCTTCGGTGGTCAAGGCGGTGGTTTCGGTGGTCAAGGCGGCTTCGGTGGTCATCAAGGTGGTTTTGACAACGACACTAAATTTGAAGATGGTCAAGAAGACGAAAATAATCGTTAATTGATATCTAAAAAAAAACCAGTCAGATAATGACTGGTTTTTTTATGTTTATTTAAAAGTTAATTGAAAATATTAAACTCATCAAAGGTCATAATTTGACCATGGTGACTCATATATTTAAATAAATAGAGTTTTAATCGATGATATTAATATTGGCTGCTGCTTTAAGTAGTGTTTTGGTGTCTATCCTATTAAAAAATTTAAAGAAAAAAGGGTATCAGCCATTACAAATGATTGCATGGAACTATGCGAGCGCGAGTCTTCTTTGTTTTTGGTGGTTTCAGCCTGATATTCAACATATTTCAATACAAAAGACCCCTTGGTGGTTAATTATTGCATTGGGACTGATTTTGCCCAGTATTTTTCTGTGTTTAGCCAAGTCATTAGAATATGCAGGAATTGTTAAGACTGAGGTTGCACAGCGTCTTTCCGTCGTACTTTCTTTACTCGCAGCTTATTTCTTTTTTCATGAACAATTTAATGCATTAAAGCTATGGGGAATAGGTTTAGGAATTTTTGCTGTTTTACTTGTCCTTTTTGGACAAATGAGTACTTCTTCGAATCATCAATCTCGAAAAGCAATTTTTGCTCTATTAAGTGTTTGGTGTGGATATGCCGCAGTAGATATTCTCTTAAAATATACGAGTAGTTTAGGTCTTCAATTTACACTCACTTTGAATCTTATTTTTATTACAGCTTTTATATTATCAATTTCATATTTATTGGTGCAGAAAACCCAAAAATGGCAGTTTAAAAGTGCTATAGCTGGGTTGGTTTTGGGGGGGCTTAATTTTTCGAATATTGCTTTATATGTGAAAGCTCATATTCTTTTAAAGGATTCACCTGCAATTGTTTTTGCAAGTATGAATATTCTTGTGGTGCTATTAGGCATTGCAAGTGGCGTTATTTTATATAAAGAAAAATTAAAATGGCCGACCACTTTAGGTATTTTATTTGGGATAAGTGGTGTGATTTGTTTAGCTAGGGCAATGGCTTTATAGTTCAAGAGAGTTGAATCTCTTGAACTATTCTAATTTCATAAATAGGTAAAAATAACTTCATCTGGTAGGCGTGATTTAGGTAGTTTGGCATTAAAATCGTTTTCACTACGATAACCTAGAGAAACAATGACTGAACTACGTAGGCCTTTTTCACTTAAACCTAACTCATTATTTAAAATGTCTTCATCAAAGCCGCCCATTGGGGTTGCATCAATTCCTTCTAAGCCCGCAGCAAAAAGTAGTTGCCCCAGAGCAATGAATGTTTGATTTTCCATCCATCCAAATAAATTTTTCTGCTCATTTCGATAGAACTCAACATAGCCATGGCGAGTATCTTTTTGACCTAATTTAGCTTTTTCATCTTTAAAACGACCACTTAAATCATCTTGTTCAAGTAATTGATTTAAGTATTCAGATGAAATATCTGTTTTTGTGCAAAATACAAGTGTGTGTGATGACTCAAGCACTTTGGGACCATTGTAAGCATATTTACCTGTTAAGGCTTTCGCTATTCTTTCTTTAGCTGGAAGGTTATCTGCAACGAAAAAGTGCCAAGGTTGTATATTCACTGAAGAAGGTGAAAAACGTAAAATTTCTAATAATTTATTAATTTTTTCTTGGGGGATTTTCTTTTCAGAATCGTACGCTTTTGTTGTATAGCGGCTTTTAACAGAATTCAATAGGTCCATAGGTCTACTCCATATCAATCTTATGGCAATTGAGAGAATTTAATCTTTGTCATCATACGCTATTTTATTCAAAAACATTTCCTATGTAATTTGATAAAGAAATATAATACTTATATAAAGTTTTAGTAATCTATTGAAAATGATTGATTTAATGCCAACTGATGCAAAGAGTAAGTTGCGAGAAAGTAGAAATGTTAAAGCCTTTATAATTTTTGCATTTGTACTGTGTCTTTTAATTTTATACATTGAGTATCAAAAGTATGGACATATAAATTGGAGATTTGTATTTATTACTGGGGTATGTGTGATTTGGGATTTTGATTTAAATAAAAAAATTAAAGAATTGAAATTTCAAATAAAAAGTGACTAATTTCTAGCTAATAATTCCAGACAACCAATTCGAGCTGTCGCATATTTGAAGATGGATCAATTTCTAAAATATAAGCCTGATCCTCACGCCAATCGCCAAGAACAATTCGTTGTTTATCTTGCACTTGATGAATTGAAGGGCGGTGAGTATGCCCATGAATCAGTGTATCTACATTTGCTAAAGCAGACAGAACTGCTTGTTCATTTACATCCATGATTTCATAGCTTTTTTGCTGTTTATCCGCGGAGCTTCTCTTGCGGAAGCCATTAACCAGCTTAGTGCGAAAACTGAGTGGAGTTCGACGTAAAAGAGCGACTAAGAGCGGATTTCGAATAATCTTTTTAAATCTTTGATAAGAAACGTCATCTGTACATAATGCATCGCCGTGTTCTAGACGATATTGATGTCCTGCAATATTGAGGGAATAAATGTCAGGGAGTAAAACGCCATTAAATTTATTGAGGAAAACTTGATTAAGAGCAAAATCACGGTTGCCTACTTGAAAGTAAACCCGATTACCCTTTTGAGTAAAAGCCTTTAGGGCATCGACAATTTCATCGAGCCATGGTGCTGAATAGTCATCTCCAATCCAGGCATTAAACCAGTCACCTAAAATGTAGAGTTGAGTATTTTTATCTTGGTAATGCACCAATAAGTCTAAAAACCCTCGAACGAGTCGAGGGTGTTCAGGTGACAAATGTAAATCTGAGATAAACAGATAAGTCACAGCTTTATCCTAAAATTATTCAGAAATAATTTTAGCAGATTCGATCACAACGTTTTCTAATGGAACGTCAGCGTGATAACCACGGTTGCCAGTGCGAACACCTTTGATCGCTTCAACAATGTCTAAACCTTCAACAACTTTACCAAATACAGCATAACCCCAACCTTGAGCAGTTTTAGAGGTATGGTTCAAGAAAGAGTTATTTTTCACGTTGATAAAGAATTGAGCAGACGCTGAGTGAGGAGCTTGCGTACGCGCCATTGCAATCGTACCTTCGTCGTTGCTTAAACCGTTATCAGCTTCATTTTCAATTGAATCACGTGTTGCTTTTTCTTTGAAGTTTTCATCCATACCGCCACCTTGGATCATGAAACCATCAATGACGCGGTGGAAAATAACGCCGTCATAAAAACCGTCACGTACATATTCTAAAAAGTTTGCTACTGTTTTAGGTGCTTTTTCAGCATTCAGTTCAAGAACAATACGACCTTTATTGGTGTTTAATTCGACTTGAGGAAAACTCATTACATTAATCTCCTAAACATGGGCTTATGACCATGGGTTTTTGGTTGAGAGAAGCATAAGCAAACTGTAAACTACAAGGCAAGTAAAAAACGTTAAAATCTTTGTTAAAAATGAAGATAGCGTTTAAATTTTTCGAAATTTTATCTACAAAGAAGTGATTGATACACTATGAAGCCTAATGATGTTGTCTCGAGCCTGCCAAATAACCCGACACCGAATACTCATGCCTCTGTCGATTCTGCGCAGCAAGAACAACAGGCTGGCTTAGATTTTGTTCGCCAAGTCATTACTGAAGACTTGGCTGCTGGACGTGCAAATCAGATCGTAACGCGTTTTCCACCAGAACCAAATGGTTATTTGCATATTGGTCATGTAAAAGCGATTTGCCTAAACTTTGGTGTGGCTGAAGAGTTTGATGGTTTATGTAATTTACGTTTTGACGATACAAACCCTGATGCTGAAGAACAAGAGTACGTTGACGGTATTGCGAATGATGTGAAATGGCTTGGTTTTAACTGGAATGGTGAGCCACGCTATGCATCAAGTTATTTTGATCAATTATATGCATGGGCTGTTCAATTGATTGAGCAAGGCGATGCTTATGTTGATTTACAGTCTCCAGAAGAAATTAAGTTAAACCGCGGTAGTTTTGTTGAACCAGGTAAAAATTCACCATACCGTGATGCATCTGTTGAAGAAAATCTTGCTCGCTTTGAAAAAATGCGTAGTGGTGAATTTAAAGAGGGTGAAGCTGTTTTACGTGCCAAAATTGATATGGCAAGCCCAAATGTACACATGCGTGACCCAATTTTATATCGCGTATTGCATTCAGAGCATCACCAAACAGGTGATAAATGGAAAATCTATCCAATGTATGACTATGCTCATCCATTGTCTGATGCTATTGAGGGGATTACTCATTCGCTTTGTACATTAGAGTTTCAAGATCACCGTCCGTTTTATGACTGGATTGTAGAAAAGGTAAAATCTAAAGCAGTTCCACATCAGTATGAATCTTCACGTTTAAACGTGGACTACACCATTACATCAAAACGTAAATTACGTAAATTGGTGGAGGGTGGTCATGTAAATGGTTGGGATGACCCGCGTATGCCAACAGTAGTGGGTATGCGTCGTCGTGGCTTTACACCAGAAGGTTTACGTGATTTCTGTAAACGTGTAGGTGTGTCAAAAACTGATGGTATTGTAGATGTTGCAATGCTTGAGTTCTGTATTCGCCAATCTTTGGAAAATACAGCTGCGCGTGGTATGGCTGTTTTAAGCCCACTTAAAGTGACTTTGACCAATTTGCCAGAAGATATGGATCTTACGCATGCTCGCCATCCTAACGTTGATATGGGTGATCGTGTAATTCCTTTAACTAAGGAAATCTATATTGACCGTAAAGACTTTGAGGAAGTACCACCGAAAGGCTTTAAACGTTTAATTCCTGAAGGCGAAGTACGTTTACGTCATGCTTACGTGATTAAATGTGATGAAGTCATTAAGGATGAAAATGGTGAAGTGGTTGAGCTGAAATGTTCAATTGACCCTGAAACTTTAGGTAAAAATCCTGAAGGTCGTAAAGTGAAAGGCGTAATTCACTGGGTATCTGCAACAAAAGGTATTCCTGCTGAAATACGTATTTACGATCGTTTGTTCACAGAAGCAGACCCTGAAACAGGTGATGATTTCTTGGCAAACCTAAATCCAGATTCGATGAAAGTATTAGAAGCTGTAATTGAACCCGCTTTGGCACAAGCGAGTCCTGAAGATCGTTTCCAGTTTGAACGTGAAGGTTATTTCGTTGCAGATCAACATGATCATTCACCTGAAAAACCAGTGTTTAACCGTATTCTCGATTTGAAAGATAGCTTTAAGCCTGAGAAAAAGTAACACGAGTAACAGGTTTCGAGTAAATAGCAGATATAAAAAAAGCCCAACTGAGTTGGGCTTTTTTTATATCTATTTTCCTACATATATTATTCTTTATTGTGCTTTGGCAAATAAGCTAAGCTGGATTAACCACATAAAAATAAAGAACAATGATTATAAGAAGAATAAATGCTAGCGATAAATAAGTATTCACCGTGTTAAAGCTTTTAATAAATTTCAGGATTTCCATAGTAAATCAGCGTTTATTTTAAGTTACAAAATGAATAAATTAATAATACACGGAAATTAATTATAAAGGTTCCCAAAGATAGATTAATAATCCATCTTTGGGTAAAAAGTAAGCATTTGGCTTTGTAGATATAATTTAATTAATTATTAAATTGTATTTTTATAATTTAACCACTATATCCAATACGTTTGAGAAATTTTTGAATAATTTCAAATGCAGCATGTTCGAGCTCTTGAGCGTACTGCAAATTATCTTCGCGAAGCTTTGGAATCGAAACATTTGCATGGCGAAGTTCACATGTATGACCAATCAGCCATTTTTCAAAATGTTCTTCAGTGGTTTCAATGTGGAACTGCAAGGCAAGAATATTATTACCGACTTCAAATGCTTGATTGGTATAAATATCAGAGCTTGCTAAGAGCACCGCATTTTCAGGAAGGTCGAAAGTGTCGCCATGCCAATGTAGAACATGAACATTGTTAAGCAAGCCAGATAAAACCTGATTAGCACGTAAGCTTAAACTTAGTGGACCCCAGCCAATTTCTTTTTGATGTCCTGCATATACTTTTGCGCCAAGTGCATGAGCAATAAGCTGTGCACCTAGGCAAATGCCAATTGTAGGCTTGTCAGCTGCTAAACGTTGTTTGAGTAAAGCGATTTCATCTTTTAAGAATGGATAATCGTCAGTTTCATAAACTCCGATTGGACCACCTAAAATAATGGTTAAACCTTCATGTGAAAAAGCAGGGGTTAAATCATCAACACCTGCCTCAAAATAACGGACACGAAATCCGAGTTGATAAAAGACATCTTCTAATGAACCTAAGTCTTCGAAAGCAAGATGCTGAATGGCATAAATAGTTTTAGGGAAGGCGTTTGTTGTGCTCATACAAATGATTCATAGAAGATCAATACGTGGAGTATAGCGATAAATATAAAGAAGAGAATATCTGTATAAATCGCCAATACCCGAAAATTGATATTTTTCGTTAAAATGATGTTGTTATGCAAAGGATTATCTATTTATGAATAAATCCCTAAACATATTCTACTGTTTAAAATAATAGCTTTTGAGTTTCCTCAAGGCCTATGTTCGAAAGTTGATGTTCATCTTTTAAATTAACTCCTGAAAAGCCGAGTTGTTTTGATTTTTTCATTAATGCGATTAAACGTTGTACTGCAACTGGAATACTTAAGCCTGCTGGGCGAACATTGGAAATACAGTTGCGTTTCGCATCGAGGCAGCCTGTATATGCATTCAACGTGTAGTAAATACCCATACTGTCCGGAGAGCTTAATCCCGGACGTTCTCCAATAAGCATCACTAGCATGGGTGCCTTAAAGATTTCAGCAACTTCATCACCTAAAGCAACCCGACTACCTGTCGCAAGTGCAATTGGTGCAAGACTCCAGTTTTCTTGCTGAATTTGTTCACTCAGCGCTGCAATAAATGCCACAGCGTTCGCTTCAATTGCTCTTGCAGAGAGTCCGTCACCTACCACAATACAAACATCGTACTGTTGTGGATTTTCTGCATATTCCTTAATTAAGACATCTTTTGATTGATCTGAAAGCTGACGTCCTAAATCTGGGCGTTTGAGATAAATTTCTTTATTGGATGCATTACTTTGTACATGAATGCTTGGAAGCTGCTGTTGCTGTAATTGTTCAGATAAATGGAAAACGTCCATATCTTGATAAACCGCATCTTTTGCTTGCGCATGCGACAACTGAAATTCAAGTAAGGCTTGTGTTGGGATGCTACAACCTGCACGGCCTAGAGCAATGCGGGCATCAGTAAACTGTTTAAGTTTTTCCCACTGATCTTGATGAGTAGAAGATGGATATTGAATATCACGGTTTAGTTTCATGGCGTTCTCCCTAGTTCATGAGCAGACGAGAGAATTGGTCAGGCATGTGGTCTGCCCAACAGATTTGAGAGTTTTGCTGTTTAAAAATACCTTGCTGTTCAAGCCAAGCGGAAAACTCAGGAGCGGGTTTTAAACCGAGGAGTTGTCTTAAATAGAGGGCATCATGAAACGAGGTCGTTTGATAGTTGAGCATGACATCGTCTGAACCCGGAATTCCCATAATGAAGTTAATGCCCGCGGCTCCAAATAGAGTAAGAAGAACATCCATATCATTTTGGTCAGCATCGGCATGGTTGGTGTAACAAATGTCGCAACCCATCGGTACACCAAGTAACTTGCCGCAGAAGTGATCTTCTAGACCTGCACGTATAATTTGTTTACCGTTAAAAAGGTACTCTGGGCCAATAAAACCGACGACTGTATTTACTAATAGTGGATTGTATTTACGAGCCACTGCATAGGCACGAGTTTCCAGTGTTTGCTGATCAACGCCGTGATGTGCATTACTTGATAAGGCACTGCCTTGACCAGTTTCAAAGTACATAAGATTTTGCCCAATGGTTCCGCGTTTAAGGGCTAATGTGGCTTCATATCCTTCTTGTAATAAATCGAGCGATATTCCAAAACCTTCATTAGCCAGCTGTGTGCCAGCAATCGATTGAAACATCAAATCAATCGGCACATTTTTTTCAGCGAGTTGAATACCTGAGCTGATATGTGTGAGTACACAAGATTGCGTCGGAATTTGATATTCCTGAATTACATGATCAAGCAATTTCAGTAGCTCTGACAAATTATGTAAATTATCTGTCGCAGGGTTAATGCCAATCACGGCATCACCATTGCCATACATCAGACCATCTAAAATACTGGCGGAAATACCAAGTACATCGTCGGTAGGGTGATTGGGTTGCAGACGGGTAGAAAGATGGCCTTTTAGGCCGATGGTGTTGCGAAACTGGGTAACGACTTCACACTTGCTGGCGACATAAATCAAATCTTGATTGCGCATAATTTTGCTAACAGCAGCCACCATTTCTGGAGTTAAACCTGATGCTAATGCTTTTAAGCTTTGTGCAGTTGCTTCTTCTCCAAGTAACCAATTCCGAAAATCGCCTACTGTAAAGTGTGAAATAGGGGCAAAGGCCGCCAGATCATGTTCATCAATAATCAGTCGCGTAATTTCATCTGTTTCGTAATCGACCACAACTTCATTTAAAAAGGTTTTAAGCGGTACATCGGCCAGTGTCATTTGTGCCGCAACATGTTCGGTTGCATCTCTGGCAGCTACACCTGCGAGTTCATCACCTGAACGTAATGGCGTTGCTTTTGCCATTAAAGTTTTTAGGTCAGCAAAGTGATACTGCTGATTGGCAACAATATTGCGATAACTCATAGTTGCATCCTTTTTTATAGTTCTTGTTCTGCGGCTTTAATATTTGCAAACTCTTCTTCTGGTGTACCTTTAACTAAATGATAACGGCTATAGAATAAAAAGTAAGCAATAAATAAGACATAAATAGCGGCAGCAATAAACCAGACTTTAGGGTTTACCACAAAACCTGCAACTACCGCAGCCACTGCTAAAACTAATGCAATGCTTGAGGTCACAATGCCACCTGGTGTTTTATAGGGACGGGGCATATCGGGTTTAGATAGGCGTAATTTGATGTGAGATAAAAGAATCAACACATAAGAAATGGTTGCACCAAAAACCGCGATTAAAATCAGTGAATCGCCTTCTTTGGTAAGTGAAAGCAAGAACCCGATAATGCCCGGAATAATAATCGCGAGATAAGGGGCTTTATTTTTGTTAGTTAAAGAGAGTGAGGTTGGTAAATAGCCAGCACGAGAGAGTGCAAAAATTTGACGGGAATAAGCATAGATAATTGAAAAGAAACTCGCGATTAAACCAGCTAAACCGACAAAGTTTACAAAGGTCGCAAGCCAAGTGTTGGTACCATAAACTTTAACCAGAGCATCTACGAGGGGAGCACCAGAGTTTTGTAAAGTACTTGCGCCCGCTGCGCCTGCACCCAAGAATAAAATGAGCATAGCAAATGCCGTTAAAATTAGCATGGCACCTATTAAACCGCGTGGGAGTGATTTGGCTGGATCTTTCGCTTCTTCGGCTGCTAAAGGAACACCTTCAACTGCAAGGAAAAACCAGATTGCAAAAGGAACTGCTGCCCAGATACCTAAGTAACCATGAGGTAGAAAACGACTTGCGCCCACACCTGTGCCAACCGGAATATCTAACAGGTTTTGTGCATTAAAATGCGGGATCATTGCTGCAATAAATACAACAAGAGCAACCGCTGCGACAAGCGTAATTGCAAACATGATTTTTAAGGCTTCACCAGCACCTTTCAAATGTATGCCCATAAAAATGGCATAGCAGGCGAGGTAAATCATCCAGCCATTAATTCCAAATAAAGATTCGCAATAACCACCAATAAATACGGCAATAGCAGCAGGGGCAATCGCGTATTCAATTAAAATAGCTGTACCTGTTAAATAGCCACCAAAAGGACCAAAGGCAGCACGTGCAAAGCTATAACCACCACCCGCCGTAGGCATCATGGTGGACATTTCTGACATAGAAAGACACAGGCACAGGTACATAAGTGCAGCAAGCGCAGTGGCAATAAACATACCGCCCCAACCACCTTGGGCAATACCGAAGTTCCAACCGGCAAAATCACCAGATATCACATAAGCTACACCTAAACCAATCAGGAGTAACCAACCCACAGTACCTTGTTTAAGTTGACGCTGAGCAAAATATTCTGCTGATGAAACTTCTGAGCTTGAAGTAATAACGGAAGCTGTTTCTGGTTGATTCATACAATACTCCTGCGAGTGGGTTTGTATGAATCAATGCAAAAGCAATGCCTAAATGAAGAGCTTTAGATAATAGATGACGCTTTTTTATTCCAAATGATAAAAACTTGAGAACTAACAGTACTAAATAAAGAAGCCAGCAATCTAAATTACCGGCTTCTTACATAATTAATGATCTTACTTCTTTCTAGTGTTGATAGTCTGGTATCAACTTGGTGCAGAACTTAGAAGAAGCCCATTGGTTTAGTTGAATAACTCACCAACAAGTTTTTAGTTTGTTGATAATGATCTAACATCATCTTGTGGTTTTCACGGCCAATACCTGATTTTTTGTAGCCACCAAATGCAGCATGGGCAGGGTAGATGTTATAGCAATTTGTCCAGACACGACCCGCTTCAATAGCGCGACCAGCACGATAAGAAATGTGAGCTGAACGTGACCATACACCTGCACCTAAACCATACATGGTGTCATTGGCAATTTTAATTGCATCGTCAAAGTCTTTGAACGTTGTCACAGCAAGTACCGGTCCAAAAATTTCTTCTTGGAAAACTTGCATGCCATTGTGACCTTTAAAAATAGTCGGATCGACATAGTAACCATCGCCTACTTCTTTACGGCCGCTACCACCAAGTAAGAGTTCTGCACCTTCTTCACGACCAGTATTGATACAACGTAAGATTTTCTCTTGTTGTTGTAGAGATGCTTGAGCACCAATCATGGTTTCGGTATCAAGCGGATGGCCAGTTTTAATACGTTTTACACGCTCTACAGCCAACTCCAAGAACTGATCAGCAATACTTTCTTGTACTAAAGCACGAGAAGGGCAAGTACATACTTCACCTTGGTTTAAGGCAAACATGGCAAAACCTTCAAGCGTTTTTTCTAAGAAGTCATCTTCTTTATCCATGATATCTTCAAAGAAAAGGTTTGGTGACTTACCGCCAAGTTCTAATGTCACTGGAATAATATTTTCAGTCGCATATTGCATAACCATTTGTCCAGTTTGAGTGGAACCTGTGAACGCGATTTTTGCAATACGTGGGTTTGTCGCTAAAGGACGGCCGACTTCTGAACCGAAACCATTGACAATATTAAGTACACCCGGCGGTAAAATGTCTTGGATCAGTTCAGCAACCAGTAAAATACCTACTGGTGTTTGTTCTGCTGGTTTAATCACGACGCAGTTACCAGCCGCTAGAGCAGGAGCAAGTTTCCATGCTGCCATTAAAATTGGGAAGTTCCATGGAATGATTTGGCCAACCACACCTAATGGCTCATGGAAATGGTAGGCAATGGTATCTTCATCAATTTCAGAGATGCCGCCTTCTTGAGCACGAATACAACCTGCGAAATAACGGAAATGGTCAATCGCAAGTGGAAGGTCTGCTGCTAAAGTTTCACGAACCGCTTTACCGTTATCCCAAGTTTCTGCAACAGCAAGCATTTCAAGATTTGCTTCTAAACGATCAGCAATTTTTAAAAGTATATTAGAGCGTACCGTTGGTGAGGCTTTATTCCATGTTGCTTTCGCTTTATGTGCTGCATCTAGAGCGAGTTCAATATCTTCGGCACTAGAGCGTGGAATACGGGTGAAAGCTTTTCCATCAACAGGAGATACATTATCAAAATATGCACCCTTTATAGGTGCAACCCATTCACCGCCAATAAAATTTTCATATTGTGATTTAAATTGAACTTTTGAACCTGGTTGATTTGGATCGATATAGCGCATATAAATATTCCTTTGCTTTTTAGGACTAAAGACTAACAAGAACCCTGTCAGTAGGTACTTTCGTACTTTGTATAATTAGGATATAAAGAAGAAGGTTGGAGAAAGGTTGGAATAGAAATGTGGATATATAAGGAATTTACAAATGTTCACAAAAAAGGATTTATTGCAGCAACGGACGTTGATTGATCAACTGCGTACGCAAAATAGTCTCTCTCCTCAAAATGCTGCCAAACTGGGTCAAAGTATTGCAAGTTCATGGGAGCGGTCAGCCTCTGCTGCGATTCCTAAAGAGCGTTTTGCTGCTCCATTAGTCGAGAAAAAATCTGCTTCACAAAATGCTTTAGATATGGCTTTAAGCCAGTGTTCCGACGACTTACGACATATTGCTGAACAATCTTCAATGGTCATTGCTGTTGGTGACATTGGTAGTACGATCATTTGGACGGCAACAAGTGCTCAAATGCAAAGTGCAGCTGAGCGTGTTCACTTTGTGCAGGGTGGGCAATGGCGTGAAGAATTTGTTGGCACCAATGCATTGGCTTTATCTTTAAAAACTCAGCAATCAAGTTGTGTTTTTTCTAATGAACACTATATGGAATCGATTCATGATTGGGTGTGCTATGCCGCGCCAATTATCGATCCATACTCAAAACAAACTTTAGGTGTCGTTGATTTATCAACCACATGGAAGAATCATAATAGTTTAGGGATATTGGCTGCTGAACGTTGTGCATCCATTATTCAATCTGCCTTGCTAGAGCAGCAGCGTCAGCAATTACATATTCGTGCATTTTCGACGCCACAAGTTAAATTTAATGGCAAAAGTTTGTTATTAACACCACGCCAAATTGAAATTTTGACAATATTGGCGTTATGTCCGCATGGCTTAACTTTAGAGCATCTTTATCAGGCGCTCTATGGTGAACGTAAAGTCAGCATGGGTACGCTTAAAGCTGAAATGTCTCAACTACGAGATATTTTAGGAGGCTTGCTTGGTTCACGCCCATATCGTTTGCTTGTACATGTTGAAGCCGATTTTTTACAAGCTGAACAGGCGCTGGATGCGGGATATGCGGCTTCTGCTTTGCAGCTTTACACAGGCGTATTTCTGGCAAAAACTGAAAGCCCGTTTTTATGTGCATGGCGTGATTGCCTCGAATCACGTTTAAGCGATGCGATTTTTAAAACACAAGAAACAGATTTATTACTAAAGCATTTAGCTCATTTCCCTGAAGCAATTGATGCGGTAGAACGTCTTATGGAGTTAGTACCTAGCGAACATCCCGCGCATCAATTGCTGATGAAATACCTTGACTCACCCAAGCTCAGTTAAGTGATTTTTTGATCCAGCCACTGGAACAATTGTTGATAGACTTGTTTTCGTACTGGCTGGACTGAAAGGACTAAATCATGCAAGCCATTGTGAATAGAGACAACAGAGACATCTCCTTTAATTTTTTTACCGTGTTTTTCAATGTCTTTAACATCTAAAATCACATCACTTTGAGTCGCATCTACTCCCCATTTTTTGGGATTTTTAGTTTGGTGGGAGTGCATAATCAGTGCAGGGATATCGAGTTTAACCCCGCGATGAATCTCTTTTTGTGCCGTATGAATCGCATGTACAAAGCTGAGTTGAACAGTAGAGGCAGATGTTGGTTTCCAGTCCAGATTAAAGTCCCATTCGCCTTTAAGTTCTTTGTGAAGGCTCGCGGTGTACCATTTGTTCAGTTGGCTTGGGAATTTAACTTTAGGTAGATATTTTCCTACCCGGCTGAGCATTGGAATACCAAACTTCTTTTCGACCAAGCTTAAATTAAAGTCGTAAAATGGACTATTCGCCCATAGCGCTTTAATAAGAGGGTGGTTTGGGTGATGAGCCGCGTACAGCGTTGCTGTTAAACCACCAGTCGAATGGCCAGCAAGTAAGACTTGAGTGTGCTGTTCTTTAGCAATGATATCTAATGATTGAGTAATTTCGGCATCATATTCACTTAAATCAAGCACATTATAGAAGATTTGATGGGGTAGCTTGGAACGACCATATTTTCTTAAATCCAAGGCATAGAAGTCGTAACCATGCGCGTTGAATTGTTCAGCCATTTCAGTTTGAAAGAAATAATCTAAAAAACCATGAATATAAAGCACAGCTTTTTGAGTAGATTGAGCGGCCTTTTTACGCACTAAGGTTGCTACCACTTTACCTTCGTAATCATCGGGAAAGTTGAGTGTGAGCTGTTCGTAGCCATGACCTAAAATATCTGGAACATAATTTTGAGTAGCTGAGGATGTATTCATTTTTATCGAGCTATTGTAATTAAGACATGCTGAGTATCCTTCAATGAAATGGGCGAATTGTCAATCAGGTTTAGAGGTTCGATTGGAATAGAGGTTTAAAAAAAGGGAATACCGCTGGAGCTAAGTATTCCCCAAAAAGTAAGTCAACGGTCGGAGGGGTTTGACTTACTAGAGGGATGTGCCATTACATCAGTATTAAAGTGCTGCTTTGAAAATCTCCACAACTTGTGCATGATTTGCTTTACGAGGGTTGGTCAGCATACATGCATCTTTTTGAGCATTATCGGCCATAACCGCAAGGTCTTCAGTTTTTACGCCTAGCTCTGTTAAACCAGATGGAATACCAATGGATGAAGACAGTTTACGAATGGCATCAATTGCAGCATATGCAGCTTCCATCACCGTCAGTCCATGAGTTTTTACACCCATTAAATCTGCGATTTTTGCGTAGCGATCTGGGCAGGCAATTAAGTTAAATTCGCACACGTGTGGTAACAAGATTGCGTTACATACGCCGTGAGGTAGGTTATAGAAACCGCCCAATTGATGCGCCATCGCATGTACATAACCTAAAGATGCATTGTTAAACGCCATACCAGCCAAGTACTGTGCATAGCTCATTGCATCACGAGCTTCGATGTTTTCACCATTTGCTACAGCTGGTTGTAACCATTGACTAATCATGGTGATAGCTTTTTCTGCACAAGCATCGGTAATTGGGTTTGCCGCCGTAGAAACATAGGCTTCAACAGCATGGGTTAAAGCATCCATACCTGTTGCTGCTGTTAAACCAGCAGGTTTTGCAATCATGAGCTTCGGGTCATCAATTGCAATGAGTGGGGTACAACGCCAGTCGACAATTGCCATTTTTACATGAGTGTCTGTATTGGTAATAATACAGAAACGGGTCATTTCAGATGCAGTACCAGCGGTTGTGTTGACTGCAATCAGTGGCGTCATTGGGACTTTACTTTTATCGATACCTTCGTAATCACGAATATGACCACCACCCGCAGTGACTAGGCCAATCCCTTTTGCACAGTCATGAGATGAACCACCACCTAGCGAGACAATAAAGTCACAGCCATTGTCGTTATATGCATTTACGCCATTATGAACATTGACGTCAGTTGGGTTGGGTTCAGCACCAGGGAAAATATGACTAGCAACACCTGCTTCAGTTAAATAGTTTGCGATAAGATCTGCGACACCAAATTTAAATAAGCCTTCATCGGTCACAATTAATGCTTTTTTTGCGCCGAGGTTTTGTGCCTTTGTACCAATTTCTTTGGCACATCCTGGTCCAAAGAGTGATACACAGGGAATATAAAAACCGTTTGTTTGATCTGCAATATTTTTAAAAGCCATGGAGTGATTCCTTCTTCCATAAATCCATTGTTTGTTATTACAGGTGAGCCTCACCATGGCCTTAGTATTGTTATGTAAAGATTATTTTCCTACCTACCAAAAACCTACCAAATATTATTTTATTATTAGTTGTTGATTTATAATGATTTTACAGAAATTCTGGCGCATTCATTTAATTTTTTCGGGAAAGTCGTTAAGCTATGGGCTGTTGAAGATGTACTTATGAGATTATGAAACAGGAAACTGCGCTTAAACTGCTTAAAGCAGGTGAAAATGTCTTTTTAACCGGTTCGGCTGGTGCAGGGAAAACCTATACACTCAATCAGTACATCCAATACTTAAAAGCACGTAAAGTGCCTGTGGCGATTACGGCATCTACAGGTATTGCTGCAACGCATATGAACGGTATGACGATTCATACATGGGCAGGCATCGGGATTAAAGATCAGTTAACTGACGATGACTTAAAACGTATGAAAGAGCGTAAATATCTCAAGGAACACCTTGAAAATGCGCAAGTTCTCGTCATTGATGAAATCTCGATGTTGCATGCAAAGCAGCTTAATCTGGTGAATCAGGTTTTAAAATATTTTAAAGAGAGTGACGAGGCATTTGGTGGCATCCAAGTCATTGTTGCCGGAGATTTCTTCCAGTTGCCACCAGTGGGACGTAATAGTGAAGCCAACCGTGACAAGTTCTGTTTTATGTCTGATGCATGGGTCGAAGCTAAATTCCGCGTATGTTATTTAACAGAACAACACCGCCAAGACGATGAAATTCTTAACCAGATTTTAAATGCCATTCGCGCGCAAAATATTCAAGCAGACCATATACACGCGTTACGTCAATCACGCTCACAAGATATTGGCGAGACCTTTACTCGTCTCTATACGCACAATATGGATGTCGACAATATCAATTATCAGCACTTAAATGAAATTGATAATGAAGGGCATCAATTCAATGCGGTTTTAGATGGTAATGAAAAACTGGTAGAAACTTTAAAATCTTCGGTTCGTGCACCAGAAGAGCTCACCTTAAAGAAACATGCAAAAGTCATGTTTGTAAAAAACAACTTTGATATGGGCTATATCAACGGGAGTTTAGGTGAAGTCATTGGTTTTGAAGAAGATGATGAAAATGGTTTGCTACCAAAGGTGAAATTGACCGATGGCACGACATTGCTGGTCGCGCCTGAAACTTGGTCAGTTGAAAATGATGCAGGTAAAGTGATTGCCAGTTTCCAGCAAATTCCACTCCGTTTGGCATGGGCGATTACCATTCATAAAAGCCAAGGGATGACTTTAGAAGCTGCTGAAATTAACCTCACGAATACCTTCGAAAAAGGTCAGGGCTATGTGGCATTGTCGCGTTTGAAATCTTTAACGGGTTTAAAGTTATTAGGGATTAACGAGCAAGCTCTAGAGCTAGATAGCTTGGCTGTAAAAGCCGATCGTCGTTTCCAAGAGTTGTCTAAAGAAGCAGAAGGCAACTTTGCAGATGTAGATTTAACTGCTCAGCACAAAGCATTTATTCGTCATTGTGGCGGAACTTTAAATGAAACCGAGATTTCTCGTAATGAGAAAAAAATCGCAAAAGGTGGTAAGCAAAATTACGCTACGGCAACCCTAGACGAAACACGTGCGTTGTTTGAAGAAGGCTATGAGATTGAAGATATTGCACATGAACGTGGCCTTACCCCAGCGACAATTATTAACCATTTGGCGCGACTGCATAAAGAACAAAAACTGGATATTTCGGTTGCCCATCCTGGGGAAGAAGTGGTCGAAGAAATCCGAAAAATTTATAAGAAACTGAAAAAGCGCCAAAATCCAGATCATTTTTCTGATGATGGTTCGATCAAACTAAGACCAATCGTTGAAGCAACCAGTCCTCGAATGGGATATGATCAGGTTCGATTAGCTTTATTATTTATTGAGTAAAGTTTAATTAGCTTAATTACTTATTACATAAATTGAGGTGGCTATGCCGCACATTGTAGTTGATTATTCAGATAACTTAACTGGATTAAACGCAAAACAATTACTTAAAGAAATTAATACAACGCTCATTGAAACAGAGTTATTTAGTCCAGAAGACATTAAAAGCCGTGCGCGTAAAGATGATGTTTTCCTAATTGGTTTGGGACTAGAACAGGCTTATATTCATGTAAAAGTTTATATTTTGTCGGGAAGAAATGCAGAGCAAAAACAGTTGATGGGTGATCAGTTGTTAGCGGCACTCAGCAATAAAAATTATCTACAACAAGAGTTTAATAAAGAAATTCAATTATGTGTTGAACTTGTTGATATGCCAAAAGAAGATTATTTTAAGCAAGTTGTATAACTTTAAAAAGCGCAATTTCGATCAAGAATAGAGATCAGCACTATGTAAAAGTAGTGCTATCGAATGAACAGACATAAATGTATGGCTGTATATACACAAAAGCTGCAACTGGTTTGCGATTATATTCAAAGACATTTAGATGAAGATTTAGATGTTGATCGATTGAGCCAGATTGCAGCCTTATCCAAATTTCATTTTCATCGTATTTTTGCCGTTCATATTGGTTTAAATGTGATGAAGTTTATTCAACTTTCTCGTTTAAAGCGGGCCTCTTTTCAATTGGCTTTTGAACCTGATCTCAAAATTATTGAGATTGCATTACAAGCAGGGTTTGATAGTCCAGAGGCATTTACTCGTGCATTTAAGCGTTCATTTGATCAAACTCCTCGGGCTTTTAGAGATAAACCGGACTGGGAATCTTGGCACCAGAAGCTTGTTTTTACACTTCCGAAAAGTGAGCTAAAAATGAATGTAAATATTGTTGAGCGTCCTGCCCAAAAGATTGCGTATCTGTCGCATCTGGGAAGTCCAGATAAAGTTTTTGAAACTGCTGCACGTTTTATTGCTTGGCGTAAAGAAACGGGTTTATCACCCGTGACTAAATCAAGAACGTATGGCATTCCTTTTTCTGACCCTGAACAGACGCCATCAGACGCGTTTAGGTTTGACATTGCAGGGTCAATTGAAACGACTGTACCTGAAAATATTTATGGCGTACAAACAGGGGAAATTCCTGCCGGACGTTACGCGACCGTAAGACATTTTGGTAGCCATGACCAGATTAAAGATAGCGTGTATTACATTTTTAAAAACTGGTTAACTGAGCAGCCTGAAGAAGCTGGAGATTATCCAGTTTTCTTTCACTATTATAACTTTGTGCATGATGTGAAAGAATGTGATCTTATTACAGATATCTACTTACTTTTAAAGTAGTCTGTTACCCACAAAGGCATAACTTCTTGTGGTTATGCCTTTAAACCAAATAGTTTGATATTTGCATATTGCTCAATTAGGTTAGCATCTAACATATGGATATAGTCCATAAAAATGGTACTAAAACTTCCCATGGTTTGTGCCTGATTGGATGCAAGTTTACCCGCAATTGCAAAATGTATATGAGCTGAAAGCGCTGCAATGGTTGGAGTCGTTACCGCACTATATGCAGCGATTAATGCACCCAAAGCACATCCTGTTGCTGTAATTTTAGGTTGTAAGGGGCTGCCGCCGTTAATTTGGATAACGACATCTAGTTCTTTAGACAGAATGTAATCTGACTCGCCTGAAATTGCGATACAGTCTGTATGTACTAATAGCGCGTAAGCCTGTCTATAGACATCATCACTACTAAGGGTACTATCTACACCTTTAGATTGAACCTGATTACCTGCAAGTGTACTGATTTCTGAAGCATTACCACGAATAATGCTTGGCTTAAATTGTAAAAGCTCGTCTGTCATTTGACTACGCCAAGGTAAAATTGGCCCATAGCCAACCGGATCAAGTACCCATGGAATATCATTTAGCTGAGCTGTTTTAGCTGAGATCTGCATGGCTTGCATTTGCTCAGTGGTGGGTGTACCTAAATTAATGCTCAAGGCCGATGCGATTTTGGTAAAGCTTTCTGCTTCATAAGGATTATCAATCATCGCAGGCGAAGCACCAGACGCGAGTAATACATTGGCCGTATAGTTTGCAGCAACGCTATTAGTAATACATTGTACAAGAGGCGTTTTTGCTTGCATGTTCTGCCAAGCTTCAATGACCTGTTCAATCAAACTAGATGTCGATGTCATATTATTATCCCTAGTAAGCCAAAGTGATTATAGATTTAGTGGGTAAAATAGTGGTCTTGATGCTTACATTTTTGGCAAATCAAAGAAACATAATCTGCTGCATCATAGTCAACGGTTAAATCATTTGAACCACAATACATACAACGTTTGACAGAATAAAAGTTTAAACGTGGTTCAATTTTTCGCCATGCTTTCCATACAGGTTGCACAAATATCTGTTCGTCGTACCCTAAGAAACGATTAAGCAAAACATAACTCATTTTACTGTAAGGAATATTGTGAGGACGGGGGAGCATAGAGGTTTCCCACTTTTCGGTCACGGCTCTTTCTCGATATTGTTCTAATGTTTTCTTTAATAGATTAGTGTTAATAAATTTATCATTGCGAGGCTGTAAAACTTTTTGTTTATACAGATATTCGAGTGCAGTTTGTACCAGATAATAAATCTGCCCAATTGCGAGTGAATCCATTAAACGATAGCAAAAGCTTTGAAAATTTGAATTTCCGGCAATTTGGATACCCCAAGTTCGGCAGTAGAACTGCATGAACTGGATAATTTCTTGATAGAGCACCTGAAAAAGTACGTCTTTCACTTCATCTGCACTACGAAAAGGAATACCAAAGCTTAAGTTTTCATAAAACCAATTACGTAGTTGCTGAGCCACACTAAATAAACTTGGATCGCTGTAGCCATCTAAACGAATATTTAAGTGAAAACATTGTGGGTCATCAGTTTGGTCATTTGCATTCAAAATGCCATCTTTATGCAACTGTTTAATTAAATAGCTCTGAAACATCCAGTTAGGCGTGATGTGATGGTATTTAATTTTGTCCCAATGAATATATTCATCATGAGCGATTTCTTCACGCGCATAGTCGTCTAGGAGACTTAGCAAGAACAGTTTATGTAAAAAGCTGAGCTGTTCCAGACTGCGTTGTGGTTGTTCTTTTGACTTAAATTGTCGTTGTTCTTGTAGGCGTGTTTGTTGTAGAAGCTTTTTCCGTTGTTTTGTGCATGTATCACAGTGGCAAGTCATTCTTTGATCTTTAAATAGACGGTGCTGACAATGACTGCATTCATGGAATTGAATGTCTTGTTCAAATTGCTCGGCATCTACCCAGTACATTGAGGCTTGGCAGAGAGGACAATGGCTACTTTCATCTAGCTGTTTCTGTAGAATTTGTAAGGCCATTTTGCTCCGAACATAAAATAAAAATGATGGGGCTATTATACACAGCCGAGCTATAGATGGCTGAGATTGCCACTTTCGTTTGTTGCTAAAATAGAAAAACCTAAAATCTATGTTTCGATTTTAGGTTTTCATAGTGGGCTAAAAAGTTGAATTAAACAGGGCACGGCAAGCTCTCATCATTTTGGCCAAGTTTTTTGGCTTTAATAAGCGCCTGTACTTTTTTACTTGGTAATTTCAGTTTCCCTAACGCATCGTAAGTATTAACAATAGAAGTAACCTCCTGAGTTGTAATAGAAATACCTTCCGCAGATAAGAACACGGCAATCACATGGTGATCGAGTCCTGCTGCTGATAGATCATGAATAGCTTTAATATTCTCTAGTCGATGAAAATGTGCTTTGAATTCCATGCTGACACCTCTTGTTCTAATTTAGATACCCATATTGGTATATTTTATTAGGCAAGAACCATGCCCAAAATGTAAGCTGACTCTAAAAAATGTTAAAAGCTAAAGGTGTTTTATTTTTATTGTATAGATTGCTTATATAAACAACGATTATCGTAAATTTGGTCTAATCTGTGCTAATAAAACAAGATTCTAATTTGAAATGTATAAATGAAGTCCCATTAATTTCATAAAGGTAATCAAATACAGTGTGTATGACTTGGCGTATGATATTTCATGACGACTCATACTACTGTTTAGACGAGTATATAAGGAATAAAGATGAATATTGCGGCGCAGCCTCCAGTTCAGGCAGATCAGACAGTTTATTTAAAAGATTATCAAAAACCTGCGTTCTTGGTTGAATCAATTAATCTTGATATCCAAGTATATGATGACAAAACAATTGTTGATTCGACATTAGTGATGAAGCGTCAAACTGCTGGAGATTTGGTGCTATTAGGCCGTGACCTAGAATTACAATCTGTTCAGTTAAATGGACAAATTCTCACTCCTGCACAATATTCACTCGATAGTGAACAACTGGTGATCACTGATGCACCAGATGAAGTCATTTTACAAACGCAAGTCATTATTCATCCTGAAACGAATACTCAATTAGAAGGCTTATATAAAGCAGATGACTTGTTTGTAACGCAGAACGAACCTGAAGGTTTCCGCAAAATCACGTTCTATCCAGACCGCCCAGATGTACTCTCTGTATTTACTACACGCGTAGAAGCAGACAAAAAATATCCAGTGCTACTTGCCAATGGTAATTTGCTAGAAACGGGTGAAGCTGGTGAAAACCGCCACTTCGCGATTTGGCAAGATCCGACCAAAAAGCCAAGCTATTTATTTGCTTGTGTCATTGGTGATTTAGCAGTTCTTAAAGATCGCTATACGACCTCTGAAGGACGTGATGTTGCTTTAGAAATCTATGCAATTGAGAAAGATATTCCAAAATGTCATATCGCGATGGAAGCATTAAAGCATTCAATGCGTTGGGATGAAGAACATTATGGTCGTCCTTATGACCTCGACAACTACATGATTGTTGCAGTCAGTCAGTTCAACATGGGCGCAATGGAAAATAAAGGTTTAAATATCTTTAATACGGCATGCGTGCTTGCTGATGAAGAGTACACCACTGATGCTGCGATTATGCGTGTACAGTCTGTGATTGCTCACGAATATTTCCATAACTGGACAGGAAACCGTATTACTTGTCGTGATTGGTTCCAGCTCTGCTTAAAAGAAGGCTTAACCGTATTCCGCGATCAGTCATTCTCTGAAGATTTACAATCTGCTGCGGTACAACGTATTGACGATGTAGCTGTGCTGAAATCACACCAGTTCCCTGAAGATGCAGGTCCATTATCACACCCGCCGCGTCCAGATCACTTTGTCGAAATTAATAACTTCTATACTGCAACAGTTTATGAAAAAGGTGCGGAAATTAACCGCATGATGTCGACCTTGTTAGGTAAAGAAAAATACCGTCAAGGGACCGATGAATACTTCCGCCGTCATGATGGACAAGCCGTGACTGTAGAAGATTGGGTTGCTGCATTAACTGCTGGTTCAGGTGTCGATTTATCTGCATTCTTAACTTGGTATAACCAACCAGGAACACCAAAGCTCGAAGCAAAAGGTGAATACGATGCATCAGCACAAACCTATCGCTTAAGCTTTAAACAAAGTTTAAAAGCACATCCTAAATATCCAAATTTAAAAGCTGTTCCAATTCCTGTGGCTTTAGCGCTATTTAATGCTAAAACTGGTGAGCAATATGCATTGCACAGTGAGAGCTTATTTGTAAACGGTGTTAAAGATGGCGTGTATTTGTTTGACCAAAATGAAGCAACTATCGAATTTACAGGCGTGACTGAACAACCAGTTGTGTCACTACTCCGTAATTTCTCTGCACCAGTCAATCTTGTGTTTGATTATACAGATGAAGAGTTAGCTTTCTTAATTCAGCATGAAACAAATGGCTTTAACCAATGGCAAGCAACGCAAACCTTGCTTGAACGTATTTTGCTAGCAGACCATTCTGCGGATGCATACATTCAAGCAATTCAAAGCACTCTGCCTGAGTTAGTCGGTCGCGACCCGCTATTGGCATCACGCTTGTTTGATGTACCAAGCGAAGGTTATTTGGGTAGTCGTATAGATCAGAACTATGCACCAGCTGATATTCATGTAAAACGTGAAGCATTGCTCAATCGTTTAGCACAAGAGTTGGGTTCATTCTGGAAAGATACTTACCTTACACTTGACCCAGATTTGCAAAAAGAGTTTTCTTTGGCAATGGGTGTACGTGCGTTAAAGAACATTATGCTCATGATGATGGCTCGTCAGGGTGATCAAACCGCATTTGAACTCGCACATGTGCAATATCAGAACACAGGTAATATGTCTGAACGATTAGGTGCGCTACGTGTACTGGTTTGGCAAAATGCGCCTCAAGCTCAAGATGTACTTGCTGATTTCTATGACCGTTTTAAAGATGAAGCTTTATCTTTAGATCAGTGGTTTATGATTCAGGCTGCAAACCCGAATGCGACAACTGAAACAATTGAATACCTTACTCAACATCCTGATTATGATTTAACAACTCCAAACCGTATTCGTGCGGTGAGTGGAGGATTATCAAATAATCCTGAAAACACGTGGGGCTTTGGTGTAGCTCACTTTATTAACCTTGCACAATATCTTGACGAGAAGAATCCAATTTTAGGTTCACGACTGTTACAAGTATTGTCGCGTTGGTACACTTTGGCAGAACCTCAGCGGACTCAAGTGCAACAGGCTTTGCAAGCATTGCAGCCTAAAGTGAAATCGAAAAATGTCTCTGAAACTTTAAATAGTATGTTGAGTGTTTAATTAGACTTAAATATAAAAAATAAAGGTCTCGTAAGAGGCCTTTATTTTTATATGTCTCTATAGCGATTTAACGCTTAAAAAATAAAACTTTCCTTATAGTGATTCGTCTTTAGCTCCACTGCGCATCATTTTACTTTTATTTAAATTATAATATTTGATAGTTTGTTTGAAATTTATCTTTAAGTAATCTTATACAATCAAAATTTAAGAGAGCAATAATATAAAAATAAAGTAAGTAAATCTGTATTTAGCATTTAGTTTCATAAAATTAGCTGAATTTTTGACATATTTATTTAAATTTTACTTAATAAACTTTGTGAAGGTTTTATTTAAATTATTTAAATCAATAGGTTGAGTTTTTGATGTGTTAATTTTTGTATCTGTGGAGTTGGTTTGAGTAATTATATTTTGTTAATTAGAAATTAAAATAATAATAAGTTCATGCATTTTAATTGTTTTTATGTATGATGTTTAAAAATAGGGTAAAAAAATAAACTTTAAAAGGAGCAGTCAAATAAAAAATGATTGTAAGAATAAGTGCTAAATTTTTTATATCTATTAGTTTTAACAATTTAATTTAAAAGGTTTTGACTATGAAAAAGACTTTTTTTCATTTATCAGTAATTGCTATAGCATTATTTTCTCTCAATTCAGCAAATGCAGCTACAGCAACGGGTACATTAACTGTTAAGGCAACAGTAACGAATAGTTGTGTATTGAATACTTCCGCTACAGGTACAACAGCGAATGCGGTTTTAGACTTTGGGACTTTAAGTTCTCTTGCTAGCAACGTCGATGCAGACACCACAACAACAGGTGGCACCTCAATCAAAGTCCTTTGTAACAACACTGTGCCGTGGACCTTGGCTTTCGATGCTGGGCAAAATGCTCAGACGACTCAACGTCGTATGATTGGTGGTGCAACAAGCAACGAATATATTCCTTATAACCTTTACTCAGATTCGGGGCATGCCACAGCAATCGGCATTGCAACGACTGCCTATAGTGGAACTGGTAGTGGTGCAGTGCAAACAGTGAATGTATATGGCCGTATTCCTGCTGGCTCAACGCTGCCGAGTGCGGGTAGTTATCTTGATACAGTAACAATAACAGTAACTTATTAATTTTTATAAATTAGAAATATTGTTAGCCCTTTTGAAAGGGCTAACACATTAAAAAAGTTATATTTGAGTAAATCATGAAAAAAAATATCTTTATTATTATGGGATTATTCTTATCTTTATCATCTAACAATATTAACGCCGCTACAATTCGTCTTTCGCCTGTGAATGTAGAAATATTAAGTAATCAGAGTGCTGCTTCAATTAGTTTATTTAATCAATCGAATGAAAGTAGTGATTTGCAGATTCGTGTATTTGAATGGACTCAGAAAAATGGACAGGATCAGTTAACACCTACAGATGAAATCGCAATTAGCCCGCCATTTTTAAAATTACAGTCTAATGATTCTTATAATTTGCGTGTAGTTAGAATTAATCCAGCACCCGTTTCTGGTGAAAAAACGTATCGCATTATTATTGATGAACTACCAAAACCGATTGATAGCCGTAAAGCAGCTCAAGGGGTTAACGTACTTTTACGCTCGTCATTGCCTGTATTTGTGGTAAATAAAGACGCGATTACTCAATTGAATTGGAAAATTGATGCTAATCAGGAGGTACCTTCCTTAAATATTAGCAATATTGGAAACAGGCATGCACTTTTAAATGACTTAGCGCTTGTGGATACCACAGCGAATAAAAGCTATCCGATTAAAGTAAATACCGTGAATGGTTATATTCTTGCGGAGCAGGCACGAAGCTACTCTATTAATAATTTTACATATCAGCCAAATCATAAATACAGCGTTTCTCTGACAGTTAATGGTAAGAAAACCACACTTTAAGAGGCTTCTATGAAATACATTATAGGTGTCTTATGTGTTGCATATCTTCCTGTGTATTCTTTTGCTGAGCAACTCCAAGATAATACGAACACTCCAATTCCCAGTGTTCCTAAATCTATAGATAGCAATAATAAATATGTACAGGTGAATACCAATGGAGAGGAACAATATCTTAATTTTACTCAGCTTTTTTTAATTATTTCTATTAATTCAAATGCCGCTGAAGACTTGGTTGCCGTGAAGCAATCTAAGGATGGAAAGCTATATATTCGCTCTGGTGCCTTAAAAAATTTAAGAGTTAAAATGGATGAGCATACTCCAGATAGCCAATGGGTGTGTATTAATGAGCTAAAAGGAATTCAGTTTAAATATTTAGAGAATGAACAATCTCTAAACTTACAAGTTCCGTCCAGCATGTTGGCAGGCTATGCAGTTGATTTAAATGGCCAGCAGATTACCAGTCCTCATTTACTAAAAATGAAACCCTTAAACGCTGCCATTTTGAACTATAGCCTCTATCACACCCTGACTAATGACGAGAATGTTTTCTCTGGTTCGGCAGAAGGGATTTTTAACAGTGCAATTGGTAACTTTTCATCAGGCGTTTTATACAACGGCAGTAATGAAACTAGTTATAGCCATGAAAAGTGGGTGCGCTTAGAGAGTAAGTGGCAGTATGTAGACCCTGAAAAGATCAGGATATATACCCTAGGAGACTTTATTTCCAATAGTTCTGACTGGGGAAGTAGTGTACGTTTGGCGGGTTTTCAGTGGTCGAGTGCTTATACCCAACGTGGCGATATTGTCACTTCGGCATTACCACAATTTTCCGGCTCGGCTGCACTGCCTTCGACTCTGGATTTATACGTTAACCAACAAAAGATCTATTCGGGACTAGTGCCTTCAGGCCCGTTTGACATTAAGCAGCTCCCGTTTATTTCGGGTAATGAAGTCACGCTTGTAACCACTGATGCAACAGGTCAGCAGAGCATTACCAAACAGGCTTACTATTTTTCATCTAAAATTTTAGCAAAAGGCATTAATGAATTCTCAGTAGATGTTGGGGTTCCACGTTATAACTATGGGCTGTATTCGAACGATTATGATGATGCCACCTTTGCTTCGGGCGCGATTCGATATGGCTACAGTAACTCACTGACCTTAAGCGGTGGTGCAGAGGCTTCTACAGATGGTCTGTCAAATCTGGGTACTGGTTTTGCCAAGAACCTGTTTGGTTTCGGGGTAATTAATGCTGATATTGCAGCAAGCCAATATAAAGATGAAAACGGTTATTCTGCCTTGGTTGGTTTAGAAGGGCGTATCAGTAAGAATATTTCATTTAATACCAGTTACCGTAAAGTATTTGATAACTACTTTGACCTTGCCCGCGTGTCTCAAATTCGATATTTAAAAGATAATCAGGCCGATGCTGAACCCAAAAATTATTTGAGCTACAGTGCGCTGGCAGATGAGATTTTTAGGGCAGGGATGAGCTATAACTTTTACGAAGGATATAGCGCTTATCTGGGTTATAACCAGATCAAATTTAGCGACAATTCTTATAAGTTAGTGTCTGCCAATTTAAGCGGAAGCCTGAACAAGAACTGGGGATTTTATAGCTCAGCGTATAAAGATTATGAAAATCACAAAGACTATGGCATTTACTTTGCACTGCGTTATACACCGTCTACCCGAGTTAATGCGATTACGAGTGTATCTAGTGATAGCGGCAGGTTGAGTTACCGTCAAGAAATATTTGGCTTATCAGAACCCCAAATCGGCTCATTTGGATGGGGCGGCTATGTTGAGCGCGATCAGGATGCCAATCAAAACAATGCATCGGTCTATGCCTCTTACCGTGCTCGGGCAGCCTACCTGACAGGTCGATATAACCGAATTGGAGATAACGATCAGGTTGCAGTTTCAGCGACAGGATCGTTGGTTGCGGCAGCAGGACGGATTTTTGCAGCCAATGAAATTGGTGACGGCTATGCAGTTGTGACCAATGCCGGACCGCAAAGTCAGATTATAAATGGCGGGGTAAATTTAGGCGTAACCGATAATTCTGGAAGATTTCTGATTCCTAGTCTAATGCCATATAAAGAGAATCATATTTATTTAGATCCGTCGTATCTTCCTTTAAATTGGAGCGTTAAATCTACAGATCAGAAAACAGTTGTAGGTTATCGCCAAGGTGGTCTTATTGATTTTGGCGCTCATCAGGTCATTTCAGGGTTAGTTAAACTTGTTGATTCGAACAACTCAGCATTATTACCAGGTTATACGGTTCGAATTAATGGGCAACAAGATGGTGTAGTTGGCTACGATGGTGAAGTATTTATTCCAAACCTGTTAAAACAAAACAAACTTGAAGTCGATCTTTTGGATCATGGCTCATGCCAAGTTGACTTCACATATAACAGTAATCAGTACTCAACTAAGAAATTGGGACCTTATATATGTCATTAAATATTATGAATAAGGCTCAAATAGAGAGCTATAAGAAATTTTCATTGTCTTTAAAATACTTTATAGGCATTTGCTTATTTTATCTCGTTTATGCTTTTTTTAGTCCAGCACATGCTGCTTGTACAGTAAGCGGAACTACTAATAGTACTTTTACCTACACGGCAGCAAATATTAATAGTGATGCAACTGTAAACCTTTCAGGCACAATTACTTGCACGAATTTAGGACTTCCCCAGATTTCTAATTTCATGTGTATGAAAACCGTATTTACGGGAGCAACCACTGCGAATAATAGTGTGACTTTACCTTATACAGTCACTGCAACTGTAGGTGGAGCTGGCTCTTCTACCACGAATCAAACCTCCAATGTGTGGTATGGACCAGTAGCAACAATCGCATCAAATAATATTGTGAGTTACTCGGTAAATGTGAAAGTACCAGCCCGAACGGGGTCACTCATTGCATATCCTAAAGGAACCTATACGGCTTCGGTTCGGTTGTATTGGGATATGGATCTTTTGGGTTTATCATGCGGTGATTTAATTGGGGGGTGGGATTCAGGCGATACGTTGCTAACAGCGAACTTTGTGGTACCAAGTTTGTGCCAATTAAACTCAACCTCAACTGTAGATTTCGGTAATATAAATGATATTAGTACGACTAAACATGATTACACAGCACAAGGAGCTGTAAATTCGACTTGTAATTATGGAACGCCATATAGCATTTATTTAGGGGATGGAAACAACCGTATAGCGGGTGGATTTAGACGTATGACTAATGGCAATAATGAATTTATTCCCTACCAGTTATATAAAGACTCTAACTATAGTACGGTGTGGGATGCTACGGGTGGAGTGACTAATATTGGGGGAGCAGGTGGAGTGTCTGGCACAGGAACAGGTAGTGCTCAAACTACGCCAGTTTATGGAAAAATTCCTCAAGGTACTTCCATTGCAAGTACGCCAGGAAATTATTCTGATAGCGTTGTTGTTACAGTGACTTATTAATTTTTTCGAGCCTACACGCGGTTCTATTTTAATGACATGGTTCCGCATAATTTTAATTATATTCATTAAAACTGGCAGAGCATAAAACGATATAAATCAAATGATTTTGGCATTTTAAAACTTATTCGTCATTAAAAATGGTTTGACTTAAAAATACATTCTGTATATTTATTGATTAGTTCTGAAAAAGAACTAGTAAGCAAAGCAGGCAATTAAAATAAAGGTAAATCAATGTCGAATATTATTTTGCATCAATGGGAAATTTCCCCATTTTGTCAGAAAGTTTCAAGAATTTTGAAATTTAAAGGAATCTCATTTGAAACAGTTAACTATAACGGCATTTTGGGAGCTAAAGTTCCTTTGCTCAGTAAAGTGGGTAAAGTACCTGTAATTGACCATAATGGACAGCGAATACAAGACAGTACCCGAATTGCTCGCTACCTAGAAGAAACTTATCCAGATACACCACGGCTTTATCCTGACGATCCAAATCAAAAAGCTCTTGTCGAATTATGGGAAGACTGGGCAGATGAATCTCTTTATTTCTTTGAAGTCTATTTACGCGTAAATGACCCAGAAGCCCTAGTTGAAGCAATTCGTATTAGCAGTGTTGGCCGCCCAGCGTATGAAAAACCAATGGTAAAAGGTTTTATTTTGGCCGAATTGAAAACACAGCTTTTTTTTCAGGGCCTTGGCCGAATGAAAGCTGAACATGTTGAAGAAGAGTTTAGAAAACACCTAGACCGTATTGAGCAGGTTTTATCGCAAAGTGAATGGTTGGTTGGAGACTCGCAGACAATTGCAGATATTGCTGTTGTGGCTCAACTTGGTGAAGTGATTCGCACAAGCAAAAAATTTAGTAAAGAAATTTTGGATCGTCCGTCTATTGCATTATGGTATAAAAAACAAACAGGGTGAAACGACCATGACATTAGCAACACCAGATAAAAGATTAGATTGTGTAGTTGTTATTGGCGTTGGAGCATCGCAGGGCATTGGTGCAGCCGTGTGCCATCGTTTTGCAAAAGAAGGCTTAAAAGTTTATGTCGCTGGGCGTACTTTCCAAAAAATTGAAGCAGTGGCTGCCGAAATTCATTCAAAAGGCGGCGATGCTGTTGCATTTCGTCTGGATGCAGAAGATGTAAAGCAAGTCCAGGCCTTGTTTGACACAATCACCAGCCAAAATGAGCGTATTACCGCTGTAATTCATAATGTGGGAGGGAATATTCCCTCAATTTTTTTACGCAGCCCGCTATCATTTTTTACTAAAATGTGGCAATCCACTTTTCTATCGGCGTATTTAGTTTCTCAAAGCTGTCTAAAAATCTTTAAAGATCAAAACTACGGTACGCTTATTTTTACTGGGGCGAGTGCTTCTTTGCGCGGAAAACCTTTTTTTGCAGCTTTTACGATGGGTAAATCTGCCTTGCGAGCTTATGCACTAAATCTAGCTCAAATCTATAAATCACAAGGCATACATATTGCTCATGTGATTATTGATGGAATGGTCGATGGCGATAGAGTGAATAAAGCATTATTTGGCCTAGGGCGTTTAGCCCGTCTTACGCGTGGAACGGGTGGACTCAATATTGATGCAATTGCGGAAAACTATTGGATGCTTTACCAACAAATGCCTGAGCTTTGGACACATGAGTTGGATTTACGCCCTTATCAAGAAAAATTTTGAGAGACTAAAATGCTAAAAAAAATATTTCTAAGATTTCAAAAAAAGCAGGGTTGTGTTGTCGTTGCTGGTCATGATTTACAACTGATTGAGCGTGACTTTGTAATTCTAGATAAAAACGCACAATTTCCATTACACCTTTATCAAGTTGTGCATGATTCAGCTGCACAGAATATGCAAGTCCATTCTATAAATGATGGTGTGACAGCACTCCATTTGAACTTGATGAATGCAGATCATTTAAAAGGCTTGGTGCGTTATATTTCTCATCACGGCCACAAAATTGAGCTATGTGTGTTTCATCCAAACTTTTCATCTTCGCCAAATATTGAGGCTTTATCTTTAGAAGAGATTGAACACCGTTGGCAGACCACAGGTTTAAGTGCTGTGAGTGTAGCGCAAGCTGTGATTAAGCCCATGCTAAAGCAGCAGCGGGGCACGGTTATTTTTCTTGGAGCGCCATTTAGCAACTCGACTCATTATGATGTATTGAGTCAAAGCATGTTCGCGGGCATTCGTGCTTTAGCGCAGTCATTGGCAAGAGAGTTTCAACCTAAAGGTATTCATATCACCTATTGCATGGTTGAGAAATGGGATGGACAAAACCAGCATTTTATTTCATCTGTAAAACAAGTGTGCCAACACATCTATCAGCAGCCTGATTCGGCATGGAGCCAAGAACTTAGCCTATCTTGAAATTTTACTTTCGCATGTTGTTAAAATACAGTACTGATCTGGAATGATGACAAAACAATAATTTCGATAGGGTATTTACATGGCAAAAATTATGCGTGTTCAGCAAGCTGTTAAAGCGGTTTGTACGTTGGCAGTTTTCATGGGCTTTTCTTCATTAGCACAAGCATATCAATATGATCAGACTGCCCGTTTAATTAACGAGCGTTTATCTTATATGAAGGATGTAGCAGGTTATAAAGCAGAGCAGCATTTGCCGATTGAAGATTTAACTCAAGAAAAGAAAGTGCTAGATCAATCTGTTTCCGAAGCTGAATCTTTTGGTTTAAATAGCGAAACAATGAAGCCATTTATTGTGACTCAAATGAATGTTGCTAAGGCAATTCAGTACCGCTATCGAGCAGACTGGTTATCGAGTCCGGAAACCAATTGGAAGCCCCAAGATTTAGCAGAAGTACGTTTAAAAATTAGTACGCTAAACACAGAGCTTCTAAAAAATATTGCCTATGAACTCAAGAAAAATAATAACAAAGCACCTCATAGCTGTGGCTACATGTGGTCTGTTCAACACCCTCAAATTAAAGAAGCCGATAAAAAAGCTTTATGTATGACACTAAATAAAATTAAGTTAAGAAAGCAGTAAAACTCTTGCATTTGAAACTTAAGTTTTCATCTTCCACTTGTCTGATTTCATAATTAACATTATCCCACTGATTTTTGTGCTTTTCGATAATTAAAGAAGGGAATTGTTGAGAATTATTTCTAAAACTATCATTCAGACTTAAATCTGAAATATAGCTAAAGCATACATTGAATTTTGGGGCTGAAGGATCATGTAAATCCTTAGATAGAATCAAAACAAGGTTGTAGCAATTCATTATAGGATCATGTTCTATTTTGAATGTATCTACTTGATCAAAATTAAAAAAATTTCCATTCATTTCGTCTAGGTCTAACATAATTATCCTTATTTTAAAGTAGTGGATGAAATATATAATTAAGTTGTAGTTCATATTAACTAAAGACGAGCTAATAATGAATTTTTAATAAAGTAATTAAATATTCTAATCTAATGAAAAACAATAATTATTTAACTGTTTTCTGGCCAATATTACATTGACACCCAAAATCTCTCCGATTATCCTTTGCCTGCTGGCCACATTGCCAGTCGGTTTTAGCAGACCGTTTTCATCTAGGACATCAAAAAAGCAATTTTTTGGTGTCGAACTCGTTCGTCTCCCTTCGTAGCGGTAGGACGGAGGAGGGACGCCCTCGGGCGTGCCGGTTCCTAGATGACTGGTCTGCTAACCCTTCTTCGTTCTGCCACCATAATCATTTAGCAGTGATTTGGTAGAACTTCTATTTCATCTAGGAGTCCGCTATGCGTACTAATTCTTCTTATTTCTTGGCCTTTGCCAAATTCTCTCTATTTATACCACCTAACTGGTCTTTAAAAAGGTTTAATCGACTATAGGTTTTAACCTCTAGATCAATTACGACTAAAAAACATAGCAACAATAAAACCTGAGATAGGCGAACACACCACTTTTGTGTCGTTTTCACATGCCTGTTTTTAGCGCTCATTTTAAGAGTGACGGCATTTCTATCTCTTTTATATACAACAAAAAATTATTTTAAACGGTATATCTATGCCAAATTTAGAAGCTTCATTTAAAGCACTACAAGTGCTCCACGCGGCAAAAGATTTATTTAATCAACATGGGTTTTACATCGGGGTTGACCGAATTATTAGTGAAGCCAAAATTCCAAAAGCCACCTTTTATAATTACTTTCACTCTAAAGAAAAATTGGTTGAGATGTCTCTGACTTTTCAAAAAGACGCATTAAAACATGAGGTGTTTTCTATTATTCATTCTTACCAAGAACTTATGGTTTTCGATCAGTTAAAGAAAATCTTCTTTTTACATGCTGACTTAGAAGGATTTTATCATTTGCAGTTTAAAGCCATTTTTGAAATTGAAAAGCTTTATCCCGCAGCCTATAAGGTCGTCAGTGACTATCGAAATTGGTTCATTAAAGAAATTTATAAGCTGATTTTAACCGTAAAAGTTACAGCCACAGTTGAAGATGCTTACATGTTTTTATTTGTGATTGATGGAGCAATGGTTCAGCTTTTAAGTGCAAATAAGATCGATGAAAGAGATAAGTTATTAGAATATTTTATGTCGATGCTCGTTTAGGTTGATTAATATTCTAGTTTTTAATGCCTTTAGAAAAGCCCTCCGAAGAGGGCTTTTTGTTCAATTTGATTTAGCTTTAAAAGTCAAAAGATGTTTGTAGATAGAAAGTACGTGGTTGCCCTACATACTTACCACCTGTAGAGTCAGTTGAGCGGGTAAAATATTGCTTATCAAAGACATTCTTTATTCCGCCAGCGATTTTTAAACCTTTAACTTGTGAACTTAAGTCATAAGAGGTACGGACCGCAAAAGTGGTATAACCCGGAATATCTCCGTATTTACCATCAGCAGTTTCTTCTGTTTGATAGACATTACTATCTGGAAGATCTGGTGAATGCTGCTTAGACTGTGCAAACATATCCGCATTTAAAGCCCATTTATCAAGTGTATAACCTAGACCGACGTTACCAACATGACGCGAATAAAACGGTAAATCTTTATCTTTAAATTGACCTGCTTCAGCTACTGCTTTGGTAAAAGTATAGTTACCATATACTTTTAAGCCTTCTAACGCGTCTGTTAATTGACCGAAATCATAGCTAATACCAGTTTCGATACCTTTATGGCTGGTTGCCCCTAAGTCTGTCCAGATCCCGTTATTACCAGCATCGCGTACTAATGAAAGCTCTTTATCAAAGTCTAGATAGAACACAGTAAATTCGGCATTTAAACCATTACCTAGATATTTGGTTCCGATTTCATAGTTATTCGATTTTTCAGGATGTAAACCTTCGGTTGTAGCTGTTGCGGTTGTTCCTTCAAGTCGAGCCAATTGGCTGTACTGTTGTGGACCAAAAGATACACCAGCGTTTGCAAATATATTCCAATTTTCATTTGCCGAGTACATCACAGATAAACTTGGCAAAAATTCGTCTGAATCAATTTTTGGATAAACAGTATTAGGTTGTCCTTTGTTATAACCTGTGAAGTTATTATGGGTTTCAATTGATTCGAAACGAACACCTGGTGTAATCGTCCAACGGCCCAATTCCATACGGTTGTCGATATATACCGCATGCGCTTTGGTGCCACCTTCGCTGCTACTACGTGGAGCAAAATCTGGAGCTGATGAATCTGCTGCATAAGATGCAGTACGTCCAGCAAACTCAGAACTTTCTTCTTTTAAGTAGCGATAGCCTACTGTTACTTCATTTTGAGTATTACCTAGCTCATAAATGCGAGAGTAACGCGGTTCAATTGCGTAGACCTTGTAATCACGTGGAGCAGAGTCGAGGCGCTTTTGACCATTAGCTAACACGGTCTCAAGATTACTTGTGCGGAAAGAGTCAATGTAGTAAGTCAGAACTTCGAAGTTATTTTTTTCATCTTTATGGTTATAACGTAAAGAGACATCAGTACGTCGACCTGCAAAATAGTTTTTTTCACCAGAAGACTGATAAGGGTTTTCAGCATACTGAGCCTGAGTTAAACCCTCTGGCATTTCGCCTCGACCTTCATAATGATGCAGATTTAAAGCAACTGAATCTTTATCATTAAATTGATAAGCAGACTTTAACATTACATCATCGATATCAATCTTATTGTTTGCTTCTCGATAATTGTTTCCTTTAGTCCCTGAATATAAGAGGGCAAGGCCTAATCCGTTATCTAAAGTTCCCCCAACAAATAGATTAGGACTGAGTTTTACTTGGTCAGTACCAGATGCATATTCTGAAGTTAAGCTAACAGTTCCACTAAAATCTTGTGGAATTGATCGGGTCGCAAAGTTAATAATTCCGCCTACGTTTTGAGGCCCAAAACGAACTGACCCCGCACCCCGTACTACGTCAACAGATTCAATATTACCTATTGAAACAGGCGCTAAAGATAATTGTGGCTGTCCATAAGGAGCAAATGAAAGTGGAACACCATCTACTAAAACTGTTGAGCGAGGCGATAGGCGTGATGCTAAACCACGGACCCCAATATTGAGTGAAACATCACTACCACCAGTTCCACTACTATCTTGAGCTTGAACCCCAGGAATTTGTTTTAATGCTTCGCGGATTGAAGTTGCAGCGGTTTCATCTAAACGTTTGCGGTCAACAATAGTTCGAGCACCAGCATGTTTGTGAACCGTTTCTGCATTTGCTTCTTCTAACCAGTTACCTTGCGCCTTAATAGTGATGGTTGGTAAGGCGCTGGTAGCTGTATCTTCGGCATGTGCTGGAATTGCTAGATAAGTACAAGCAAGTCCGATCGCATAGCTAAGAGTAGAAACTTTGAACTTAAAATTTGGGAGTGAAAGAGTAGATGAGCGTTCCATGTTTATGTATCGAAATCCTAAACGATAATTATAATCATTATAGCGAAAAGTAACAAAATTTTATAAAGGGGTTTATATTTTTTTTCTTAGAATTTTAAACAATTTCTAAAAAATTAGAATTGATAGCAATTTTAAATTGCTGGCTATCATTTAGGTATAAACAATAAAGTTTTAGCTAGACAATGGATGTTAATAGAATGCAGTTTTCTTATGTAGAGCAATGTACAACTTCTGTTTAAAGACACTAGAAGTATAAAAGTATTAGGATGCTCACAAGTATGTTGTTGCCATCTTGATATAGATAAATCGGTAATAAATTGACTTTTAAAGCTATTTGTGTGAAAAGGAAAATAATTTAATAAATATTTTTAATGAAAATCAAAGAATTATTAATTTTTACTGAACATTTGTTATAGGATTTTTATATTAAATTATTGTTTTATTAATCAATAATCATTATTATTCGCGCTAATATTTACATGAACACACAAAATACATATGGAATTTATTAAGTCTCGCAAGAAGATTGCTAAATCAGCAATAGCCTCTTCATTATCAATTGTAGCTACAACAGCAATGGCTGCTCAGGAAAATTCAGTACCACTTCCATTAATTCATGTTCAAGCAGATGCAGAAGTTGTACAGAGCCTTAAAGTTGATAAATCGGCTAATTCTAAATTCGTAGCACCTCTGTTAAATACTCCAAAATCAGTTTCAGTAATTTCAAAACAACTTATTGAAGATACGAAAGTAAATACATTGAGTGATGCACTTCGTACTGTACCAGGCATTACCTTAGGTGCAGGTGAAGGCGGTAACCCGAATGGAGATCGACCATTTATTCGTGGTTACAACTCAGAAAGTTCAATGTACGTTGATGGTATTCGTAACTCATCATCACAAAACCGTGAAATGTTTGCTATTGAGCAAGTTGAAGTGACTAAAGGTTCTGCTTCTTCTATGGGCGGGGCAGGTTCTGTTGGTGGTAGCATCAACATGATTTCTAAAGTGGCTAAAAAAGGTGACTCTTTAGAAGGTTCTGTTCAAGCTGGTACCGATAACTACCAACGTATTACCTTAGATGGTAATAAAGACTTTGGTAATGGTACGGCTGCTCGCGTTGTCCTAATGGGGCACAAAAATGAAAAAGCTGGTCAAAGTGATGGTGCTGAATACAAGCGTGTAGGTATCGCGCCTAGCATTACATTTGGATTAGATACGCCAACACGCGCAACTTTAAGTTATTACTACTTAAGATCTGATGACACTCCGGATTCAGGTGTTCCATATAATTACGATACGACTAAGAAGGCTACTGTTGGTAAACCTGTTGATGTTAAACAAGGTATTTACTATGGCTTAAAAGGTCGTGATTTCCAAAAACAAGAAAATCATATTGGTACTTTTAAAGTAGAACATGATTTAAATGAAAATCTTACGCTTAGTAACACTTTACTCTACAGTAAATCAAAAAATGATTATCTTTGGACTCAACCAGATGATTCAAAAGGTAATGTAGCAAACGGCAAAGTTTGGCGTCGTATTAACTCTCGAATTACAGACACTGATATTTTTACCGATCAGTTATCTTTAAGAGGTAAGTTTAATACTGGAGCTATCAAGCATAGTTTCAATGTTGGCGCAGAATACAGCGATCAAGAGTCAGATAAAGGTAGTTATTCAACTACATACCCAGGTTATGCGGGTTCTACAACAGGTGGTTTCAATAGTGATTGTGCTATAAACGATGCTTGGTGTACTTCATTAACAAACCCTAATTCTAAAGATGTGTGGTTAGGGGACCGTATTGCGAATAAAGCAACAACTACAACTACCACTAAGACTACTGGGGTTTATCTATTAGATAACATTGAATTTAATCCTCAATGGTTATTGGATCTAGGCGTTCGTTGGGATAAATTTGATACAGAGCAAGTAACAAATGCGACTGGAGCAAAAATTGAAAGTAATAAAGATTTTGTTACTTACAATGCTGGCATCACCTTTAAGCCTACCGAAAACGGCAGTATCTATGCGAGTTACGCAACATCTGCAAACCCTGTAGGTGTAGACAGTGGTGATGGTTCTGAGTCAATTGGTCAAGCTTATATGGACCTTAAGCCAGAAGAAAGCCAAACCATTGAACTTGGTACAAAGTGGAATGTCTTAAATGAAAAACTTAATTTGACTGCTGCCATTTTCCGTACAGAGAAACAAAATACACGTATTCAAGTAGACTCAAGTACTTATACGAATGGTGGTGATAGTAAAGTTGATGGTATTGAACTTTCAGCAAATGGTAATATCACTGATAAATGGGCTATGAGCGCAGGTTACACCTACTTAGATAGTGAAAATACTGATCCAGGGCCAAGTTGTAGTCGTGCTGGTGTATGTACTCCTGAAAATGCAGCTAAAGGCAAGCAACTTCCAAACGTACCTAAAAACTCAGCAACTTTATGGACTACATATAAAGTATTGCCACAAGTTACTGTGGGTGCTGGCGCTTTCTATGCTGACAAAGTATATGGTGATGCAGCTAATACAAAATGGGTTCCATCGTATGTTCGATATGACGCGATGGCTCGTTATGACGTTAACAAGAATGTTAACTTGCAACTTAACTTAAATAACCTTTCTGATAAGCGTTACTTTACTAAAGCGTATGCTTCACACTATGCAACTGAAGCAGAAGGACGTAGTGCAGTATTATCCGTTAACTTCAAATACTAATAAGTTTAAAAATTTATTAGTCTAAAGAAGTAATCTAAAATAGCCTCAATTTGAGGCTATTTTATTAATTAAAGCTATTTTAAAGGTATCGCCGTGATTCACCATATTCCTAATGTACTTAGTAAAGAACAAGTCCAGTTTTTCCGTCAAGAAATGGCCAAAGTAGAATGGGTTAATGGAAAAGTCACTGCTGGTACACTTTCAGCTACAGTAAAACATAATCAACAATTGCCTGAAGATCATCCTTTAACCCATCAACTGAGTAATATCATCCTTGATGCTTTAGGAAAACATCCATTATTCCTATCTGCTGCAATTCCACTAAATATTATACCGCCTTTATTTAATCGTTATGAAAATCATGAATCTTTTGGTTTTCATGTAGATAATTCAATACGGCTCATACGTGGTAGTAATCAGCGTTTAAGAACAGACTTGTCTTGTACAGTTTTTTTAAGTGAACCAGAAGAGTATGAGGGAGGGGAACTGGTAGTTGAAGATACGTATGGATATCACGAAATTAAATTGCCTGCTGGTGATATGATTTTGTATCCATCTACCAGTCTACATGAAGTGACAGCTATTACTTCAGGCTGTCGTATAGCATCTTTTTTCTGGGTACAGAGCATGATTCGTGATGATGCAGAGCGACATATGTTATTTAACCTAGATCAAACTATTCAAAACTTACGTATGCAACTGGGTGATGATCACAAAGAAGTCTTGAACTTAACAAATACTTATCACAACTTAATTCGTAAGTGGGCTGAGGTTTAAATAACAAGAAAAGTAATGAAGTAGCGTAAATTATTTAATACGCTACTTATAGACATTTACTTCAATATTTAATGCTTTTTCATCAATTTTTTTCAATAAACATTCTAATAGTTCTTCTACTTTTTCATCATATTCGAAAGGATGAGATTTGCCAGTTTGAGTATTAATAAGATTTAAACTAATTTTATTAGAGGCTGGTCTATAAATTCCTCTATTACTTTTACCCAAAACAACTCTTTTAATTAATTTTCTATGTTCAAGTTCCGCTAAAGTACGATAGGTAGTGGCTAGACTAATTTTTAGGTTTTTCTTTTGGGATAACAGATATATTTCTTCTGCGGTTATTCCCTTATCGTTCTCGTGTAAAAAACGGAAAATAGCAATTCGCGAAGGCGTAGCCGATAAACCATTTTCAATTAACTCTTGGTGATAATCCATTTAGTTCCTCTGCTAATGGCTTATTTATATTTAAATTGATTACTAAGGATTTTTTAGTAGTAAGTAAAAAAATCTATTTTAAAACCAATGATGTTAGTCTTAATTGTAAACCATTTGGTATAAAAAGTATTATGATAAAAAGTAAAAATGCTTAATTCAAATAGTAAAAGTTAGAAGCCAATTTTTCCAAATAGAACTATGAGATGCAGAACATTAAAGTACTAATTAATACGAATAAAAAGTAGTGTAAAAGCCATATTGACTGTGCAACTAAACTTTAAAGTTTTTTATGACTGAACTTTATTTTGCTCGATGATCTCTACTAACTGTTCACATGACTGATTTACTTTTGATAAGGGTGAGGTTGCAACACCTAACATTAAACCTGAAACAGCATTTTTAGGGTCTTGGTACCAAAGTGATAATGGAGAGGGAGCCAAATTGAAAGCTAATGCTTCATTCACAATTTTTTGATCAGATAAAGAGGGCGGTAAATTAATGAGTACGGATAAGCCAGCAGTATAGGTTTGCAGATTAAATCGTTTTAAACACTTAATTAATTCATCACGCTGAGCACTATAAGTTCTTTTTGTTCGTCTTAAATGTCTTAAAAAATGACCTTCATGCATAAACTCTTGAATTGAAAGTTGTAAAGATGGAGATGGAGCGGGTACTAAAGTTGCTGTCGTTTCTGCAAAGTGATTAATCATGTGAAAAGGTACAACTGCAAATCCTATCCGTAATTTGGGGCTAATTGTTTTACTAAAGCTTCCTAAATGAATAACTCTTCCAGCAGTATCTAATGAAAATAAAGCGGGTGCTGCTCGGCCATCTAATTGTAATTCTCCTAAATAATCATCTTCAATAATCCAGCTTCTGTTCTGGTTAGCCCAATCAAGTAACTTTAATCGTCTGGTCAAAGAAAGTGACATTCCTAAAGGTGCTTGCTGTCCCGGTGTGACTAATGCAAGGGAGGCATCCGGTACATTTTTCATTGCGAACTCTACATCTATCCCATCTTTATCAACAGGGATTGGACATATTTCCAGTCTTCCAACTTCAAGCGCATGTTTAGAGAAAGGGAAACCGGGATCTTCAACCCATGCCTTTTTTCCACCTAATCCTAAAACATGCAACGTAAGGCCCAGCCCACCAGAGAAACCTGAAGTGATAAATACTTGGTCAGGAGTACATTGAATGCCCCTTGATAGAGCTAAATAAGCAGCAATTTCTCGACGAAGACCATGTTCACCTCGAGCGTCTGGATAGCTAGGCCACCCACTAGATTCATTACGCACAGATCTTGATCTGATTTTTGAAAATAACTTTGCTGGAAAAATTTCTTTCGAGGGGACGCCTAATTGAAAAATGCCCTGCACAGTTGTCATATCTAAATACATCTGTGTAAACGAACTATTTTTATAATCATCTTGAGTAGAGGGTGGCTTAACTGCTTGATAGGCAACACGTGTACCTTGTGATCTGGATGCAATGATAAATTGGCCATCGGCAAGTCTTTCATATGCAACTTTTACCGTCCCTCTAGAAACACCAAGTTGACTGGCTAAATCGATCCAAGAGGGTAAACGATCACCTTGTTGTAGCGTCCCGGAAATAATAGCTTGTTCAATCCCAAGGCGTATTTGTTCAGCTAATGGAGTCTTTAATTTGCGATCTAAATTGATTTTGAGCTGCTGATACATGCGTGGTACAGCCTTTTAATGCATTTTTGGTTCATGAATTTATACTACGGATCTATAAAATAAAAACAACTTCCTATCTTTATGTAGGTTTAATTTGAAATGAAAATAATCAAAAGCACATTCTTTTTAGGTATAGGTCTAATGCTTGCGAGTATTACACCATCTATGGCACAGGAGCCAGTGGAAAAAGTTACGCCTAATTTTGAACATGCAATTTCTAATATACCGGGCAAGTCTCTTATCGCTTTAGAGGTGGATTATCCGCCTGGTGGTGCTTCTATTCCTCATACTCATGCGAAATCATCTTTTATATATGCCTATGTGGTTGAGGGTAGCATTGAGTCTAAAGTGAATAGTGAGAAGCCAAAAATTTATCAGGCAGGTCAGAGTTGGTTTGAAGAGCCAGGAGCAGTTCATTCTATTAGTCGCAATATAAGTAAGACTAAACCAGCAAAGCTATTGGCAGTATTTGTTGTAGATACTGACGATAAAGAGTTAGTTACCCCAGTAAAATAATTGAAAGTAAACAGGTGTCTATTATGGTTCAACGTATTGATTATAATCAGGTCGCTCCAGCAGGTGTTAAAGCTCTAGGTGGTGTCTATAGCTACGTAGTGCAAAGCGGTTTGGCAGCAGAGTTAGTTGAATTGGTTTATCTACGTATATCGCAAATTAATAACTGTGCATATTGTTTGGACATGCATACGAGAGATTTAATCAAGAAAGGCGTAGCAATTGAAAAACTAGCTTTAGTTCAGGCTTGGCAAGAAGGTGGACATCTTTTTGATGAACGGGAGAGAGCAGCTTTAGCTTGGGCTGAGTCAGTAACTAAAGTCTCTACTACTGGAGTACCTGATGATATTTATCAACTTGCCCATTCGGTATTTGATGAAAAAGAACTGGTTGATTTGACGATAGCCATTAGCTTGATGAACGCATATAACCGTATGGCAATTAGTTTTAGAAATACCCCCCAAGCCGCAAAGTAATATTCAAAAAGCCCTCTAGCGAGGGCTTCTAACTTATTTAAAAGAAGGTTGGCTTAAAATTTTGTAGACCTTTTCTTTATATACATCGTTGGAAATTACGCCTTTATCTCGCTGCTGTTTTAGCGATTTAAACTGCTGACCATGAATTTCTCTTTGAATATTTACATTATCATGATTTCTAATGTAGTAAAGACTACGCTCATGATCACTCATATTGACTGTTTCATCAGTAGAGTAGGACGGCTTAGCTTCATTTTCTTGATACTGTTTCGCAATCTCAAAAAAATCTACATTTTGATGATGAGCGGCAGAATTAGAAGAGTCTTTTGGTTGCCCATTAAATTTATATTCTTGAGAATTCGCGTTTACTGCAAGCATGCTCTTATGCTTATTAAAGTTGGGGTAGCTATATTCTTGTTTCATTTGAAATGTGTTTGTTTCAGAAAATGCAGAGGAAGAAAAAAGACTAATATTTAAAAATAAAAAAGTTAATAACAATCTATTCATTTCTTTTGAAGTCCAATTGAAATTGAGTAAATCACTGTATTGTAACATTAAATTTTATTTTTTAAAGGTTAAATTTTTAGGGTATTTGATCATCTGGTCAACAACAAGTTGAATGGACAGATTTGCGTGAAGTTCTATTGAGAGCTCCGCAAAAAACTTTATATAATATAAGATCTAAAATCCTTCATTTTAGAGTGTTTGTCCATTATCTAATTTTAATATTTGCCCCGTAACAGATTCTAATTTTTTAAAATACTTCTTTTAAATTTATTGTTAAGCTCAACTAAATAGTACAGGTGTGACAAGGGCGATTCAATTTGTTAAGTTACGTGGTTTTTATAACAGTGGACGAAATTTATGAAGACGTTTTTAGTTATATCTTTATTGGGTTTTGGGCTGATTGGCTGTGCTTCATCTACATATAATTCTCAAGAAAATTACTTAAATAAGTCTCCAATTGTTCCAGAAAATAAAGCCTTTAATAATTTTAAAACACCTGAACACGGAGTTTTTACCGATCAAGATATCTATAATATGCCTGAGAATTCAAATATGAATTTTCGTTATGAAGTCCCTTTTTAATGAAAAATAGAGCATTAATTTAAAAAAAAGGTGGAATAAGCGTGGCTTACCACCTTTGTTGATGAGGAATAATTAATGATTAATATCACCTTCGGGTGGTTTTTTAAATTTTAAACTGTTAAATTTTAGTTATTGAAAAAAGGTATTTAAAATGAAAAAATTCACTATTATTGCTTCTTTATTTTTATTAGTTGGGTGTACTACTGGTCATAAACAAGCCACTCCCGTTCAAGTGACTGATAATAAAATCACTTCTGAGGCTGATAAATATAAAAAACAATATCAAAAGAAAATTTATAAATTATGGGAAGTTCCAAATTCTTCTACAGGGATGAGTGCAAGTGTTAAAGTATTTTTAAGTGATAGTGGGGAAATTGAGCAAATCATCTTTTTAGATAAAGAAGAACAAAAATTTAAAACAAGTATTGAAAAAGCGATCTGGCGTGCAAGTCCATTTGCTTTGCCTTCCAATCCAGAAGTAAGAAAACAAGCAAGAAGATTCAATATGAAATTTCAGGCGAAATAAATGAGTTCTTCTTAATTATTAGGGGCGAATTTAAAATTGTTAATGTATATAAATTTGCTCTCTAGTTTCATGAAATACCGAAAATAGTTAGTTTAATTGCTATAAAGATTTTCTTTAAAATAAATATTTCATTCTGATTCTAGATAACAAATAAGACATTTTATTTATTAGCAAACAAAATATAAACATTAGTTACATTGCTATCAAAACATAACATAAACAAAACTTTAAAAGGGTATTAAATTATTATAAAAAATATGTGAATCCATAAATATGTTAAAGACGAAGTATGAATGAAGCAAAGAAATCTCTGAAAGAAAGTAAGGCAACTTCAGTTGTAGCGTGGAGCGTAATTTTATTTGGAATTGTGGCAGGACTGGCCTTTATTTTGTCATATGGGCAAGTTGAAACAAGAAATGATAATCTTGATATTATTCAAATCTGGTCTAAAGAAATGATTACAGTGGGTCTCTTCATTATATTTAATGGGCTACTGTTCGGCTACTTGCTTTTAAAAATTAGTAGTATTTTGAACCATCTTGAAAATAATAAAAGCTAATTTATAAGAGTTCATTAACCTCTTTTTAGCGGGGATAAATGTATCTTAAAGTGTCAGTTACACAAATGATGATTGTTTGGGGTTGAATGTATCCGTTAATTATTTAAGCATGGAGTGACACAAGTTAAGTAAAGGATGAATCTCATGATAGATGAAGAAAAACCCTTAAATTTTGACGATGATGAAGAACCTCTCGATTTTGCCGATGAAGAATTCATCGATGATAAAAAAGAGGATGAGTTATATAACAGCATTACAAAAGATGGCTCAAGTGTAGATCCGGCAGATGATGGTGAGCGACACATTCGCCCTGAAGATGGGGATCCCATCGAAATCGAACAATAACTCAAAGCCCAATTCCATATTGGGCATTTTTAATAGGTTTGACTTTTTTATCTGAAAAGTACGATACGTCAGAGGTTATTCAATTATTATCATTAATGACTCAAAAAATTGAGAACTAAGCAATGAGTGTAGAGATGTGTACATATATATTTATTGAATGATTTATTCTCCAATTGAAGTAAAACTATGAGTAATTATATTTCTACATTTACCAACAAAATCAAAAATAAAGCTGTTCCACCTGTCAATGATGTTCTGCTCGCATTTAGGACTTTGAAAACAGTACCAGGTGGATTAACGCTATTATCAAAAATTGTTAGTCGAGTCGCTCCATATTTTCAGACTGTAAATCCAATTATCCAAAAATTAGATGTAGACGTGTGTGAAGCCTCAATCAAAAAAAATAAATCAATCGAAAATCATATCGGGACGGTACACGTTATTGCGATATGTAATGGATTGGAATTTGTCATGGGAGTGTTAGCTGAAGCATCTGTGCCTCAACATTTAAGATGGTTACCTAAAGGTATGAGTGTAAATTATGTCGCTAAGGCAGATTCTGATATTAAGTTAGTTGCAACAATTGATGAGGAATGGAAGGTTGGAGATATGCAAATAAAAATTAACGCTTATAGAGCGGATGGGCAACCAGTAGTTCAAGGATATATTACGCTTTGGGTTACAGAGAAAAAGTAAATAACAGGGCATTAAATGCAAAAAATATTGGATTATCTCCGCAAAATTTTTACTGCCAAGCCTCAGCAAGATGCAACAGCGGATGACCTCATTGCTATGGCAACTGACCATGGCGATGAATTGATAGGAGTTGCTGTTGATGAGATGTCTCTTAGTGTGGAAGGTGTAAACCAAATCTGTAATTTTGAAGGGTTAAAGCTCAGTGCTTATGATGATGGTACTGGCGTATGGACTATTGGATATGGCACGACGCGATATCCTAATGGTAAGCGTGTAAGTGAAGGAGACCGATGCACTCTTGAGCAAGCTAAAACTTATATGCAGCATGATTTAAAGATATTTGAGCATGCAGTAAATAGTTCTGTAAAAGTGCCTTTAAAACAGAATCAATTCGATGCATTAGTCTCTTTAACTTATAACATTGGGGTAGGTGCCTTTAAACATTCGACCTTACTCAAAAAGTTAAATTCAGGTGATTACAAAGAAGCAGCAAACCAGTTTGATGTATGGGTAAATGCAGGCGGTAAGCGTTTGCAGGGGCTGGTTAATCGCCGTGCAATGGAAAAGAAGTTATTTTTATCATCAAAGTAGTTGTCTCAATTTTTTATTAAACTTGGTTAAAAAGTCATGAAAAAGCCTCGAATGGTCAGGGCTTTTTCATATAGGAATTGAATCGATTAACTCTTATCCCCTAAGGTGATTCTGAGTCTGTTTAATGCTCCCATGAGTGAAATGCTAGTGGTCAACTCTACAATCTCTCGTTCATTAAAATACTCGGCTAAATGAGCTTTTACAGTTTCAATTTTTTCAGATAGAAAAGTGACTGCCTCTGCAAGTTCAAGAGCAAGAAACTGCTTCTTTGAAAAGACATTTGAATGTTTATACCCCGGAATTTTATCAATGACTTCTTGGCTTACTCCCATATCTCTTAATTCTTGAGCATGAAAAGCGCAGCAGTAAGCACAGCCGTTGATTTGTGACACATATAACTCAGCTAAAGCAACTATCTGAGGATCAATGCCTGAGGTTCGTATAGATGCATGTGCTGAGTACAAATGATTAATCGTTTTTTTAGCAACTTCCTTATATTCCATCATATAGACCAGTTTTTTCGTAATAAAAAACTATTATTCATCACTAGGTATAGATTGTAAATTAGGCACTATTTTGTTATATAGGTATATTTTTTATACCTAATTAGACAATGAAAGATAATATTTCTGGCTGTTCTGTGGAAGAGGCAATGACAGTATTGGGTGGTCGCTGGAGAATGTTAATTATTTCATTTCTCATCGAAAGACCTATGCGTTTTAATGAGTTAAGACGAGCAATTCCTAATATTTCTCAAAGAATGTTAACTTTGGAATTACGTTTTCTTGAAGAGGAAGGTTTTATTAACAGAGAAGTTTTTGCGGAAGTTCCTGTTAAAGTTGTGTACTCATTGACGGAAGATGGTAAGAAATTAAACGGTTTAGTTGAGGTGCTAAAAGAAGTTGGCTCTTGGCTAAAAGTAAGATAGTGCAGTTTATTTTATAGTTTTATTTACTTTGTTTCAGGTCACGCCGAGATCATATGTCATCATTTTGACAGGATCATTTATACAAGTTTTAGGTGTAAAAAAAGCCTGATGCTACGAATCAGGCTTCAGTATTCATCAACAATAGGAGTTGATGAACAAGACCAATCTAACAGACCTGCTCTATAAAGGCAAACCAATGGCCGACCGAACAGTTCATATAGGCATAATTTTCTCAAATTATAGGCGTTAAAAAAGCCCTTGCTCGAAAGCGAAGGGCTTAGTCGTTCATTGATCTAGCAATGAACTATATAAGGCTCATCTCATACTAAGTGCAGTATATCTGAAATTGAAGCAAGAAAGAAGAAAACTTATGACAGTTATTTAAAACATCTTAATTACTCATATCGTCTTTCAATAGACTTAACTAAAGTGTTTGAAAGGTGCTTAATATTTGATTAGCGTTTTTATCTTTAAAAAATATTCTAGTTTTAACCAAATATACACAGTTAAACAATTAGTTGAAAAAAGTTTCCGTAATCTTATCAAATAGCATGTTAAGTTTTTCTCAATCATAAAAATTTAAAAAGGATTGAAACATGAAATTTTCATATCAAGATCTTGCTGGAAAGAACGTTGAAGTAGTATGTGAAAGTTATATTCATATACCTTCAGGAACAGCAAAGAAATTTACAGAAGCTGGTAATTATCACCCTACTGAAAACTTCAGTTTCTTTAAGAAAACTGAAGCTGATTCGATACCTATCTACCGATTTGCCATTGACCGAAATTTTAATGTTTTTAATAGTGATGAATTACCCGCATTAGCTCAAATTGGAACTGATTGGAAAAAGTTGGGCTAAGTTTTTACTTAAAAATAAACCCTCGATTGAGGGTTCTATCCTAAAATTTTTAAGAATTATTTCTTTTTAAATACGAGTATTAAGCCCAGTAAAATTGCAATCATTCCTATTAAGCCTGCCAGCGGTAGCTTATTTTTTAAAATTAGAAAATCTAAAAGTGCAGTCACGATCGGGACCAGATAGAACAGGCTTGTCACATTTACAATATTGCCCTGACTTAGAAGTCGGTAAAGTAAAAGCTGAGCAACTACAGAAATTAAAATTCCGAGAAATAAGACTGAAATAATCAGTTGTGAATTCCACGTGATTTCAAAATGTTCAAAGGGAACTATAAACAAGCAGACGACAAGGCTGATTACATATTGTAGAGGTAAGACATCAGTCGGGGCTTGTTGAATGTTCTTTTGCATGATGGCCCCAAAAGTTATACAGATGAGAGCAGCTAAGGCAAACAGCACACCAATTGGAGCAATAAAAGACATTGTCAGGCTTTTCCAGACTAAAAGTATGAGCCCAGCTAAAGCAATGAATAAACCTAATAGCCTTTCTTTTTGCCAATTCTTTTCCATAAGACAAAGCGTGAGTATGGGCTGTATTCCCATAATTGTTGCCATTAAACCAGGAGTGACCCCATGGGCCATCGCTTTAAAATAGCAAATTGAATAACCTGCAATAATAAGCAACCCAGTAAGTAGAACTTGTTTTCGAGTTCCATGTTTGGGTAAAAGTCTTTTTCTAAAAAGAGCAAGTAACGACAGAACAATCAAAGCAGTAGAAAAACGTAGAATTAATAATGCTATGGGTGAGGCATTATCTAACCCCCATCGAGTAAAAATTGCGGCACTACCCCAGAGTAAAACAAAAGCGGATGTTGCACTTTGTGATGCAAGCATCTGTTTATTTAGGCGCATAAAACCTCCTCCTAGTGTGTAATACCTAAGAAATACGAAGTGATAAAATTGTTAGTAAGTGCGGCTATTAATGTCTTGTTCAGTCATTAATCATGTACTGATATTGGTTAAAATTGTGAATAGGGCAAATAAATCGCGTTGAACTTATTATGATTTCAGTATGGAAGAGAGAATAGGTAAAGAAAAGCGCATAATTCTTTTATATACTATTTGAAAATCGAATAGATAAATTGTAATGACTTTAAAAAACCTACAGATTGATTGGCTGAAGTGTTTTGTCACAGTAGTAGATACAGGCTCATTGTCAAATGCAGCGCCTGAGCTATATCGTTCGCAATCTGCTGTTAGTATGCAATTGAAAAAATTAGAAGAAGCTCTACATTGCCAACTTTTAATACGAACGCACCGACAAATTGAATTAACGTCGCAAGGACAGCTACTTTTAGGTTACGCACGCCGTATTCTTGACTTACATGCAGAAGCACAAATGGCATTTCATGGAGATGAGTTGAAGGGCCGTATACGCCTTGGAGTACCCGATGATTATGCTGCTAAATATTTAACACCCGTACTCAAGCGTTTTGCACCACGTTATGGAGGTGTTGAAATCGAATTGATCTGTGAACAATCTACGTCTTTAATTCCGCGGGTAGAAAGTGGTGATATAGATTTGGCATTAATTTCGAGAGATAACGCTCGTCAAGGAACACTTTTATTTCATGAACCAATGGTATGGGTAGGGTCTCCACAGTTTGAACTTTGGCGAGAAGATCCACTCCCCATTGCAGTTTATGAAAGTACGAGCCAAGCCAAAAAGAGCGCTATTCATTCTTTAGCATTACAAGGGCGCCGTTATCGTGTGGTCTACAACAGTTCAAGTTTAGCTGGTCAAATTGCAGCAGTTGAAAGTGGTTTAGCAATCGCCGTGTTTACGCAGTGTAGCGCTCCTGAGCATTTAACTATATTAGGTGCAGATCATGGCCTAGGACCTTTAGAGCCGATGGAGGCTGCGGTTTATCGGAGTAGAGCATCGTTAGAGTCGAAGGCTGTAGATCACTTATATGAATTACTCATTAAAACGCTCAGACACTCAGTTAACGTTTAATGGCCAAATCTTAAGTTGATATTTAAATGTAAAACTAAAGAGCTTTACATTTTTGCGCTAAATCTACAAAAAAGCCTAGAAACATATGCTGATCGTAAAACGAATAAAAAGTATTTATTAACTCATCAATCACAACAATTCATGAGGCGAAGTATGACAAAAATTATGGCTACCTTAGGTTTAGCTGCGATTATTTCTTTAAGTGTGAGCGCTTGCCAAGGTGAAAACGATACAAAACAGCAAGATAAAACGACAACCCCTCATTCAATGGACAAAGATTCATAATCTAGATGAATACTTAGGCCCGTCGTAAGATGGGCTTTTTTATATCTTTGTATCTTTGTTCTAAAGTGTGATTTGTAACTCACAATATTTATTTTTAATGGTGCTGTTCAAAATATGTTGACTAATATGCTAGGTTTTAAATATATTTAAATCCAACACCAATCATTTTAAATATAACTCTATATTTAAAGTAAATTGGTTCAAATGCCATCAGATCAGAAATTTAACCTTTAAATTTGATTATAAAAATATTAATTAATCAAGGAGGTAGGTATGGACGCTAAATTTCATTCTGAAAATGAATATGGTTTTATTCTAGATATCTTGAACACTTACATGGTGATAAAGAAGACATTAAAAAATGATCATTATCCTTATGATTCATTTGGTTATCTTCTAGCTCTTTATCAACCACTAAAAGTTTATATCCCTCAACTTCCAAATCCGAAAATTTATATTGAGATTGGTGGAATTTCATATGACCGAATGATTGTTGGGCAAACAGAGGATGAAACGGAAGCCATAAATATTTTATCGAATTTAGGACAACTTGTTGCTTAACAATTAAGTGATATTTTAATGCTGAGTTTAATTTACTTAAGGAAAGCGTTTTCTTAAGTAAATTAACGACACAACTAAAGGCTCAAAATGGTTGTTGGAAGAAAAAACTTAAAGAAACTATTTGTTGTTTTTATCCATCCTCATTAAACAAAGACTCTAATAAGATACAAAAAACCACAAAAGCTAAATCTATAACTTTAAAAGAATTTGTTTATATAACTAAGAACATTAAAAGTAGGTCATCGTAATGAAAAAAATATTCTTAGCAACACTCACTGGGTTGGCTTTATTGGGTAGTAATGCGGTATTGGCTAAACCAGATGCTGCCTTATTAAAAGAAGCGACAAAAAATATAGTCACGGTGTCTAAAGCAAAAACCTTGGCTGATGAATCTGGAGTAACTTTAACGGGTACGATCGTAAAGCATATTGCTGGTGATCATTTTGAGTTTAAAGATGCTACAGGTTCAATTGTAATTGATGTAGATGATGATTTGTGGAAGCCTTTACAACTAAAAGCTGGAGATAAAGTCCGTGTTGTAGGAGAGGTGGACACTCATAGAGTTAAGCCAACTGATATTGAGGTTTTTAAGATTGAGCGTGTTAAATAAAACCAGATCATTTATATAAATATTGCTCAAAGCAAACAAAAAAGAGAACTCCTATTTCCAGAGGAGTTCTCTTTTTAACGACGATAATTTTTATTATTGTGTTGCATTAAATGCCTCATGATAGCTTACATATCCTTTAGCAATCTTGCCTGAAAAACTTAAGGCTTGGAAATATTCACTTGGTACATCGGGCAAAATTAACTCGGGATAGGTTTTAAAACCAAATCGGCTGTAATAGTTGGGATCACCCAGTAAAACGCATCCTTTTGCACCTAATTTTTTTAATTTTTCTAGTGATTTATTCATCAAAAGCGAGCCAATACCAAGCCCCTGTTTATTTGGATGAACAGAAATAGGGCCTAAACCATACCAACCCATTTCCCCTGAACTCATTTGAACTGGAGAAATAGCAACATGTCCAACAATAGATCCGTCTTCAATCGCGACTAGAGAAATGATCAATTGTCGGTGGTTTCTTAAACTACTCACAATAAAATGTTCTGTATGACTAGTGTGCTCAGCATTTTCAAAAGCTGCTTTTGTTAGTTTTTCTATTGCTTCAATATCCTCATTTCGTTCATCACGAACCGTAATATTCATTAAAATTCTTCCTTATTTATTGACCAATCATACGCTTTAATTTTTTAAATTAAGTTAACTTCTTTAATTTTTTTCGAAATAGTAGTGAGGCGTGGAGTTAAATTTCGACCTCATTTCTATCTAATTGGTTCAATCAGAAAAGCGGACGAGTATTAAAATCAGACTATTTAAAACTTTAAAGTATTTTACCGATCGTTAAATTATTTATTTTCATAATGTTTCCATTTGTCAGAAAAATTAGATAACTATTTCATGTAATTAACAGCATAAATTGATGAGTTTATCTAAATTAATTATGTTTTAAAATATACCGATTGATAAAAACGGCAACTTGTCTATATTCCATACATATATTGCAAAATCAGCAATATATTTCTAGGATGGAATAAAAATGAAAAAAAGAGTAATAAAAATAGCAATAGTGAGTTCATTATATGTAATAACGAGCATGAGTTATGCGCAGGAATTTAAAAGATTCTCTGTCTCTGCTGGTTGGATACATGTAATGCCACAGGGTAAAGCTAATCCATTTAATATTAATACAGCTGTTAAAAATGGAACCGCTGCTAAAGTCGGTACTATTTCAACAACAAGTTTTTTAAATTCGGTTGATCCGAATGCCACTGAAATAGACTTAGGAGGAGAAGTCTTTAATCAAAAGGAGTTTCTAGAGTTAGCTTTAAAAGATGAGTACATGCGAGAGATTATTCTTGATGCCAACGGTAATATTAAACCCGAAGTTTCTGGTACTGCGACGATCCATGGAATAGAAAACTGGCAACAAAATGATGCAGGTCTTGAGGTCGATGATGCAGATACGTTGGGTTTAACCTTTAACTATTATCTTAATGATCATGTGTCTTTACAATTTATTGGCGGAATTCCACCTAAAGTAGATATTAAAGGAAAAGGAGAAATCTTAGCGCCATTAAGCGGAGTCGCAATGTCTCCCAATGACTTGGTGAAATATCTTTTTCCTAATGGGATTACCTTGGGTCAAGCGATTCCAATTACCAACCTAGGGAATAAATCTAAAGCTGCATCTATTCGAGCATGGACGCCAACCATAGAAGCACAATATCAGTTTGGTAAAAGTGGGGTAAATAAGTTTAGACCCTATATTGGAGCTGGTTTAATGTATGCCCATTTTAATGATATTAAACTCAATGATGGGATTCGTTCTGATTTAGTCTCCGCAGGCCATATGATTCAGAATGTGTTAGATGGTAAAGCAGGAGCAGCTTTAGACCGAAAAGAATCGAGTGGAAAAATGGTTGTTAATGTTGATGCCGATGATGCGATAGCTCCTATTTTTACTGCTGGCTTTACTTATGATTTTAATGATTCATGGTATACGGTTGCTTCAGTATCGTATGCAAAGTTGAGCAATAAAGCACAAATTGATGTAGTCAATCAAAATACGGGTACTCGCTTAATACACGCAACAACAAAAGTTGATATTGATCCACTGATTACCTATTTAGGGGTAGGCTATCGGTTCTAAAATTTTAATTGTTTAAATGTAGTATCTCAAAGAGAAAGTAAAGCTGGAACTTTGAGATACTTTATTTGTTACTGGTTATAAAAAACAACTACTAATTATCAAACTCATACATAAAGTAAAATTTTATAAAAAGTATTTTTAATATAATAATTTTAAAATTATTTTGAGGATTGGAAATTGGAAAAAATCATTAAAACTTTATTATTATCTACACTGATTTCAACTACATCATTCTCTGTTTTAGCTAAAAATGTTGAGCAAAAAGTTAATTTTTTACAAGGTTCAAGGAGTACCACATTAACTGGAAAATTTCAGGGCTATGATGATGTAAGGTACAAGGTTTATGCAAAGAATGGACAAGTATTAAAATTTAATATTAATAGTCTTGGTAATTTAGCCTATGTCAATATTTTTGCACCGGGGAAAAAACCAGGTAAAGATAATGCATTATTAATTGGTTCAACTGTAGGATCGAAAGGAGAGCTCGCTTTGCCAGTTGATGGCGATTATATTATTCAAGTTTATCAAATGCGTAATAGTGCTCGTAAACATAAAACTGTGAAATATAGTCTAGATTTCGAATTATTAAATAAAGTAAAAAAATAATATTTTATAAAATTTACTAGCTTTCAAATGAGAACTAGTAAATTTGAAAAATGATAGAGATAGTCACTATTCGGTTAAAGAAAATGACTCGTAAATGCCACAACTTTCAACAAACATTTGATCATGTGAAACTAGTAATACAGCACCTTCATAACTCTGAATAGCAGTAGCTAATAATTGTCTAGATTCAATATCTAAATGATTTTCGGGTTCATCTAATAACAGGAGTTCGGGGGTAGGATGTAACTGGCTAAGCGCTAATAAAGCTACTTTGAGTTTTTCACCCCCACTTAGCTGTGACAAGAGATAAGTACTTTTATCACCGCGAATTCGAAGTTGACCTAATAAATTTCTCCACTCTAATTCTGAAACGTCGCTATTCATGTGAGTTAGGTTCTCAGTAACAGTCATGTCATCACATAAAAAGCTAAAGTTTTGATCGAGATAAAAGCACTCTACAAATAATTGAATGCTGTCACAGGACTGATTCTTCTGTGCATTAATTGCTTTAAGCAAAGTCGATTTTCCAATTCCATTTTGACCTGTTATGTGAATTTTTTGGGCTGCTTGTACAGCTAAATCTATGGGTTGTTGAGTTCCATATTTCAGTTTGAGTTTTTTAATTCGAAGAATTTCTCCAGATTTTTTATGAAAAGTGGGGAAGACAAACTGTTGTGACTTGACGGTTTCAAGACGCATTTTTTTGTCTTTTAAATCATTTTGACTATTTGAAATTTGTCGTTGGTGCCGAGACTGTATAGCCGCAATACTTTGGCCCGCTTGTTCCTTTTTAAAATCGAGCAGAATTTTGGCTTGAGAATTTGATTCACGTAATTTATTGCCAGCACGTTCACGTTTTTGAGCTTTCATTAATACATCATGTTGCTTTTGCTTCATTTGTTTAACATCGCGTTGGCTTTGTTGAACAGATTGCTCTAAAGCTGCAACATGAGTTTGATATTGCTCATCAAATTTCTCATAGTTTCCAGTTGTGTGATGTAAGCCATGTTCATTTAAGTGATAGATATGGTCTACTTCATTCAACAAAGTGCGGTCATGGCTAATAATTAAAGTGCCTGTTGGGTGTTTTCTTAAGTGGTCAATTAACCATTTTCTAGATTCTTGATCTAAATGATTACTGGGTTCATCGAGAAGTAAGTAGTGATCTGATTTTAGAAATAAACAGCTTAAAGCCAATTTGGTTTTTTGACCTTCACTTAAGTTTTTAACTGGAAAGTCTAAATCTGTTGGTAAACCCGCAGACTCCAATAAATTATTCCATAAGGTGGGGAAGTCCCATTTACCTTCTAACAAATCATAATCATCGAAGTTGGCAACACCTTGCTCAACTCTTTTAAAAGCTTGATAAATGTCTAAGATATCTAATGCTTCAGCTATGGTCAGTCCCGTTAACCGATGTAGTTGAGGTAAATAAGCATGTTTTACATGCCAAGATATTTGTCCAGATGTAAGAATTGAATCTGCTTTAAGCGTCTGATTTAACATTTGCATAAGCAAAGATTTACCTTGACCATTACGGCCAATTAAGGCAGACACCTGATTCGATTCAAGGCTAAAATTTAGTTGTTTAAACATGACTTTAGATGGAAATTCTAAAGTCAGCTGTGATATTACACATGCCTGCTGAGTCATAAAAACCTCATAAATACAGGATGTACAAAATAGGAAAAAGCAGTTTTAAGCAGAGACGTTAAATCACAAAAATAGTCTATTTTGCACATCAAAAAAAGAAAAAATGATGAGAAAAAAGACTTACTTCATTGGCGTGACTCACGAAATTGAAAGAATAAGAAATTATTCTATCTGGGTTTTTGGCTAGTGTAAAATTTATACAATCTATTTTATTAAAAACCCAATCATTGGATTGGGTTTTTTGCATCTAAAAAAGTTTATTCTTTTACAACCAATACCTGAATTTTGGTACTGTTTAAAACATCTTGAGCAAAACTACCCAAAATAAGCTTTTGGAAGCCTTTGCGACCATGAGAACCAATCACAATCAAATCGGAACCTAAGCCTTCTACAGCTTTTAAGATACCATCTGAAGAAATTTCACCTTGGATAATCTGAGTTTCGGCATCAATACCTTCTTCAGCACATAAAGCTTTTACTTTTGCGAGAGTTTTTTCTGCATTGGCACGTGCTTCAACAAAATAATCTTTTACAACAGGTGAGATGTAATAAAAATCTACGCCGCTAAAAGGATCTACCGCAACTAAGCTAATAGCGGTCAATTTACTCCCAAATGCCTTTGCAATATGAGCTGCTTGTCTTGCTGCTGCTAAAGAAATTTCAGAACCATCGACAGGTACAATAATATGTTGGTAATTCATAATGTTATTCCTCTTATTTACAGTTGTTATATGTATGAAGCATTTATTAATTAAAGATTAACATATTTCATTCTCGGTAAACATCTATTCGACTAAAGGAAAGGGAAATTAAATAAAATTATTTTAAATCATTTGCTTATGTTTATTCTTATATTGATTGTGATGGAGTTTAAGAGCTATTGCTGAATAATTGATAATATTTATATGAAAATTACAAAAAATTACTGTTCATATTTCTGTCATATAGAAAACGTATAACAAAATAGTAAACTAAGGGGAGAGTGATGAAGATGGCTGATTTAACAGCAAAGAAAATCAATAAACTCATTGAAGAGTTTCGTCAAACAGGTAAAGAACCCGAAAAATTAGTCGTTGGTTATAAAACGTATGCCAGACTCATGACTGAAGATAAATTTGCAGAGAAAGTTGTTCCGTCGCTCGAAGATTCAAAAGAGCGGTTATATAAAAATTTAAAAATTAAACTTGTGACTGAAAAGCATTACTTTGAAATCAAATAAAATTTATGTGAAATACATCACTGCTTATTAAAGTAAAATAACACTAAATAAGTTTAATAACATGATTATTGTATGATGAAACAAATTAATAGTGTAACCAACATTTGAAAACAGCAATCGTTTATAAACTCGATAGAATAAATTGCTTTTATTTTTAAGTAGTGGAATAAATCGAGATGCCAACACTCAGTGTAATTATATTTTATTTTTTAGCTATATTAGGTAGTGTAGCTATTGTTTATGGATTAGTCAGTTTAATTGTTTTTTTAATTTTTATTGGATTAGCTCTATTATTTGCAGCATTATTATTAAAAACAGAATTTAAATTAGATATTTTGTTCTGGAAATAAATATAATATGTATTTATATTTTTAATTATCTATAAAACTGTTTCAATAGAGCTGAAACGAAAAATTTCAGTTCTAAAAAGATTAAATTAATTTTTATGGTGAATATTGATGTAATAACGTTTTTTTGATCAAAATTATTACAATAAAATATAAAAGTGGAAAATTTTAAATTTATTTAAGTATTTAAAAATAAAAAAGTTTCATTTAGGATAAAAGTAAAATTGTAAAAGCGTTTGTAGCGATTAAACAATAACAAAGCGAGGTGAGCATGACTTATAAGTATGAGTATGCAGGGTTCTGGTTAAGATTTGGTGCAATGATTATTGATACTCTTATTCTTTTTTTGGCAATTATTCCTGCGGCATGGATTTTTTATCAGGGGGATTATGACTTAGTCTTTGCCACAGGCTTAAGTGCGAAACCACAAAATTATGGGTTTGATTTAATCGTGAACTATGTATTTCCTTTATTGTATTCAATTTTATGTTGGCTGTATTTTGCAGGTACTCCAGGTAAACGATTGATGCGATTAAAAGTTTTAGATGAAAAAACAGGCAATAAGCTAACAGTCATGCAGAGTATTATTCGATACATTGGCTATATTCCATCAATTTTAGTCTTTGGTATTGGTCTTTTTTGGGTAGCATTTGATGCTAAAAAACAAGGCTGGCATGACAAAATGGCGAAGTCAGTTGTAGTGAGAGAGCTATAAGAAATAAGACGAAAAAGCGTTCATAGCATTGAGAATAGGGTCTATGAACGCTTTTTTTATTAACTTTTTTTGATTCTGAGTTTTAAAATAAAGTACACCATTACACCTACAATAAGTCCCCAAAAGGCTGAGCCGATACCGAAAAATTGAATGCCCGAGGCGCTACACAAAAAGGTAAATAATGCAGCTTCACGGTCTTCAACTTGAGCAAATGCGATTGCAATGTTGTGGCTGATCGTACCAAATAATGCAATGCCAGCTAAAGCTACAATAAAGATATGTGGAAAAGACATGAGTAAGCTTGTCAGTGTTGCAGCAAACAAGCCCATTAAAATGTAGAAAAAACCACAGCTCATGCCTGCAATATATCGTTTACTTGGGTCTGGGTGGACTTGATCGTCTAAGCTTACAGCAGCACTAATCGCAGCAATATTTACGCTATAACAACCAAAAGGTGCAAGTAAAACTTGGGTTAAACCTGTCCAGCCAATCAGTTGATTAACATGCGGTTTATAGCCATAGCTCTTGATCATTGCAATTCCGGGTAAATATTGCGAAGCCATGCTAATCACAAAAAGTGGCAGAGCTAATCCCAAAAGTGCTGACCAACTAAATTCAGGACTAATCCAAACAGGTTTAGCCAAAGACCACTGAAGTGTAGGCATATGAAATTCTAAAAAGACAGGGCACAGGGCAATACCCGCAAGTGCTGTGAATACAATGCTATAGCGGGGCCATATTCTTTTTGTAATTATATAAATGGCCAGTAAGGATAAAACGAATTCCCAATCATTTTGCAAACTGGCGAACAGAGAAATACCAAATTTGAGTAAAACACCTGCAAGCATTGCACTCGTTAAGCTTTGAGGGATATACGAAAGTGCTTTTTGAAATATACCTGAAAAGCCTAAAATAGCAGTCAGTAAACCACCCACTAAAAAAGCACCAATGGCTTCATTTATACTATAGCCACTGCCTGTTGCCATAATTAAAGCGAGGCCAGCAGTTGACCATGCTGTCGCTACAGGATATTTAAATTTCCAAGAAAGTATGAATCCTGATAAACCAATACCTAAGCCTAAAGCCCAAAACCATGAGGTGATTTGCTCGGATGAAGCACCTAAAGCTTGAGCCGCCTGAATCACTAAAATGGCTGAAACACTAATACCTATTAAAAAGGTAATAAAGCCAGCAAATACGGCTGGAATTGAAAAATCTTGAAGAATCTTTTGCATAGCTAAATGTTCTAAATCCCTGAAAAATTAATATGTTTCTGTCTCTGCTTTCAGCTAGGTAAATCTAACAATTTTTTTTAAGAAGGTGCTTTCTATTTTTAACTTAAAATAGAAATAATATTTTAAAAATATTGAATAATGCTATTATTCCTTTCATAAATAATACTAAATTTGGGATATTGTTTTATGGAAGAACAGGCTGAAAATTTGTCACCACTTGAATTGAAAATTATGCGTGCTTTACAAGAAAATGGGCGCTTAAGTAATGCTGAACTGGCTAAGCTTGTAGGCATAAGTACTTCATCTTGTTGGAATCATACACAGCGTCTTTTTAAAATTGGGGCAATTCTAGATGTGCGCGCTCGGATCAATCCGAGTATGGTGCAGCGTGATACGGTGGTGCTAGTCGGTGTAGTTTTGGACCGCTCAACTCCAGACAGCTTTCAGGCATTTGAACAAGCATCTGGTGATTTGGAGAATGTTCTGGAGTGCTATCTGGTTGCTGGAGAAGTCGATTATTTTCTAAAAATTCGCGTCAAAGATTTAGCTGCTTTTAACCGATTTCATAGTGAAAAAATTATTGCCTTACCGGGAGTAAGACAAGTGAGAACGTTTTTTGTGCTCAATGAAGTTAAAACAGATGGCATGCTGGCATTTTAGCAGTTCACTATATTTAACTTTATGATGCAAAAACTAGGGTAAAGATGATTAGATTGTTGAGGTTGCCAGTTTTAAACCGAATCCGAAAAATAGAATCCCTACTAAAAAAATACTACTTGCTGCACTTTTATGGTTCTGTTTAAAAAATGCTGAAAGCTTAATTCCCGAGAAGATTAATGCAGTTAAATAACTAAAACTAATAATTTGTAAAATAATCGCTAAAATTAAGAAACTTAGTGCTGGGTAGGCATAATCGGGTTCGACAAATTGAACAAAGAAAGATAAGAAAAATAAAATCGCTTTAGGGTTGAGTAAACTAATGCTTAATGCTGTTTTATAAGGATGAATTTTATCTAAAGCTGGTAAATCAGCCATTTCAGGTTGTGGTTGATTACGTTGTTTCCAGCGTTGAATACTACCTTGTAAGAGCTTAAAGCCTAGATAAGATAGATAAAGTGCACCTGTTAATTTAAGAATAACAAATACCCATGGAAATGCTTTTAATAAAGAGGCTGCACCTAATACGGTACATAGCATTAAAATAAGATCACCGGTAAAAATACCTAATGCACCCATATATCCAGTTTTAATGCCATAACGTGAAGCAATTGACATCACATAAAGAGAATTAGGCCCTGGCAATAACACAATTAGGAATGTACCAATAATATATGTTGTTAAATCTGTTATGCCGAACACGAGAAACCCAATAAAAAACCGATTTTTGCCATGATAACAAAAATCGGTGATTTTGTATGAAAAGTGCAGTTTTTTAAGGTTTAATTTCCGCATCAATTCCAAAAGATTGACGTAATAAAAAACTTAATTGGTCACGAGCTTTAATAAAGCCATCTACACCACCTTGTAAAAGCTGGAATGCCATTAAGTCATGATTAAGTTCATCTTTAAAACTTTGTTCATCTTGAGCTGGTCTAACAATAGCATCTGCTTGCTTTGATTTAGTTGCATCAAGAGCTGCATCAACTGTACGTGTATCTTGCTCAAGCTGAGTAAGTAAGCCCGGAGAGATCGTTAGCAAATCACAACCAGCAAGTCCAAGAACTTGATCGATACTACGGAAGCTCGCACCCATTACTTGAGTCGGGATATTTTGCTGTTTGTAATAGGTATAGATCTTTTTAACTGAAACGACACCTGGGTCTTTTTCGATTGGGTAAGAATCGACACCTTCAGCCTTTTTGTACCAGTCTAGAATACGACCTACAAATGGTGATATTAAAGTTACTTTTGCATCTGCGCATGCTTGAGCTTGATGTAAACCGAAAAGCAGAGTGAGGTTACAAGCAATACCTTCAGCTTCGAGTACTTTCGCGGCTTGAATACCTTCCCAAGTTGACGCAATTTTAATAAGAATACGTGACTGATCAATACCGTAACCTTTGTAAAGTTCACATAATTCATGCGCTTTTTGAATGGTCGCTTCGGTGTTATATGAAAGTGCAGCATCAACTTCAGTCGAAACGCGACCTTCAATCAGTTTTAAAATTTCTACGCCAAATTTTACGGTTAAAATATCAATGGTTCTTTCGATTAACTCATCGTTGCTATAGCCTTCTTCTTTGGCTTGATAATAAGCATCTTCAATGAGTTCTTTACTTTCTGGTTGTTCTGCTGCTGCCGTAATCAATGAAGGATTAGTCGTCGCGTCTAATGGACGAAATTTACGAATTGCATCAAGGTCGCTACTGTCGGCAACAACGGTCGTTAGTGTTTTTAATTGGTCAAGTGCTGTATGAGTCATTGATATTCAACATCTTCAGTAATAAATCTTATATTTTCTTTATAGCACAAAGTCTATTCATGCTGTCGATATATCAATTGTTATATTTCAAAGAAAAACGTTTAGGTTCTGCATCTAAATTGAAATAATTTTAAGGGACCTGCTGCGTTCGTTGCTTACGGATATGTTCAATAAGGAATCTGGCAGCGGCACCGAGCTCACTTTCACGACTCCATACCAAATCTACGTAATATTCAAATCTTGGAGTGAAATCTAATAAATTCAATATCTTAAGCTTATTTTTTAGTTCGGGATTTTCTTTAAACATTTCTTGAGGGAGAACTCCCCAGCCCAGATCACGTAAAATCATTAAGCAAGCAGAGTGGTGGTTATCTGTACGCCAGTAATGTTTCGAAAAAAGTAATTCGGGTTTTAATGTTTCATCTCGACTTGCCACTACAATTTGTCGTGTTGTGAGGATCTGTTCATAAGAAACTTGATTTTGGCTTGCAAGTGGATGATCTTTTGAAATAACGGGAATTAAAGCCTCACGTTTGAGCTCTACGAATTGTTCTCTGTTATCTAGATGCTCACGTTCAAACATGAGTGCAAGTTGGGCAGAACCATCTAACAACATTTGAAGAGCATCTTCTTGGGGTGCAGAAACAATATTAATTTGCAGGTCAGGGAAACGACTCTCTAGCAGGCAAATATAGTCGGTCCAATTGGTGTGTAAGAGTTCAGAGACAATCACAAGAGTTAAATTAGCTTCTAACCCTGTGCTTAACGCATGGGCATGTTGTTTCCATTGATTCATCTCAATCAAAAGCTGAGAAGTCTTTTCATATAAGACCCGTGCTTCGTCAGTAGGGACGGGCTCACGACCTTTACGATCAAATAAGGTTAAGTCCAGATCAATTTCTAAGTTGGCAATAGACATGCTTACAGCCGAAGGAACTTTTCCAAGTTTACGTGCTGCTGCTGAAAAGGATCCAGTTTCTATAACGGCCTGAAACATGAGTAATTGTTCTTGATTAATATTCATCTGTCAAAAAAACTGAAAGAACCTGATTGGATTAATCAATATTATAAAAATAAAATACACATTATCCAAGTATTATTGAGTATTTAAAAATGTTGATTTCCAAGAGAAGGCTCATTCATGCAATCAGTTATGAAGGAATTTTATTGGTCATCATTGCGATTGCATTAAGTTTTATTTTTGATATGCCTATGGACGTAACCGGAACACTCGGTGTGTTTATGGCAGTGGTTTCAGTTTTCTGGAATATGATTTTTAACCACTACTTTGAAAAAGTAGAGCATAAATATAATTGGGAAAGAACAATCCCTGTAAGGATTTTGCATGCGGTTGGTTTTGAAGGCGGTTTGCTGATTGCAACAGTGCCGATGATTGCTTATATGCTACAAATGAGTGTCATTGATGCGCTTATTTTAGATATTGGTTTAACACTTTGTATTTTGGTCTATACCTTTATTTTCCAATGGTGTTATGACCATATCGAAGATAAGTTTTTCCCTGAAGCAAAAGCTGCCTCACTGCACTAAATTTATAAATCCTAAAATAAAATAAGCACCCAAATGGGTGCTTATTTTTTGTAGTTAGATGTAGAAATTATTTCTCTACAATTGCAACTACACCTTCACCGCCAGCAGTACAGATAGAGATTAATGCGCGGCCTGAACCTTTTTGATTAATCAATTTAGCAGCAGTTGCCAAGATACGGCCACCAGTTGCAGCAAATGGATGGCCTGCACCTAAAGATGAGCCATTTACGTTAAGTTTAGAGCGGTCAATTGAACCTAAAGGTGCATCTAAGCCAAGACGTTCTTTACAGAATTTTTCGTCTTCCCATGCTTTAAGTGTAGACAATACTTGAGATGCAAATGCTTCATGAATTTCGTAGAAATCAAAATCTTGAAGTTTAAGGTTAGCGCGTTTAAGCATACGAGGTACTGCATAAGCAGGAGCCATCAATAAGCCTTCTTTAGGACCATTTTTACCAATGAAATCTACAGCAGCTGTTTCTGAGAAAGAAAGGTAAGCTAAAACTTCATGACCATTTTCTTTTGCCCATTCTTCAGAAGCAAGTAATACAACAGATGCACCATCAGTCAACGGAGTTGAGTTACCCGCTGTCATTGTTGCAGTTTCGCCTTTACCGAAAACAGGTTTTAATTTAGCAAGTTTTTCAACTGTACTGTCTGCACGTAAGTTGTTGTCACGGTTTAAGCCTAAGAATGGAGTGATTAAGTCATCAAAGAAACCTCGCTCATAAGCAGCAGCAAGTTTTTGATGGCTGCTTGCTGCGAGTTCGTCTTGAGCTTCGCGAGTAATACCCCATTCTAATGCAGTAATTGCTTGGTGCTCACCCATTGAAAGGCCAGTACGTGGTTCACCATTGCTTGGCGCATCAAGAAGCTTTTTAAAATCAATTTTTGTTAATGCTTTAAGACGGTCTTTACCTGTTTTAGCAACATTGAGCTCAAGTAAAACTTTACGTAAGCCATCACCAACAGCGATTGGGGCATCAGAAGTGGTGTCTACACCGCCTGCAATACCGACATCAATTTGACCAAGCGCAATTTTGTTAGCAACAACAAAAGCAGCTTGTAAACCTGTACCACAAGCAATTTGAATGTCGTAAGCAGGAGTTTCAGGAGCAAGATCAGTGCTCAATACAACTTCACGAGTCATATTAAAGTCACGGCTGTGTTTTAAAACAGCACCAGCAACGACTTCACCAATACGCTTACCTTGTAAGTTAAAGCGCTCAACCAAACCATTCAATGCTGCTGTCAGCATGTCAGAATTCGATGCTTTAAAATAAGCAGTATTTGAACGTGCAAATGGAATGCGGTTGCCACCAATAATTGCAACGCGGCGAACAGTATTTTGGCTCATGGTTTTATCCTGTTGAACAGAAGTTTTGGTTTTTGTTGCTTTTGGTGCTGCAGCTACATTAGAAGATGTAGAAGGGGGTGCAGAAGCCGCGCTCTTATTACGAGGGCTTCGTGCAGGTGCAGTCGTTGAACGAGTACGTGTCGTTTTTGATGTATTAGTTGCTGCTTTAGGAGTAGTGCTGTTACGCTTAGCCGTGTTAGAAGCCGGCTTTGATGTATTTGACACTTTTTCCTGAGCAGAATTCTCGACTGCTGGATTTTCTTGAGTTGTTTTGCTCATAAGGCTTTTCCAAGCATATTAACGATATTCTTATACGCTACCTTAACACAATTCAAATAGACCTGTATTGACTAGAATGACATTGTAGATAGCATTCAGGTCAAGACATCAAAAGATCAACTCAAGTATGATTTGGGATGACTCTAATGAACGACTGCTTTCATATTGTTTCTCCGCATTTCCTAACATAATGAAGCCTGTCGTAGAAAATCATTTTTTTGAGAGATAATAATCATGACTGATCAATACCAAGCATTTACACAATCTCCAATTGGTAAATTCGTTGTTAAAAATCTGGGTTTACCATCGCCTGTAGCATTAGAGCGTTTTGAAAATGCTCAACCGGTAGTGAATGGGGCAGTATTGGTTGGCGCGGCGCCGTCAAGTGTATTGTCTGGTGCGATTGCACAAGTACTTAGCAATATTCATGCGGACAGCTATGTAGGCAATAATGTTGCACTACAACAAGACGCTGCAAAAGTTGGTTTAAATTTACGTCCATTCAATGCAGGCGATAAAGAATCAAAATTTAAAGCAGTTGTATTTGATGCTTCTGGTATTCAAAACTCAGAACAGTTAAATGAGCTTTATAAATTCTTTAACCCGATCGCACGTCAAGTTGCTACTTCTGGTCGTGTTATTGTGATTGGTACTACTCCTGAAACTGCAAAAACTGTAAAACAGGCGATTGCTCAGCGTGCACTTGAAGGCTTTATCAAATCTGTAGGTAAAGAATTTAAAAAGGGTATTACTGCTCAAGTTGTCTATGTAGATGAAGGTGCTGCTGCAAACCTTGAATCAACTTTACGCTTCTTGCTTTCTCCGCGTTCAGCTTATGTATCTGGTCAAGTTGTTCGTGTTTCTAAAGCAGATGTCGTTGATGTTGATTGGGCAAAACCACTTGCTGGTAAAACTGCGTTAGTAACAGGTGCAAGCCGTGGTATTGGTGAGGCAATTGCACATGTATTGGCGCGTGATGGCGCTCATGTCATTTGTCTAGATGTACCTCAGCAGCAAGCTGACCTTGACCGTGTAGCTGCTGACATTGGCGGTTCTACATTGGCAATTGATATTACAGCTGCCGATGCAGGTGAAAAAATTAAAGCTGCTGCGGCAAAACAAGGCGGTTTAGATATTATCGTTCATAACGCGGGTATTACTCGTGACAAAACTTTGGCAAACATGAAGCCAGAGCTTTGGGATTTAGTGATCAACATTAACTTGTCTGCTGCTGAACGTGTAAATGACTACTTGTTAGAAAACGATGGTCTAAATGCAAATGGCCGTATTGTTTGCGTATCATCAATTAGTGGTATTGCAGGTAACCTTGGTCAAACTAACTATGCTGCATCTAAAGCAGGTGTGATTGGTTTAGTTAAATTTACTGCACCTATTCTAAAAAATGGGATTACCATTAACGCAGTAGCTCCTGGTTTTATTGAGACACAAATGACTGCTGCGATTCCATTTGCAATTCGTGAAGCTGGCCGTCGTATGAACTCAATGCAACAAGGCGGTTTACCTGTTGATGTAGCAGAAACGATTGCATGGTTTGCATCAACTGCTTCTACAGGCGTAAATGGCAACGTGGTACGTGTGTGTGGTCAAAGCTTGTTAGGCGCTTAAGCACTCTTAGCTAAAGATAAGGGGTGCTTGGGCATCCCTTTTTTATTCAAGAATCTATAAATTATAAAAGGTTAGGTATGAATACTCGTCATTTTAGCCAGCTACCAAAAGCGGCATTGGCTTACCCAAAAGTAGTGCAAGGTTTAATCTTTAAAAAGCCAAAAGGTCCAAAAAACTTGCCACAAGTTGAATACGTGGTAGATAGCCTTGAAATTGATCAACAACATTTAAAAGCTTATAACGAAGTATGTGGCTTTAAAAATAATGGCTTTGTCCCAGCGATTTATTTGGCTGTGCTGTCGCAAAGTTTGCAAATGCACATGATGACGGCAGAAGCTTTTCCATTTCCGATTTTAGGCTTAGTCCATATTCGTAACCAGATTAAACAAACCAGACCGATTGGTGTAACTGAAAAATTAACCCTGTCATGTAAATTTGGGGAACTAAAACCGCATGATAAAGGTGTTCAGTTTGACTTTATTACCACGGCAAAAGTTGGCAATGAAGTGGTTATGGAAGGTCTAACGACTTATTTATCTCGTCAAAAAGTTGAGAAAAGAGTCGGCGAGAAAGCTAAAGAAGAGCAGGTCCCAGCTTATGTGCCAAAGGCAGAGTGGGATATTTTAGAAAACACGGGTCGACGTTATGCGAAAGTGTCAGGTGATTTTAACTTAATTCATATCCATGCCCTTACTGCGAAAGCATTTGGCTTTAAGCAAGCAATTGCACATGGCATGTGGAGCAAAGCTAAAGCACTAGCGAATCTTGAATTACCAAATGCTTATGAAGCAGATGTGTGGTTTAAGCTGCCAATGTTCTTACCTTCAAAAGTTGAGTTCTTAACTGCCAATGCAGACAAAAAGACTGATTTCTTGATTCGTAATACGAAATCACAAAAACCGCATGTTGCAGGAACTGTAAAAGCATTATAAAAATATCAGCAGCCTGAACAGATGTTTGGGCTGCTTTTGAGCAAAATAACAAAAAATGCAAGGAACTTCATGTGATTAAAGAGATTTTACTGGCCGATACCCAAAACTATTACGGTATTTTAGATGAACGTTTTATTGATTTAGCTCACCAGTTTAGCCGTCTTCAAGATGCTAGAACTGGGCAAGGTGGAGCTGCATTAGCGGTTTATTTTAGAGGCCAGAAAGTTGTGGATATCTACACTGGTCTAAAGTCACAAACTGAAGCTTGGCAACCAGATACCTTGGCAGTTTGCTACTCTACAGGTAAAGGTATACTTGCGACTTTAGCTCACATTTTAGTAAGTGAGGGTTTTTTAGAATACGACAAACCGATTTCGGCTTATTGGCCTGAATTTGCACAAAATGATAAAGAGCAAATGACATTGCGTCATGTGCTGAGCCATCAAAGCGGTATGTTTGATATTCGAAATATCATCGAAAGTGCGAGAGAAATGCTCGACTGGTCACATATGTTAGATGTGGTCGCGGCGACTAAGCCAAGATTTCTTGCAGGAGAGGGCAATGCTTATCAAGCTTTAACATTTGGGTGGCTTATAGGTGGTGTACTTGAAAAAGCAACTGGTCAATCTTTAGATCAGCTTATGCAAAAATATCTGGTTGAACCGTTGCAATTAGACGGCGCTTATTTTGGAACGCCTGCAAGTGAACTGGACCGTGTGGCACGTTTAATTACTCAACCGAAACCAGAAACTAAACCTGCATCTACGCAGCCGGAAAAACCTAAAAAGCTTCAGGCACACAAAAGTTCACTCTCTGAAAAAATGATTACGTGGACTGGACAAGACCCGCAAGATTTTCAGGATGCTATGATTCCAAAAGGAATGAAGCATTTTAGTTTCTTTAGTGATGAAGGATTACAAGCCGTTATTCCGGCAGCAAATGGGACATTTACTGCAAGTAGCCTTGCCAAAATTTATGCGATGCTGGCAAATCACGGTGAATGGGATGGACAGCAACTGATTCGCCCAGAAGTATTTAAAGAATTGAGTACCATCCAAAGTTATGCACGTGATCGTGTCATGCCAATTCCGATGAATTGGCGTTTAGGATATCACCGTATTATTACTATGGGTAAGCGTGCTAAAAATGGTTTTGGGCATATTGGCTACAATGGTTCAGGTGCATGGTGTGATCCTGAGCGTGATCTTAGCTTTGCTTATACCCATAACTTTCAGATTGGCTCAATAACGGGTGACTATCGTTTGTGGGGGCTTACTCAAGAAGCCTTACGCTGCACCGACCAAATTTTAAAAGGCCGAAAAGGCTGGTTCTAAATTCTATACTTTCAAAATGCTGGTATTTGAATAAATGCTAGCTCTACGCTTATAACAATTCTAAGCGAATAATCACTTCGGTATGGCGTTTAAAGTCTTCTTCAGCTAAACCTTGTAATCCAAGTTTATAAATACCTTCTAAACCGCATACAAAAGCAATCAAACGCCAAGCAATGTCTGTTGAGTTCGATAGAGTTTTAAATTCACCTTCTCTTTTGCCACATTCAATCGCTTGAACAATCGTTTGATGCCAACTTTGCATGGCCAAGTTATAAGCTTTTTGTATTTCTATATCTTGTTCAATCAAGAGTTCAGCTTCATTCCATAATCGTAAGTAGGGCTGGAGTCTGTCTATGTTTTCCGCACCTAACAAAATGAAAAGTCTTTGAAACTGACTATTGGTTTGTAGGGCTTGTTCAATTTCATCCAGCTGTTCCATAAGCTTTAAAAAAGCTTCAGCTTTTAAATGAGATGCCGACGAAAAGTGATGATGAACTTGTCCAGTCGAGGTTTGGGCTTCACTTGCGATTCTACGTACTGTCATGGCTGTAAAACCTTCAGCCAACGCAACTTGCATGGCAGCTTGCAGAATCATTTCTCTGCGTTGATCACGATTAAGATAGGCCATGTTTATTTCACCTGACTGAATTCGACACAAACTACATTAAAATATAAAGTTGGACAAGTGTCCAATTGTGTATATAATAACCGTAATTTGAACACATGTCCAAGTTTTGGATATCGAAGAGCGTTATGCAAAAGAAATGGTTAATCCTGACGATTATCGTCCTTATTTATTTACCAGTTACGATTGATGCAACAGTTATGCATGTTGCAACACCGTCTTTAAGCGCAGCATTAAATTTAACCGCCAATCAGCTTTTATGGATCATTGATATTTACTCACTGATTATGGCGGGTTTGATTTTGCCGATGGGTGCACTCGGTGATCGTATTGGCTTTAAAAAATTATTATTTATTGGAACTGCAATTTTTGGAGTCGGTTCACTGGCAGCTGCTTTTTCACCAACAGCCTATGCTTTAATTGCTTCCCGTGCTCTTTTAGGGCTAGGGGCAGCTATGCTTATTCCTGCAACTTTATCGGGAATTCGAAATGCTTTTACCGAAGAAAAGCAAAGGAATTTTGCACTTGGCCTTTGGTCGACAGTAGGGGGCGGTGGTGCCGCTTTTGGTCCATTAGTTGGCGGTTTTTTACTAGAGCATTTCCATTGGGGAGCAGTATTCCTCATCAATATCCCAATTATTTTGGTTGTTCTGGTCATGATTGTCATGATCATTCCTAAGCAGGAAGAGAAAACCGACCAGCCAATTAATTTAGGCCAAGCTTTAGTGTTGGTTGTGGCGATTTTAAGTCTGATCTATTCGATCAAATCGGCCATGTATAACTTCTCAGTACTTACAGTCGTGATGTTTGTAATTGGGGTAAGTTCTTTAATTCACTTTATTCGTAGCCAAAAAAGAAGTACGACTCCAATGATTGATTTGGAGTTGTTTAAACATCCAGTCATTTCTACCAGCATTGTCATGGCTGTCGTTTCAATGATTGCTTTGGTTGGTTTTGAATTACTCTTGTCTCAAGAATTGCAGTTTGTGCATGGCTTTTCTCCATTAAAGGCAGCCATGTTTATTATTCCATTCATGATTGCAATTAGTTTAGGTGGTCCATTAGCAGGAATCTGTTTAAATAAATGGGGACTTAGACTTGTATCTACTGTTGGGATTTTAATAAGTGGCTTTAGTCTATGGGGACTTGCCCAGCTTAACTTTTCGACCGATCACTTTTTAGCATGGACGTGTATGGTCTTTTTAGGTTTTAGCATTGAGATTGCCTTACTGGCTTCAACAGCTGCGATTATGTCTTCTGTACCATCAAACAAAGCAAGTGCAGCAGGTGCGATTGAAGGGATGGCCTATGAGCTTGGTGCTGGTTTAGGTGTCGCTATTTTTGGTTTAATGTTGTCTTGGTTTTATAGTCGCTCAATTATTTTGCCAGAGGAACTCCCGACGAACTTAATTGAAAAAGCGAGTATTTCGATTGGTGAAACCATGCAATTAGCATCTAACATTGAAAGTCCTTTGGGAGGACAATTAATTGCAGTTGCTCAGCAAGCTTTTAGCTATGCACATAGTTGGGTACTTACAATCTCAGCCATTTGTTTCTTCCTTTTAACTGTATTTGTCTGGTTTAGTTTTCCAAAGAAAGTGAGTTAATGATCTAAACAAGCTTAACAGTCGTGGAAAAAGAGAGAAAAATTTCTCTCTTTTTCTTGTTATAAATATAATTTTTAAATACATATAAATTGATAAAGCTTTCTTCATCTCAGAATGTTTTTAGTTATGTAATTCTCATAAAAAAATTATTATTTAATAAGTTTCATATTTTTATTTCAAAATGATTCAGTGGTCATGTAATTGAAATTTAATAAAAAATTAATTGATCGAAAATTGACTATAAAAAAATGGTTTGTTAATCTGCTACTCGAAAAATCTAAAAACAAATAAAAGAGGCTGCTGTGAATTTAAAATTAAAAACATCATTTATTATTGGAGCAATTGTTGCATCTTCACTTGTATATGCCGCAACTGTACTTTCACCCAATCAGAATAATAATAGTGGATCAATTCCCTCTGGTTATTCAGATTTAGAATTTTCTTTAGCAAATGGGAATTGGGTCAAAAATCTCTCTTTACCAGCAAGTGCTAATAATTTAGACAAAATTACAATTCGCTCTAGTGCGGCTTATAGTAGTTATTTAGATACTTCTAATACGAATATTCCGTTAGAAGTGTTGAAGATAAATAGCGGGGATGTTTACCAGTTCGTCTTTAATAGTAGTCAAAATAAATGGATTGCTCAGTTAGCGACATTGAGTCCTACGAATGGTGCTAACTATGAGGTTGTACCGTTAACAACTGCATCTATACAAAAAGTACTCATTCAAAATGACAAATGGGCACAAACCATTGCATTACCCAGTGATGTGCGCGATGGAACGACTGTACAAATTGTTTCCACAGCAAGTGCTGATTCCAATATAGATAAAGCAAATTTGCTATTTCCAAGCAGTTTTTTATTAAAAAATGGCTCTGAATATTGGTTTAAATATTATTCGGCTTTAGGGAAATGGGTGCCAGAATATATAAAACCTCAGAAGCTAAATGTTCAGCAAATTGGAACATCTTTAGCAGCTGTAAATAGTCCACTTACGGAAGTTTCATTTGGAGATGGGAACTGGGTATCCAATTTTACTCTTCCTGCGACTGCAAATGATCGCGATAGAATTGTTATTAAATCTACGGCGACTTGGTCTGCAAAAATTAATAATACCAATATTAATAGCCAAGCGACTTTAACGCTAAAAACAGGCGATCAATATGAGTTTATGTATGTCAGTGATAAAGGATATTGGCAGCTGATCTCTTCACCAACGAAGGTGATTGATTCATCGGCAACAATTCCTGCAATTTTACCGAATATGACTCAACCCGCTTTAAAGGTAAAACTTTCTACCTCAAATTGGCAGCCAACCTTGCAACTACCAGTTAAAGCTCAAGTCGGGGATAAGGTGGTTATTGCGTCAAATGCATCGGCAGACACCTTTATTAATGCGGCTAATGGTTTGTCTACAGCAATTAAAAATGGTGAAAATCGCCGTTTTATTTACACGGCTCAAGGCTGGTCAGTAGATAGTTATACGATTGATATGTTGTTGGTTTCTAGTCCAGAAGTAAATTCAATTTTAGGTGAAAGTGCTGCAAAACTTAGAATGATTGAAGGTGTCAATTTAACGAATTTAACTGCTGAAAATTCGAATGCACGTTTTTACTTAAGAGATGTGGGCTATTTGACTTATAAAATCCCTGCTGCAACTTTAAAAGAAGCGATTTCTTTTGGGCGCGATGACACGACCGTACAAAATGAACGCAAACGTGTATTGGCTGATGGTGTCTATTATCAAGGCAATGAACTAGGCGATGGCGGTTGTGGTTGGGCATGGATTAATGCATCTTCATATAACATGATTGGTGCAAATGATATTGCAGGTTGTTCTTTTGCAGCTATGCGCCATGAGGTGGGGCATAATCTTGGCCTGTATCATAATGGTTCAACCAATATTGGTTCAGGCTTTGCCCATCCTTTAGGAAGTACTGCGATGGGTGGTAATAATATTAATTTTTACTCCAGCCCATACTTATACAACCCTAAATATGGTGTACGTTTAGGGGAAGAAGGAAAAATTGATGCGGTGAGTGTTATTAACCTAAATGCACAGAAAATTTCTCTATATAACTAATCTCTATTTTTAGCTGTAAATAATGAAAAAAAATAAATTGTTAATAGGGACTGCTATCGCTTGTTTAGCGCTAGCAGTTCTCATCTGGCTCGCATTTTCACAGCAAAGTTCTTCTGCTTTAACTTCATCTGTAGATAGTCGACAAGAGAAATTTGGCTTAAAGCAAGTTGAAAGTCAGAATGGTTTTGCTCGTCAAAATACAATGAATCTGAGTCCGTCAGAGAAAGAAAGATTATCTAAGCAACAAATTGTTTTTAAGGAGATAGAAAAGGATCAGCTACCTTCTAATGTTAATTTTCCATTGATTAAAAATGGACAAGGCATGGTGATTAAGTATGATCCAAACGTGATTGAACTCAAAAAAGTGGGTGATACTCTTAAGTTTCAAATGTTGGAATATGGCATTAACCGCACAGGGAAAATTGTAGAGATCGAACCTGTTGACCAAGATATTGTTCGGTGGACAGGGAAATTTGATCAGGGAGATCCAAATCAGAATTTCTTTACCATCACCCAAAGTCAAAAAGACCACTATACGATCATGCAAATTTTTACCGAGAAAGGAAATTATTCGGCTGAAATTAAAGATGGTGTTGGGTTGGTCCAAACGATGGATGACGGAGTCACTGATCAGGAGTTACATCATGATCACCCTTAGTCAAATAAATGGTTCAGATGAGAAAAGAGTATAGTTCGCAGTTTATCTGTACGGATATGAGCTTTATGCGTTCACTCTCTTTTAAAAACAAAGTATGCTTATGCCTGTAACAAGGAGCATACATGTATCAAGTACTTGCTAGAAAATACCGTCCACGTAATTTCAATGAGTTAGTGGGGCAAAACCATGTTTCTCGTGCATTAAGCAGTGCATTGGAACGCGGTCGTCTACACCATGCTTATTTATTTACAGGAACGCGTGGTGTGGGGAAGACCACAATTGCACGTATTTTAGCCAAGTGTTTAAACTGTGAAACAGGTGTGACCTCTACACCATGTGAAGTCTGTGCAACTTGTAAAGCGGTAAACGAAGGCCGTTTTATTGACCTGATTGAAATTGATGCTGCTTCAAGAACAAAAGTAGAAGATACGCGTGAACTTTTAGACAACGTTCCTTATGCGCCAACGCAAGGTCGTTTTAAAGTTTACCTGATTGACGAAGTACATATGTTATCTACGCATTCCTTTAATGCGTTATTAAAAACATTAGAAGAACCACCAGAACACGTTAAATTTTTATTTGCAACGACTGATCCACAAAAGCTGCCGATTACGGTTATTTCACGTTGTTTGCAATTTACATTGCGCCCTTTAGCTGTCGATGAAATTACAAAGCATCTTGGCACTATTCTTGAAAAAGAACAGATTGTTTCTGACCAAGATGCAATTTGGCAAATTGCCGAGTCTGCTCAAGGTTCATTGCGTGATGCGTTATCTTTAACCGATCAGGCAATTGCCTATGGTCAGGGTGCTGTACAGCATCAAGATGTTAAAGAAATGCTCGGTCTAATTGACCGCACCATTATTTATGATTTGATTTTAGCGATTCATCAGAACCAACGTGAAAAAGTTAGTCAGCTTTTATTACAATTTAGACATCAAGCGCTCGATGTTTCACTTGTACTTGATCAGTTGATTTCGACATTGCATGAATTGGCAATTTTGCAATATTTGCCTGATTTGAGTTTGAAATATAGCGATGAAATCAATCGCAAAATTATGCAACTGTCTAAGCTGATTTCTGCTCAAGATTTACAGCTTTATTACCAGATTGCATGTAAAGGACGATCTGACCTACAACTTGCCGTGACGCAAGAACAAGGTTTTGAAATGTGCGTTTTACGCTTATTAGCGTTCCGTCCTCTAACGCCAAATGAAATTGTAGTGTCAGAGCCTGTTCAACAAAATCAGCAAGTTGTGGTGAATCAGCAAGTTCAGCAAACAGCTCAAGATATTGCTCCTGTAAGTGCTGTGCAGCCAGTTGAAGTTATTAACCAACCCGCTATGGTTGAACCTGAACCTGAACCTGAACCTGAACCTGAACCTGAACCTGAACCTGAACCTGAACCTGAACCTGAACCTGAACCTGAACCTGAGTCTAATCAGGATCTAATGGTATTTGACCCAAATCATCATGAGTTAATTGGATTTGAGTCAGCGTCTGTTCAAGAGACAAGTAATGTTTTGGAGGAAGATTTTATTCCGGTACCAGAACAAAAGTCAGTACAAGTTCAGGCTGAAACCCAGACCCGAAGTATTGAACCTGAACCAGCTTTCAATGCTGAGCCTATAGGTTTATTTGAAGCTCCTAGCACTGATTTTTCACTTGCCCAAGATACGCCTGTTACTAATGATTTAGCCTTAAAACCCGTTGTCGAGCAACCGTTACTGGTGGAAAACCCAGAGGTGATTGAGAAGGTCGAAGTTGTAAAAGAAGTTAGTGCAACTGATAACGGGCAGCTTATGCCTCAAGACATTTTGAAGCTAACCACGCAAACCTTAGAAGGCGAGTGGACACTAGCAAAATGGGAATATTGGTTTAGAACGAGTCAACTTTCTCCAGCCGTTCAAGAGCTTGCTCAGCATGGTGTGATGACAGGTCAAATTGGTGGCAATACAGTTTTCCATATTCCTCAAGAATATGAAAATATGTTGACTCAATTACAACAAGGTCTTATTGATGCATTAAATGAGCAATGGCCTGATACCCAATTTACAGTTGAATATGGTGCTGTAAATACGGCTACACCATATATCATTCAAAGTGCGCGTAAAGAAAAAGCCTTTCAAAGAGCAGCTGAGTTATTACAACAACAGCCAGTCATTAAAAGCCTTATAGAGACCTTTGATGGCGAATTACAAAATATTCAATTAAAGCCTTAACTTTTTAGTCCTGTGATGAGCTTGGAAATTATACAATTCCATGCTTTTTCACGGGATTGAAACATTCAGGTCACGTCACTGTCATTGTACTTTTCTATGTTAGCCATTTTAGATTTTAAATGGATTGTGCATAGATATGAAAAGGCAATACGCGGGAATAACTTCTTTTAAATATTCATATTTTTTATTGATCAGCGCACTTTTGCTGAGTGGCTGTAACGACTCATCAAATGATAATTCAAATGCACCAGACACAGGTAAAAAGCCTGTAATGCGCTGTGCTCCTTAAACTTAAATAATAAAAAGAACCTGATCATGATTACACGTCGTAAATTTTTAAATTACTCTTTAAATATGGGCTTTGGTGCTGCGGCATTGGCGGCTTTCCCATCTAGTATTCAAAAAGCTTTGGCAATTCCTGCAAACAATAAAACAGGCACAATTCAAGACGTCGAACACGTTATTATTTTAATGCAGGAAAACCGATCTTTTGACCATTATTTTGGAACATTAAAAGGCGTTCGAGGCTTTGCTGATCGTTTTACGATTCCTCTACCAAGTGGACGCCGTGTTTGGGAGCAGCTTAGAAGTAACGGGCAAGTTTTAACGCCTTTTCACTTAGATGGCACAGCCAATAATGCACAGCGTGCAGATGGTACGCCTCATACATGGAATGACAGTCAGTTAGCTTGGGACAATGGGCGTATGGCGAATTGGCCAGCTCATAAAACCGATATATCAATGGGCTATTTTAAAGAAAAAGAAATTCCATATCAGTTTGCGCTTGCAAATGCCTTTACCATCTGTGATGCCTACCATTGCTCTATGCACACTGGAACAGATGCGAACCGTTCTTATCATTTAACGGGTACAAATGGGGCGACACCGACCAAGCGTTCATTTGTAAACAATGAATGGGACTGGATTGATGGTAATCCAGCCACGGCAGATCGTGGTTATACGTGGAAGACTTATGCAGAACGTTTGGAAGAAGCCGGTGTAAACTGGATTTGTTATCAAAATATGCCAGATGAATGGGGCGATAATATGCTTGGTGCATTCCGCTCATTTAGAAAGGCAAATATCGCATCTGGTTATCCGGTTGCAAGCGGTGGTGAACCAAACAAACCATATGCCGACACGGGACAAAAATTACCGTATAAAGCTTATGATGCTGTGACTGATAATGCCAAAAATCCATTATATAAGGGCATCGCAAATACGCTACCGGGCAATAAACCTGAAGAATATCTCGACGCTTTTAAACGAGATATTCGTGAAGGCAAATTGCCGCAAGTCTCTTGGATTAATGCGCCGTCAATTTATTGTGAACATCCAGACCCTTCAAGCCCAGTTCAAGGGGCGTGGTTTATTCAAGAAATAATTGATGCATTAACTGCTGTACCAGAAGTTTGGAGTAAAACAGCACTGATTATCAATTTTGATGAAAATGATGGATATTTTGACCACGTACCATCACCATCTGCACCATCTCGACTTAAAAATGGTCAATACGCAGGGAAATCAACATTAAGCAGTGCCGATATGCAGGATGAATATTTTGATCATGCTGCACCAGAGGGTAGTCATTCTCAACCTACATCTGATGGGCGCGTTTATGGTCCAGGCCCACGTGTTCCGTTATATGTGATTTCTCCATGGAGCCGCGGTGGCTGGGTCAACTCTCAAGTTTTTGACCATACGTCCGTGCTTATGTTTTTAGAAAAACGATTTGGTGTAAAAGAGCCGAATATTAGTCCATACCGCCGTGCAGTGTGTGGTGATTTAACCAGCGCATTTAATTTTAAAACTCCAAATGCAGATGTTCTACCGCAGCTCAATGGAAAACAAACACGTGTGCAGGCAGATGAGTTAAGAGAGCATCAAGAAGCTCTGCCAGCTGTTCCCGTACCGACAGATATTAAGTTACCGATTCAGCAAAGTGGCATACGTCTGTCACGAGCATTGCCTTATGAGTTGCATACCAGTGCGCGTTGTAAAGCGGATGGTAAGGTGCAATTGATTTTCTCTAATACAGGTCAGCAAGCGGCGGTTTTTCATGTATATGACAAGCTCAATCTCGACCGTATTCCGAAGCGTTATATTGTAGAGCCGAATAAAACCTTAGATGATGAATGGGATGCTTTAAAAGATAACTTAGGTCGCTATGATTTATGGGTGTTAGGCCCAAATGGTTATCATCGTCATTTTAAAGGAGACACTCAACGTCTTGTCGATAGTGGAATTAAACCTGAAATTCGAGTGTGTTATGACATTGCTAATGGCGATGTGTATGTTGAGCTTATGAATGATGGGACTAAGGATGCAATATTGATTGTAAAACCTTGTGCATACAGACAGGATGCTCCATTACAACTTACCGTAAAAGCGGGTCAAGTCGTTAAACAACACTGGGCTTTGGCTGATGTAGGACATTGGTATGATTTTGAAATTACATGCCAAAGTGATGTGTCTTATTATCGACGCTTTGCTGGTCGGGTTGAAACAAGTGAAGATTCGTTTAGTGACCCAGCAATGATCTAAATGATAAAGAGGCAAAAAGAACAACTCATTTTCTTTTTGCCTCATTTTTTATAATAAAAATTTCTCTAAAACGTCACGAGTAGATTCAGAAATTGGAACGGTCTTACGCGTTTCACGATCAACAAAGACATGCACAAAATGTCCTTGAGCTGAAGCTTGCTCTTGCCCTTGTTTAAAGATGGCCAGTTCATAGCGCAGTGAAGTGTTACCGATTTTACCAATAGCAACACCTACTTGAATAATTTCGGGAAAAGATAATTCCTGAAAAAAACTACAAGCTGAATCGACCACTAAGCCAATTGATTGTGATTGATGAATATCAAAACCTGTTTTTTGAATGAGTAAGGCATTTGCTGCCGTATCAAAATAGCTATAGTAAGTCACATTATTCACATGACCATAGATATCGTTATCTGCCCATCGGGTTTGAATATCTAAAAAGAACTTAAATTGATCGCGGTTTTTTAAAACTGGTTTAGTCATCAATGAATCGCCTGATAAATTGCCAAAGCAGCAGCTTCTGTCATGTCACGAGGGTTATTTTGTAGCAAGCGAGTTTGTAGCATGGCATCTTGAGCTAGCTTAGGTAGACTAGAGTCTTCAATATCCAAATCTCTAAGTTTTAAGACCAAACCACTACGATCTAAATGATTCTGCATATGGTCAATAAACAGATCACACAGACCATCGGTGCTGCCATTACTATATGGATCGAGCCATTGCATCAGCTCTGCATAGTATTTTTTTGCATTTGGTGCATTAAATTTTAATACTTCAACCAACACTAAGGCATTGGTATGCCCATGCGATAAATGAAAATGTCCGCCAAGTGGATAAGCTAAAGCATGCACAGCGGCAACGGGTGAATTTGCAAATGCTTGACCTGCGAGCATCGAACCGAACAACATATTTTGTCTGGCTTCTAAGTCATTTCCGTTTTTAAGAACTTTCGGTAAGTTATGGTTCAGTAACTTCAAAGCATTTTTGGCTAAAATATCAGTATAAATATTCTTTTTATGCTTAGAGGTATATGCCTCAATGGCATGCACCATCGCATCAATACCTGTTGCGGCAGTAATATGAGCGGGTAAATTTTGAGTAAAGGTCGCGTCAAGAATCGCAGCATCGGCATAAAGCACTGGAGAGACAATCCCCATTTTTGTTGTCTCGCCCGTAGTCACAATTGAAATTGGGGTCACTTCTGAGCCTGTACCAGCGGTAGTGGGAATTAAAATGAGTGGAAGGCGAGCTGTGGTTACCTGATTTACGCCATACATGTCTTGCAAGCTTTGAGTCTGGTCGGGGTGTGCGAGCAAGGCAATTACTTTTGCAACATCTAAAGAACTGCCACCACCAAAACCAATAATGGCGTCTACATTTTGCTGTTTTGCATAATTGGCTGCATCTAATACCACTTGTTCTGGAGGGTCAGCCTGAACATCGGCATAAATGACATGTTCAATATTAAGGGTATCTAAAATTTGAATGATGGGTAGATGTAGCTGGTTTTTGATCATGCCTGCATCGGTGACAAGTAACAACTTACGGTAAGCTTTTGATGACAAAACATTCTGTAATTCTTGTATAGAGCCTAAGCCTGAGATGATATTTGGAACGGTTTGAAATTGAAAATGGCTCATATACGTTATTTCCTTATTCTTGAACATTATTGTAGAAGGGTTCTTTAGGATTCAATCTTTAAGTAACTTAGCATAAGACACTTTAAAATAAAGTAGTTCTGAAGTGATTATGTTGAGTGTTGTATGAGATAAGCACTACTTTCATATGGTAGAGGGGGGAAGGTAGGCGGAGATCATGCAAGGTATTTAAACGTTTATGGAAAGGTGGGCTTTTTGTTATTTATACTGTTCGGTAGATTTTCCTGAAGGCTACTAATTCATATAATGACCAAACAATTTATAATTTTATTCGGTTCAAAAGTGAAAATTTCTAAAACTGTACTTAGTCTTATTGGATGCTCTTGTTTAATGCTCAGCTCAGCAGCAATGGCGAAAACCAGCTCTAGCGTCTATTCACCTAAAAATGGTGTAATTTGTGACAAATATATCTGCGTTGACAAGAAAGGTGTATCTAAAAAACTTACAGCCAAATACTTAGGAACTAACAAAGCAAACAAAGCATTCTCTCAAGGCGATTTTGATACTTCTGCATTCACACTCTCAAATGGTGTGTTCTGTGATACCAAAACAAAACTATGCCATGTCGATCGATACTTTCAAAATGGACATCGTAGTAAAGTTGATAGAAAAATGACGGATAAACTTTTTAAAAATAAATGATTTTTATCCTAGTTTTACTAAAAAGCCCATAATATTGGGCTTTTTTCTAGATGAATATTTTAAATTGAATTTTAATAAAACGATTATTAAATATTAAAAATGAATCTAAAAAGTTAGGTGATGAAAAAATCTAATAAATTGCCTGATTACTTTTAGTGTTTTTGGGTGTGTTTCCAATTAGCCTAAAGACTACTCCATTAGAAGCAAAACCTAAAAATAGTTATTTCATCCAGATGAGCCTAAAAGCTCAAAGAATGACCATTCATTTTATTATAGTGGAAATTAAATATTGATATTCCATAATAGAAGCTTTTTTTGAATTACCGCTTATCAGTTTTTAATCAATATTTATAAATGCTTAGCTATACTATTTGCTCAAATAAAAAAGGAAGATTACATGAATAAAATTATTTTGGGTTTATTAATCTGCAGTGGACTTTCAGTAAATACTTATGCTGTCTGTACTTATAATTTTGATGCAACTCAAGCTCAAGTCGATGCGGTAAATGCAGCAGGAGGGAGACCGATTAAATTAATGTCTCCGATCAGTATTTCTGAGCAAAAAGGTACGGCAACAATTGGTTATATAGGAAGTACACCAGCTGACCAGATTGTAGCTTCAGGTAAAATGATAAGCCTACCTTCTATACAGACTACTTTAGTTGATAAGTCAGTAATAGGAACAAATATTGTTGCTGCAGAATTTATATTTGATGTTTTGAATATTAAAAACATTGCATTAGGAGATAGCCATGAAGTTCAACAGTTAGCTTTTAATGTATTGGGAGCCTCTAATTTAAAGAATGAAATTAGTTTAGATCTTGGTTATGGGTTAATTAATAAAGATGCAAATTATGTTGATGGAAGCTATGTGACTCTCACGGGAGCAAGTACTAAAAGAGATACTTCTGGCTCAGTAGTTGCAAAGGAGCTTGATCGAAAGGTAATTCCTGTTACGGTACCAACAGATGGTAAAGTTAGAGTTGGACTTTATTTTAATCAGGTTAGTAAACAAATAGGTTATATCATCAATGGTACTAATTATGGATACCTTAACTTACTTGCTGAAAACTCTTTAAAAAGTATTGGATTTAAAGGGGCAGGAATACAATCACCAAATGCCAACTCTAAATTTCTTGGTAAAACTGTTTCAGTTCGGCTAATTACTGATAAAGCAAATATGCAGTTTACCTATCCAACAGGTACCACTGATATTTGTGGCAGTACCAGTTAAGAATTTCATTAAATTAAAAACCACTCATTTTAGTGGTTTTTTTATGGGAGAAATTTATGGGGGGAAAGAAAAAAACGACTAGTTTTAGTTTTGATGTAGCTAAACAGGCAGAAGACAAAGTTAAGAAAATCACCATGAAAACTATATAATCATAGAAGTTAGTGATGCCAATAGTCACTTTTTAGGAGACGGGCTTCGTATGAATTTAGCAAGTCTCGACAAGTTATGAATAATTTCTATTCTATTCTATTCATTTAACGAATAATTTATTGATATAAAAGGCCCTGCAAATTGCAGGGCCTTTTTTTAGAATCTGTTCTTTAAACTTAGAGCTGGTTTTTCTATTAGTTTCCAGCTTAATATAGCTAAAATTATTGTGACTATGAATGTAAGAAATATATAGATTGGTTCATGCAACAACCCAATGGTCACAAGAGTATTTACAACAAGCATATAATAAATATATATCCCATAAGAAATGTCATTGTGTTTTAACAACTTATCACTGAGATTTTTATGAGAAAATGCAAATGATAGAGTGACCAAAGAAAGCAAAACTGTTGTAATTATTTGGAAAATGTTACTCATCTCATAAGCATGTGTCTCTTTACCTAAATACACTCCGAATATTAAAAAATAAACTACATAGATCGTGAACCAAACAATAAACTTATTTTCAATAAATTTAGATAATTTTGTCCAAAAAATATAGAAGGATGAACCGATCAAAAAATTAAAAAGATAAGGAATGATAGATACAAAACTTAATTTTTTAATAATATTTTCATCGAGCCCAGCAAAATAGAAGTTTGTAATAAGGGATAATATAAAAAGAAGAAGTAAAAAAATGCTCCTTTTAGTTTTTTCATAAGAAAAAATATAATGGGAACAAGAATGTAAAATTGAACTTCAACTGTAATTGTCCATAAAGCTCCATTGGGTGTACCTACACCCCAGAATTTTAAAATTTCTGGTGTATAAAACTGTAAAATTGTTAATTGACTAATTAACCATATATAAAAACTTGTATGTGTAAGTAGAGAAAATGAAGAGAAAAAAATGAGAAGTAAAACTGTAATAAATAAGCATACGTATAGAGCAGGATAAAGCCTTAATATTCGATTAATACTGTATTTTTTAATATCATGATTACGATCAAATGCCCAAAAGATAAGAAATCCACTGACAGTAAAGAATATTGGGACACCAGGAAAATATTGTAAAAATTTATCAAAAAATTCACGTAATAAACCATTTATTTTCAGGTGATTTAGACTATGGATATATACGACTTGACAGGCTGCTAGAAGTCGAATGAGGTCGAAATTATTAGTCCGGGGAATTGATAAGAGCATATCCGTATTGACTGTTGTTATTAAAATCGAAAGCAATTCTACAGGGCAGCTAAATCCTAGTCGTTGAGTTTTTTATGTTTATGTTTTTGTTTATATCAAAATATGTTTTCTTAAATTCATAATTAAGTCAGTTTAAGTATTTGTAATTTAAATATTAAGAAAAGAATATTATGCAAGATGTTCCTCTAAAATTTAGCTGCTAATAAAGAAGCTTTAAAGTGCTTGGTACTGCTTACTAACTATCACCAAGGCGATGTAAAAGGCGTTATCTTGTAAGACCATTGCTACATTGAAATCTGTGAACAAAAAACTAATCAAGAACAATTTTTCTATAGTTGAATTGCTAACCAGATTGCATTGTGAAGGCTTTTGTTCTTCTATTAAAAAATATGCTCATACGATTAATAACAATGTTAATTTGATTGTTTGCCTTAAAGTCCTTAGAAGGGGCATTAACCTAATAAAAAATAATATAAAAAAGTTATTCCTCTGTGGGAAAGCCCTCTAATGAGGGCTTTATTATTTTCTTAAAAATTAGAAGATCGGATCGTTTATCGACTGATTTATCAACTTTTAATCTATTGATAAACATTATTTTCCTTTTCAAGCCCTGTGAGTTTTGACAAAATGCAACACGTCACAATGGTCAATTCAATTCTGACAATAATTTATAGTTTTGTCAGGATGTTGCATGCACCATATTTATTTCTATGTAATTCAAATATTTGGAAGTAATTTCTAATGGAAACACAATATAAGGTGTTATGTGTCTGTTTAGGAAATATTTGCCGTTCTCCCACGGCTGAAGTGGTTTTTAGACATTATTGTGATGCACATCAACTCAATGTAATTGTCGATTCTGCTGGAACGAGTAATTATCATCCAAATAAAGCACCAGATCAGCGTAGTCAGCTGCACGCTAAAAAAAGAGGCTATAACTTATCTTCTTTACGTGCAAGACAGCTTTCAACTCTAGACTTTTTAGAATTTGATTTGATTTTGGCAATGGATCATCAAAACTTTAATGACATTCATGACATGCTACAAAGTGCAGTTTCTCAGTTTGGGACTCATCAAATTCGTGCAAAAGTAGCTTTAATGAGCGAGCATGATCCTGAATATCCACAACAAGCCTTGCCTGACCCTTATTATGGCGGAGCTGAAGGCTTTGAACGTGTACTCAATCAATGCGAGTCCAGTAGTTTGGCATGGATTAATATTTTAAAAAAACAATTGAATGTTTATGAGTAGGTTTTTTAATACAATGCAAATTCAAAATCAGGTACAGCTTAAGCCATTCAATACTTTGAGTTTAGATGCAACAGCGTCTCACTACACCAAAGTCCAAACTATTCAGGATATTGAGGAAGCTTTGGGTTTTGCTGAACAGCATAATTTAAATGTACTTGTATTATCGGGCGGTAGTAATATGCTACTGCCGCAACAGATCAATGCGTTGGTTATTCATCTAGATATTCAAGGTATCGAAGTTTTATCTAACGATGATGATTTTGTTCGAGTTAATGTCGGTGCAGGCCAAGTCTGGCATGATTTCGTTTTGTACAGTACTCAGCAAAATTGGTTTGGCTTGCAAAATCTAGCACTTATTCCAGGCTTAGTTGGTGCTTCACCAGTACAAAATATTGGTGCTTATGGGGTAGAAGTAGGTGAGTTTATTGAGTCGGTACAAGTGTATGACCGTAAACTTAAACAAACTCAGACAATTTTAGAAGCAGACTGCCATTTCGCCTATCGTCATAGCATTTTTAAAGATGATCCGAACCGTTATATCATTACGCATGTGACTTTTAAATTGCTTAAACATCCCCATTTAAAGCTTAACTATGGTGATTTGAAGCAAGCAGTTGGAGATAATCAGACTGCCGAAAATTTACAAAATCAAGTCATTCATATTCGTCAAAGTAAGTTACCTGATCCAAAAGAATATCCAAATGTAGGAAGTTTCTTTAAAAATCCGATAGTTAATCCTCAAGAGTTTGAGCAGTTAGTCACACAATTCTCAACAATTCCACATTATCCTCAAGCGAGTGGAAACGTTAAAATTGCAGCAGGATGGTTAATTGATCAGGTGGGTTGGAAAGGTAAACAACTTGATATGGTGGGTATGTTTTACAAACAGGCATTGGTTTTGGTCAATTATGCCAATGCATCTCTTACTGATGTAAAGAAAACTTATCAGGCTGTACAACATGATGTTGATCAGCGTTTCCATATTATGTTAGAACCAGAGCCTGTGCTTTATAACAGTTTAGGTTTAATTGAAAATCATACGGAATAGTTTTATGCCACAAGTACACTTAATGGTACGTTTAGTACAAGTAGTCACCGTGCTATTTTTACTATTGGGCTGTTTCGTGGTTTTTTTATATTCGCCGTTTTATTCAAAATTAATTGTGGCTGGACTTAATTATTTTGTACCGGTTGATGTTAATCAAGTCGCTGCTGAAAGCCAGAGACAGGCTGCATTAAGTGAGCATGACAATTTAGAACCAGGCTCAAATCTATGGATTGCTCGTCAAGCATATTTAAAGCTGACTGAAAAAGCTTTACGTGAAAAAAAGACAACAGATCTGACCTATCTTCAAGAAAACTATAAGGCTTTGCAGCAAATTATTCTTTTAGAAGAAAAGGAACAAGATTCAGAGGCAGCCGCTTCTGTAACGGTTCCTTTAGTGGTTAAAAACTCAGAAATTGATGCTGCCGATGAAGCAAGTGCTCCCATTGATGAAGCTCTCTTTATTAATAGTTCGGAAAATAAAGCACTTACAGAGCAATATACTGAGTTTTTAGCAAGAAAACCTGAAGTACCAGAGCATCAAAAAGCTGTTAGTGAACCTGAACAGAAAATCGAATATGTGCGTAAAAATCCATTACCAGTGCAACCTAAAAAGTTATCAGAACCTTATGCAATTGTTGTATTGGGGGGAGGATTAACCTTAGATAAAAATGGTAAAGATATTGTTGTTAATGGCTACACACGCTTACGCTTGGAAAAAACTTTAGAAATTGAAAAACAAAGTCATCTTCCTATTGTACTTAGCGGTGTTGAAGCGCCTTATATGCAAACTTGGTTAAAAGAGCGTGGGGTGGAAGCAAAACTATTAGAAAAACGTAGTATGAATACATGTGAAAATACACGATTTAGCTCTCTGTTGCTTCAGAAGAAAGGGGGCGCTCCTACGGTTATGTTGGTTACTGATGAATATCATATGCCGCGTACACGTCGACTATTTGCTTTAAATGGCATAGAAACAATTCCTGTTGTGGCTCCAATGCCAACAGCACTAACACGTTGGCAACCAAGTGTGCAAAATTACGATCATAGCCGTCGTGCGAATTATGAATTACTTGCGACAATTCGCGACATGTTGTTTGGCTCAAGTGATTGTCGAGAGGTACCTTAATGTCAGATATCCCATTTCTCAATCCTGCCGTATTAAAACAATTAGATTTGCCGGTTCCCAACCGTGATCTTACGCCACAGGTTTTAAGTCCCCTCAATTTAAATACATTAGAGGAACCATCGCGAGATTTGCTGGCCTACCGCAAATTGTATGGTTTGCATTTACTTGAATGTGACCATTGGCAGGGTTATGTTCAAATGCCTTTATTTCGCTTACATGTGCAGGTTTTCAAACCTAAAATAGACAAAATACAAGGTACCGTCTGTTTGTTACATGGCTATCTTGAGCATAGCGGTATTTATCAGCCCATCATTCGTGAAATTCTTGAACAAGGTTTTAGTGTTATTACCTACGATTTACCAGGGCATGGTTTAAGCAATGGTTCACCAGCAAGTATTCAAAATTTTGATCACTATCAACAAGTACTGATGGCGGTTTATCAATATGTGAAACATGCAGATCAGTTGCCTAAACCTTGGGTGGGAATTGGACAAAGCACGGGCGGGGCAATTTGGATGCATCATTTATTAGAATATGCTGAAAAACGCCAAGATCCAATTGTAGATAGAGTCTTATTACTTTCTCCTTTGATTCGCCCTGCAAAAACCGCATGGTGGCATAATCCGGTCGGGTTAGGCATTATTCGCCGTATTAAACGCCAAGTACCAAGACACTTTAGACGTAATAATCATAATCCTGAATTCTTGCGTTTTGTTCGCTTAAAAGATCCATTGCAACCTCGGATGATGGGGATGGACTGGATTTTGGCAATGTCAAAATGGATGCAGGAAATGGAAGAACGGCCCGCTTGCCGTATCCCTGTCTGGCTTGCACAAGGTGCTCTCGATCAGACTGTAGACTGGCGTTACAACATTGAATTTATTCGTCGTAAATTTAGGCTTCAAACGCTATTAATGCTTGAAGAAGGTTCACATCAATTAATTAATGAACGTGCAGATATACGTGCGGCTTTAACAGGATTGATTCCAGCCTTTTTACATGCGAAACCAAAACATTTTTATTATTAAAAAATAATGCATCTATCCAATAATTCTGGATAGATGCATGGCTTAATCTATCTGCTTTATTTTGAATTTTGATAAAGCTGAATAAAGTTTTTATAAACTGAAGATTGTTTTTGTGGACTATACATATTGCGTTCAATCGTTCCTTTATCCGTTTTTATCAAAACGTTTACATTTTGAGCACTTTTAAACTCTTGCAAGAATTGGCTTGGAATAATAAAGAAAGTTGTTGAATGTTTAGGTACTAATCGACTTACATTCGTTTTTTCAGTCGCTTGAGCGGGTTGATAAGTAAATCGTTTGCCATCAATATCAAATATTAACTCGTTAATATCATAAAAGTTATAACTACTACTTAAATGAACATCTACACGCAGCTGATCTTTTTGATTCTCGTTCCATTTAACGAGCAAACTAGGACATAATTCAGTTGGTAAACAGTTGAGTTGACCAGCTGTCTTTACTACTGTAGGAACTGTTGCTTTATCTGTACCAAATTGTGTGGTGCTGCAAGCCGTTGTAAGTAGACAAGAACTCAATAAGAGTAGAGATTTCTTCATCATATAAATTCCAAGATAGTATGTTTAATATTATTTATGTTAAGACCAATAATTTTGACATAAATTAACGTGTAGTTGGGCTTAAAAATACAAATGGTTTTGCAATTTTAAAGGAAGAAGTAGCATCACCTGCATAGATATGACTTTGATCGGGCCCTAAATCAAGTCTACGCGTTTTACCATCTTTAAAATTAATCTTTTTTAAGTCAACCCAAAACACATTTGGTGATAGGGCAGACTCGAAAAAATAGAGCAGCTGTTTATGATCGGCCACAGTTCGCCAGCGAGTCGAAGAGATATTAGGTTCTTCTTGAGTATTTAGTCCATAGGGAACAGACGCATTTCGAATCACACTAAATACAGAGGCTTGAGCCTGTTTACTATCATCATTTTTAGGAATTGCATTAATGTAAAAAGATGCGCGTGCAAAGCGATCAGATGCTCGGTTTGTACCAGGAAGCATGATCGTTCCACCAATTTGTTTCCAATATTCGGCAAGTGCAAGTTGTTTATCGAAAGTAGGCGAGTTAGTCATGACCTGATAGCTGCGACTATGATGAATAATCTGCTTTCCGTCAATATATTCAATAATTGCGCTATCACCTGTTTTGTCAGAAATAGATAAATGCAGGGTGGTAAGCCTTGATTCACCTGGAACATTGTCGGTAACAATGGTGTAAGGTTCTTTTTCTAAAGCTTTAACAGCCTCATCTACAGTTGCAAAATTATCGAGTACATATTGCGCCCAAGCTGCAATACTGAGTAAAGGCTTATCTGTTTTTTTCACATCTGGATATTGAGATTCCACTAACCATAAAATATTGGCAACCAATCCAGCTTCATTCATGCCATCTGTTGTGGAAACTTCATAACCTGTAGCAATCACACTTCCATATTTAGATGTCCATTTTATTGAATTGGAGCCTGCACTACCATCACGGGTAACCCCGCTTGGCATAATCCATAAATTTGTACCCGTATCAACTTTCCAGTCCATCGAACGAGCAGTAATAATATGTTGGTTATTGCCCAAATATACAGCGCGTGTACAAGCAACAGCATAGCTACTTAAGCCTATCGCCAGTGCAACAAAAGAAGAGATGAATGTTTTTTTCAACATGATGAGATACCTTCTTGTTATAAGCATTAAAAAGTTTTTATTAAATAAAATTAAAATTTGTACGTTATTTATACTTTTATATTAGGTGAAAAATCGATTAAATACAAATTAAAAGGAGAGTCGAATTTAATCAAAAATCACATATTAGTTTTAAATATGGAAGAGCATCACACTATGAATGTAATGCTCAAATTATAGGATTAATATAAATCAAAAATGATTGGCATCAGCCATATTCCACATTCGATAATAAAAATTATCATCGTCGTTATTAAGTTCAGATTGTAAAAGTTCACCTTCTTTTAAGAAAAAATGCAATTGAGCATAGTTCTTAATTTCACGATCGTTTACTCGCTGAGCCAAATGGTGGGCTTTAATATCTGAAGGATGGCGTAAACCAGCCGCAGCAATCATTTCTGACAAAGCATGCAAGGTATTTTTATGAAAATTAAATACTCGTTCTGATTTGGTCGGTACATCAATGGCTTTTTGACGGTCTTTATCTTGAGTTGCAACACCTACAGGGCATTGGTTAGTGTGACAGCTTTGTGCTTGAATACATCCAACAGCAAACATGAAACCACGTGCTGAATTAACCCAATCTGCACCTAGTGCAAAAGTACTGGCAATATCGAATGCACTAATGATTTTACCACTCGCACCGATCTTAACTTGATCTCTTAGCCCTGCGCCGACAAGCGTGTTATGGACAAAACGCAAGCCTTCACGTAATGGTGTACCAATATTATCGCTAAACTCAATTGGTGCTGCGCCTGTACCGCCTTCAGAACCATCAACTACAATAAAGTCAGGAACAATTTTTGTTTCAAGCATTGCTTTAACAATACTCATAAATTGCCAAGGCTGACCAATACACAGTTTAAAACCAACTGGTTTACCGCCAGATAATGTGCGCAACTTCTGTAAGAAATGCATCATTTCAATTGGGGTAGAAAAACTAGAATGCTTTGCAGGAGAAATACAGTCATGATCGCGCGAAACGCCACGGATTTCGGCAATTTCTGCGGTAATTTTATGCTTAGGTAAAATACCGCCATGGCCCGGTTTTGCACCTTGGGAAAGCTTCAGCTCAATCATTTTGATCTGTGGTAATTGAGATTGTTTAGCAAACTTTTGCTCATCAAATTTTCCGTCTAGGGTACGGCAACCAAAATAACCACTGGCAATTTGCCAAACAATATCACCGCCATTTTCTAGATGGTAAGGGCTTAAACTACCTTCGCCAGTATCATGATAAAAACCACCTAACTGTGCACCTTTATTTAACGCACGAATTGCGTTGGCACTTAAACTACCAAAGCTCATGGCAGAGATGTTCATGATTGATGCGCTATAAGGTTGAAGGCATTGTGCATTACCAACCTGAATACGGAAACTCTTTGGATCTGCTGGTGGGCAAGGGCTTATTGAGTGGACAATAAAGCGATAGTTTTCTTGATAAACGTCAATGATTGAACCAAAAGGTTTATCTGCATTTTCATTTTTAGCGCGTTGATAAACTAGACTTCTTTGCATACGAGAAAAAGGCAGAGCATCTTGATCCGCTTCAATAAAGTATTGACGAATTTCTGGGCGTATATCTTCAAACAAAAAACGGAAATGCCCCATAATTGGGTAGTTTCTTAAAATTGAATGTTTATTCTGCAAAACATCATAAAGGCCTAATAAGCTTAGTGTACCCGTGAGCACCCATAAACCGTTAAGTAGAGTATCTGAAATAAAATAATAGATACTATGAGGCGTATATACGGTTCGAAACCACGTAATGCTGAGTGCAGTAAAAATACATAAGAACCAGAGAGAATGGCGTGAAAAGAATGTATTGAGAAATTTATGTCGAATGATTTGTGCTGGACTCGCCATATTGGAACAAATTCCTAATGTTTTACTGGCACATACCTTGCCAAGAAGCAAGTAAAACTACAAGTATGGAATTGTTAGTTTTAGGAGATAAGAAAGAGTACATTCAAAGGTTCGCTCGATTTAGAAATATATTTTTAAATAGAAAGTATTTTGACTATAAATAATATTTAATCTGAATTTTTTAGCATTAAGATAAATTATAAAATTAATGGATTTTATAAATGTTTAGCTGTACTAAAAAATATATTTTGTTAAATCATTTTCTAAAATCTATATATACAAACTAAATGTAAATTTAGATTTATTTAAAAATAAAAAATATTTGAATACTATTTGTACATTTTTGGTTTAATTAAGGCTGTGCTATTTAATTGTTTTTTGCTAATATAAATAAATTGAAATAATATTTTTTAATAGACATTACTACAACTATATAAGATTCTAAAAATTATTTAAGGACTGAAATGAATTGGAAATTATTAATATGCTCTATTCTTCTAACTGGAGTCTTTTTCCTAACTTTAATGTTCTATTTAGGTTTTGATTTAGATACTTTTAAAAGAGTCGTTCTAATACAAAGTTTGTTAGTAGCTGCGGCTATCATCTTTGACTCTATGGAACGAAAGAATAATCCTATTTTTCCGGGATGTATCGTTTATCCCTTACTTGGCATTGTATTTGTTTTGGGATTTACACCTATTTTAGATTTTTTTGCTGAAAGACCCAAAGGATTTCATAGTTGGGATATTAGGAATATGTTTGTGATCAACTCTAGCAGTGCAGACTATCAATTTAGGGAACTGGCTTGGTATGGCAAAGCTTATATACAGTTAGGTTTTGCTATGGTTGGTGGATTTCTTGGCTTATTTTTTCATCTAATTTTTAGAAGTAGTTAAGTTAATGCTAACTTCTTTTGGTAGGTGATAAGTTGTTTTAATTACTGAAAATTTAAAAAAAATCCTAGAACTGCTATAAATTACTTAGATTTCTTATTCATAAAATATTATTTTCTTATTCATTTGAAATATATAGAACAATCAGTAGCTTACTTTTTGTTCTTGTTTTTTTGACCAAAGGTTAAAAAATTATAAAATATCAAAAGTTATGGTAAATTTTAACTAATGAAAAGCTATCATTTTTTTAGTAAAACTAATAAAAGCTGAATAGAAGTATCGAAAATTCATATAAAAAGTGTAATAAAACATAAAAATTTTTCTAATTGAGAAATTCATCAGAAGTTGAATTATTAATTGATATTTAAAATGAAACTTATGTTAGTGTTTTTGTTGTTTTTTTGTATTATGCGCGGTCAGTAGAGTAAAAAAATAATGCTTTGAAAAAACAATCAGAAAAGCTAGTGATTGTGATGGGGAAGGCTAGTTTTTACATCTATTAATTTTATTGGCGTAATGTAAAAAAGGTTTTTTACCATGAAAAAGTCTCTCATTTGTTTACCAGCAATTGCTATGGGTTTAATGTCTATCACTGCCGCAAATGCTGCAACAGCAACAGGCACCTTGACTGTTAAAGCAACAATTACAAATAGCTGTGTATTGAATACTTCAGCTACAGGTACAACAGCTAACGCAGTTTTAGATTTTGGTACTTTAAGTTCTCTTGCTAGCAACGTCGATGCAGACACTACAACGACAGGTGGTACAGCCATCAAAGTTTTATGTAACAACACTGTGCCATGGACTTTGGCTTTTGATGCCGGCAAAAATGCTCAAACGACCCAACGTCGTATGATTGGTGGCGCAACAAGCAACGAATTTATTCCTTACAATCTCTTCTCTGACACTAACCGTGCAACAGCAATTGGTATTTCAACGACTGCATATAGTGGTACTGGTACTGGTGCGCCACAAGCAGTTAACGTCTATGGTCGTATCCCTGCTGGCTCAACTTTGCCAAGTGCAGGTAGCTATGTTGACACTGTAACTGTAACAGTGACTTATTAATTTTTAATAAGTTTTATTGTGTCATTGCTAGCTCTTGATTCAGAGAGCTAGCCTAATTTGAGAAAAGTAGTTCTGGGCAAATCATGAGAAAAAATATCTTTGTTATTACAAGTTTATTGTTATTTTTGCCTAGTATGCTGAACGCTGCATCAATTCGTCTTTCGCCTGTAAGTATTGAAATATTAAATGATCAATCGGCATCCTCAATCAGTTTATATAACCAGTCAAATGAAAGTACTGATTTGCAGGTACGTGTATTTGAATGGCGCCAAAATGCTGGGCAAGATCAACTGATACCTACAGATGAGATCGCGGTTAGCCCCCCGTTTTTAAAATTACAACCTAATGATTCTTATAACTTACGTGTAGTTAGAATTAATCCAGCACCCGTTTCTGGTGAGCAAACATACCGTATTATTATTGATGAACTACCAAAACCGATTGATAACCGTAAAGCGGATCAAGGGATTAACGTCCTACTACGTTCGTCATTGCCTCTATTTGTCGTAAATAAAGATGCAATTACTAAACTCAATTGGTCAATTCAACAAGAGCAAAATACTTCTTCTCTTATGATTAGCAATGTTGGCAATCGACATGCACTTTTAAATAATTTAACGCTTGTTGATGTGACAGCAAATAAAAGCTATCCGATTAAAGTAAATACGGTGAATGGTTATATTCTTGCTGGCAAAGCAAGAAATTTTAATATTAGCCCTGATTTTAAATTTCAAACGGATCATAAATATAATATTTCATTGAATATTAACGGTAAGCAAACATCTCTTTAAAGAGGCACATATGAAATATCTCGTAAGTGCCTTATGTGTTATGTACTTGCCGATTCATGCTTTTGCTGAATCATTGCAAGATAACACCAATATTGCTTTACCAAGTATTCCGGAAGTTACAAACTCTTCTCATCAGGTGTTTAGTTCTGATAAGGCGTACACACAGCTTTTTTTAAAGATTTCTATTAACTCGAATATTTCAACAGATTTAATCTCGGTACACCAAGATCAAGATAGAAAGCTGTATATTCGTGCTCGTGATTTAAAAGTTTTAAGGGTAAAAATAGATGAACACACTCCAGATAGCCAATGGGTGTGTATTAATGAGCTAAAAGAAATCCAGTTTAAATATCTAGAGAACGAGCAGTCTCTAAATTTACAAATTCCTTCAAACATGTTGGCGGATTATTCAGTTGATTTAAATGGTCAGCAGCTCACGAGCCCTCATTTACTGAAAATGGAGCCCTTAAATGCGGCTATTCTGAACTATAACCTCTATCACACCCTGACTAATGACGAGAATGTTTTCTCCGGTTCGGCAGAAGGGATTTTTAACAGCGCTATTGGTAATTTTTCTTCAGGCATTTTATATAACGGTAGTAATGAAACTAGTTATAGCCATGAAAAGTGGGTGCGCCTAGAGAGTAAGTGGCAGTATGTAGACCCTGAAAAGATCAGGATATATACCTTAGGGGACTTTATTTCCAATAGTTCTGACTGGGGGAGTAGTGTGCGCCTTGCGGGTTTTCAGTGGTCGAGTGCTTATACTCAACGTGGTGATATTGTCACTTCGGCATTACCACAATTTTCTGGCTCGGCTGCACTGCCTTCGACACTGGATTTATATGTCAACCAACAAAAGATTTATTCAGGGCTTGTACCCTCAGGTCCGTTTGACATTAAGCAGCTACCGTTTATTTCGGGTAATGAAGTCACGCTTGTGACCACTGATGCGACGGGTCAGCAGAGCATTACCAAACAGGCTTACTATTTTTCATCTAAAATTTTGGCAAAAGGCATCAATGAATTCTCAGTAGATGTCGGGGTTCCACGTTATAACTATGGGTTGTATTCAAACGATTATGATGATGCTACTTTTGCATCAGGTGCGATTCGATACGGCTACAGTAACTCGCTGACCTTAAGTGGTGGTGCAGAAGCTTCTACAGATGGGCTATCAAATCTGGGCACTGGTTTTGCCAAAAACCTGTTTGGTTTTGGGGTAATTAATGCTGATATTGCAGCAAGCCAATATAAAGATGAAAACGGTTATTCTGCCTTGGTTGGTTTAGAAGGGCGTATCAGTAAGAATATTTCATTTAATACCAGTTACCGTAAAGTATTCGATAACTATTTTGACCTTGCCCGTGTGTCCCAAGTTCGATATTTAAAAGATAATCAGGCCGATGCTGAACCCAAAAACTATCTGAGCTATAGTGCGCTAGCAGATGAGATTCTTAGGGCAGGGATTAACTATAATTTTTATGAAGGCTATGGGGCTTATCTGGGTTACAACCAGATCAAATTTAGCGACAACTCTTATAAGTTAGTCTCTGCCAATTTAAGCGGAAGTCTGAACAAGAACTGGGGATTTTATAGCTCAGCGTATAAAGATTATGAAAATCACAAAGACTATGGCATTTACTTTGCACTGCGTTATACACCATCTACTAGAGTTAATACGATTACAAGTATTTCTAATGAAAGTGGTAAAACAACATATAGACAAGAAATAAATGGATTTAGTGACCCACAAATCGGTGCATTTGGATGGGGAGGCTATGTTGAGCATGATCAGGATGCCAATCAAAACAATGCATCTATCTATGCATCTTACCGTGCCCGTGCTGCTTATCTGACAGGTCGATATAACAAAATAGGAGAGAACGATCAGGTTGCACTTTCAGCGACAGGATCGTTGGTTGCAGCAGCAGGGCGGATTTTTGCAGCCAATGAAATTGGAGACGGCTACGCAGTTGTGATCAATGCTGGACCGCAAAGCCAAATTCTAAATGGTGGAGTCAATTTAGGAGCGACTGATCGAACCGGTCGATTCTTAATTTCAAATTTAAGACCCTATCAGCTTCATCATATCTACCTAGATCCATCATATTTACCTTTAGAATGGGATGTTACTTCAACTAACCAAACAGCATTTGTGGGTTATCGCCAAGGAACCTTAGTAGGCTTTGGTGCTCATCAGGTTATTTCAGGGTTAGTAAAACTTGTTGATTCGAATAACTCAGCGTTATTACCAGGTTATAGCGTTCGAATTAATGGACAGCAAGATGGGGTAGTTGGCTACGACGGTGAAGTATTTATTCCAAATCTATTAAAACAAAACAAACTTGAAGTCGATCTTCTGGATCATGGTTCATGCCAAGTTAATTTTGCATATGAAAATAAGCAATACAGTGCTAAAAAATTGGGGCCTTATGTATGTCGATAACTACTGCGAATCATAGTTTTTGGATGAAGAGTAAAAAGTTTTCATTGGCCATAAAGTATATTTTAGCAATTGTTCTGTCTTTTATATTATATGCATTTTTTAGCTCTGCACATGCTGCTTGTACGGTAACGGGAACGACTAATAGTACGTATACCTATACGGCTGCCACAATTAATAGTGATGCAAACATCAACTTTTCTGGCACGATTAGCTGTCTTGGGGGGCGTACTACTCCTGAAATTTCAGCTTATATGTGTATGAAAACCGTATTTACGGGAACTACGAACGCCAATAACAGCATTTCATTACCTTATACGGTCACTGCAACTGTGGGTGGCGCAGGTTCTTCTACCACAAATCAGACCTCAAATGTTTGGTATGGACCAGTGAGAACGGTCGCTTCAAATAATATTATTAGTTACTCTGTAAATGTAAAAGTACCAGCCCGCACTGGTTCGCTCATTGCATATCCTAAAGGCACATATACTGGTACGGTTCAGCTTTTTTGGGACATGCAGGCAAGCTCTAGCACTGTCTGTGAAGGTAATAGCGGAGGCGGTTGGGATTCAGGTAATGCCACTATAACAGCTAATTATGTTGTACCGAGTTTATGCCAATTAGATTCAACATCAAATGTAGATTTTGGCAATATTAATGATATTGGCTCGACTAGTCGTGATTACACTGCGCAAGGTGCAGTGAATACGACTTGTAACAATGGAACGCCATACAGTATTTACTTGGGGGATGGAAATAACCGTATTGCTGGTGGTTTTAGACGTATGACAAATGGTAGTAGTCAATATATTCCCTATCAGTTATATCAGAACTCGACTTATAGTACGGTATGGGATACTACAGGTGGTGTAACCGCGGTTGGAGGTTCTGGAGGTGTTTCCAAGACGGGATCGGGGAGTGCTCAAAGCACAAATGTGTATGGAAAAATTCCACAAGGTACTACTATTTCAACGATTCCCGGTAACTACTCAGATAGTGTTATTGTTACTGTAACTTATTGATTAAATTTTTGAATTTAATGTTGAGTATCTTTCTGGTGCTGGGTTGGTAATGTGAATATCCGTGAGTTTGATATTCAATATTTAAGCTAAGCTTAATTTGAAAATTTAGTTCTAAAGAGTGATGTCTATAAATTTGATTTTTAATTGTTCTAATTTAAAGGAAGTAGAAAAGCTTTTAAAGAAAAGATAGTTGAAAAAAGACGGTTAACGGTAATGTTGTTTTAGGATAAGTAAAAACAGAAAAAGGCAAATTAAGAAAATAAGAAAAAACATCTGATGATTAAATACCTTATGAATATTAAATGTATTTTTACACAAGTTAACATATTGTACAAATTAAATTACAGTTCTCTTATCTTTATTTAATCTTTCTTATCAATAAAAAAAGCTTTTAAAGGAAAAGCTGGTTATTAATAAATTAGTTATTTGTATTGTAAAACAAAGTGTTAGAATTGTAGGGTTGGGATGTTTTGATATATACAATTATCTCGAATTTTAACCTATTGAAAATACAAAGGTTTACCACTTGTTCCGACCACTTACAATCCAAACTAGACTCGGCGGATTCTACTTCTTTTATTATTCCATTGTTGGCACATTTATGCCTTACTGGAATTTATATCTTCAAGATCAAGGGTTTAATTATCAAGAAATTGGTGTTTTATCATCAATTGCCATTGTAACGCGTTTTTTCGCACCTTTGGTATGGGGATGGATTGCTGACAAATCTGGTAAGCGAATGTTATTAGTACGGTTGGCGACTTGGATGGAATCATGTATATGGTTGGCTATTTTTATAGTTCCAAATACTTTTCAATCGATTGCTTTACTCATGCTTATTTTTAGCTTCTTTCAAAATGCTATTTTAGCTCAATTTGAAGGGGTTACTTTATTTTGGTTGGGCGATCAAAAAGCTAAACTTTACGGAAAAATCCGTAAGTGGGGATCTGTTGGATTCATTGTAGGTGTCTTCGTTATTGGTGCACTTCTAGAAATAGTACCTATTTCGATGCTTCCGATTTTATTATTAATTATTGCTTCATTGGCATTTATCTGGTCTTTCACAATTCGAGAACCGGATGGTGCGCCTACCTCACAAAAGCAGTTAGAGCCTTTACTTCCCGTGCTTAAACGCCCGACAGTAGCTGCATTTTTTACAATTGAATTTATTTTACTTTTTTCACATGCACCTTTTTATAGTTTTTATAGTAATTTTCTGAAATCTTTGAATTTTAGTACGACTGAAATTGGATTTTTATGGGCTATAGGGGTTTTTGCAGAAATTTTTATGTTTTCAATTGCTCCAAAGATTTTTCAACGTTTTTCGTGGCGTAGTTTAGTGATTGTATGTTTACTAGTGACGAGCATGCGTTGGATGTTAGTTGCACTATTTTCACATTATTTTGTTGGTCAACTTTTTGCACAGTGTTTACATGCTTTTAGTTTTGGTCTATTTCACTTAATCGCGATGCGAGTTATTTTTCAAAATTTCTCGGCTGGACAACAAGGGCGGGGACAAGCTCTTTACAGCACCATGTGGGGCTTAGGTGTGGCTTTTGGTAGTGTTCTGGCTGGACATTTTTGGAAAATTCTTTCCGGTGAAATTATCTTTATGTGTGCCAGCTTGGTTGTACTCTTAGGCTTATGCTTTGTAATGTGGCTTCCTAAACAAATTGATTCCTCAACGGCATAAGCTCGAAATAATGAAAAAACAAGGTATTTATATTGAAAAAAGCAAGTAAATATAAAATTGTTTGATGACTTGTTGTAGCACGTTACAGTTGAAAAATATTGTTTTTATATGGTTATGAACCAGTGAATTTGTCAAAAAATATGCTAACTTAAGTTCATGCGTTTAATGATTAATAAATCTATGAAAAATATTTATATTATTGGATTATTGTGGGCTTGTTCTGGTTTAGCTGTGGCAGAAACGGCGACTCAGCAGCCAGCTGAACAACCCGTTCGGACAGCAAGTAATCCTAATGCTATACGTATTGTTACGCGTCCTGAAATTATGGGATTATGGGGAATGGAAATTCCAAATAATAAGAAATGTGTGGAATATTATAATTTCCGTAGTGGTAATGATGTAGTGATCAAAAGTGGTCAAGAATGGTCATATGGCTTATATGAATATCAACCGTCCGATGATCCTAAAGAGCAGTTAGCTGCTTTAGTCATGCAAATTAAATTTGATAATAATAAAATGGATTGTTCTGGACAGAAACAAGATCAAACAGGTGATGTTTCTCAATATTTTGTACAGTGGAAAAATGATCATACTATTAACTTCTGTTCAACCGCTAAAGGTGAGCAGTGTTTTGCGACTTTGCGTAGAGTACTACCATAAAGTAATAGATATAAAAAAAGCCTCTTATTTATAAGAGGCTTTTTTTATTATGCAGTTTCAGCTTTCTTCTTTTCTTCCAATTGCTTTAACAAGTGTTTTTCAAGGTAATGGATGTCCATTGCTTGAGAACAGAAGCTCTTATCTTGCAAAATAAGATCTTTATGCAGAGGAATATTGGTTTTTATTCCTGTAAGGATCATTTCATCTAACGCTTGACGCATACGTGCAATTGAAGTTTCACGGTCTTTACCATGAGAAATCAGTTTGGCAATCATAGAGTCATAGTAAGGTGGAATGCTATATTCTGGATAGATATGAGAGTCTAAACGAATACCAGCACCACCTGGTGCATAGAAACTTTCAATTTTACCCGGTGAAGGTAAGAAAGTTGTTGGATCTTCTGCATTGATACGACATTCGATTGCATGTCCTTGAACTTTGATATCTTCTTGTTGGAGTTCTAGTCCTAGGCCGCCTGCAATACGTAGCTGTTGTTCAATAATGTCAACACCAGTCACCATTTCAGTAACAGGGTGCTCTACCTGAACACGAGTGTTCATTTCAATAAAGAAGAATTCACCGTCTTCAAATAAAAATTCAAACGTACCAGCACCACGATATTGCATTAGCTGACATGCATGAACACACGCTTCTAAAATATCAGCTCGAGCTTGTTCTGGCAGGTTTGGTGCAGGCGCTTCTTCTAGCACTTTTTGGTGACGACGTTGTAATGAACAGTCGCGGTCATATAAATGAATCGCATGACCATTACCATCGCCAAGAATTTGAACTTCGACATGGCGAGGTTTTTGTAAAAAACGCTCCATGTATACAGTATCGTCACCAAACCACATTTCTGCATCGCGTTGTGCTGCTTGAACTGATTCAAGTAGCGTATCTACACGCTCAACAATACGCATACCACGTCCACCACCACCAGATGCCGCTTTAACAATAAGCGGGAAACCGATTTCTTTCGCTTCAGCTAAGGCATTGTGGATGGTCACGGCATGGTCGCAACCCGGTACAGTAGGTACGCCTGCTTTTTTCATGGCAACAATCGCAGAAACTTTATTCCCCATGAGGCGAATATGTTCTGGACGAGGACCAATAAAAGTAAAGCCTGAACTTTCTACAATTTCAGCAAACTCAGCATTTTCTGAAAGGAAACCATAACCAGGGTGAATGGCATCAGCACCAGTAATTTCTGCAGCAGTAATAATTGCCGGGATATTTAAATAGCTATCACTACTTGCGCCCGGACCAATACATACTGCTTCATCAACAAAACGTAAATGCATCAAGTCCTTATCAGCATCTGAATAGATACCAACAGTCTTGATTCCTAATGTTTTGCAAGCCCGGGTAATTCGTAAAGCGATTTCACCACGGTTTGCAATTAAAACTTTTTGCAACATAGACGTCCCCGAGGTAATTACGCGCGATAACGGAATAAAGGTTGACCGAATTGGATAACATCACCATTTTTCACTAAAATTTCTTCAACCACGCCACTTTGAGTTGCTTCAATTGGGTTCATGATTTTCATTGCTTCAATAATACCCAAAGTTTCACCAGCAGATACAGTTTGACCTACTTTAACAAATGGTGCTTCGCCTGGGCTTGGAGCAGCGTAGAACACGCCAACCATTGGAGAAGGTTCAACTGCTCCACGTGGTGTTTTTGCAACTGGTGCTTCTGCAACAGGAGCTGCCGGAAGTGCTACACCAGCCGCAGCAACGACTGGACTACGACGAGTTAAAGCGATTGATTGATCACCTTCTTTAACTTCAATCGCTTGCAAGTCAGACTCAATCATTAAATCGATGAGTTTCTTAATTTTGCGGATATCCATGGGCGACTATTCCTAAACTAGTTTGGGTTAGATGGTTGAATTTTTTCAATGGCGTAATCGAGTGCAAAACTATAGCCTTTTGCACCTAGACCACAAATTACGCCAATTGCTTTATCAGATAAATAAGAATGGTGTCGGAATGCTTCTCGTGCATGAACATTCGACAAATGTACTTCAATAAATGGAATGGCAACGCCAAGTAGAGCATCGCGTAGAGCAACAGAAGTATGAGTGAGGGCGGCAGGGTTAATAATAATAAGTTTTACGCCTTCAGTTTGTGCCTGATGAATACGGTCAACAATGGCACCTTCCCAGTTGCTCTGGAAAGTATCTAATGTAATTGATGCGCGTTGAGCTTGGGTAATAAGTTGTTGGTTAATATCACCTAAGGTAAGATGACCATATACTTCTGGTTCGCGTTTTCCCAGCAAATTCAAATTCGGTCCATGAATCACCAAAATGGTCGAACTCATTCAGATTGCTCCAGCTCTAAAGTTGCAAATAGTCTTTGCAAGATGTCTGCAAAGTTTGCTTATTATGGCATATGTTTCTACAATTTTTTTATAATTTGTTTTAATTGTCGCAGAAAGGGTACGCCAAATTCGGCTTATATATTGTAAATTTTGCGATGATTTAGCAATGTTAAAAAATGACAAAATTTCAAGTAATTTAATGAAGCTTATTTTAAACTGAATTGACAAAAACAGTTCATGTATTTTGTGTAACGGCTGTAGAGTTCTCTTCAATTACGAGTAGCTCATTCCATCGGGTTAGATAGTTTTTTGAACGGTGACATTGTTTCATATGCCAAGATGGGCTACGCGAATGATAGCCCACTTGTAAATAGTGACTACCGAATCGATTACGGACTGTACTTAGTGTTTTCATGAGTTGTTGTCTTTGCTGGATCAACTCAAGAGGTTGCCATAAATCATCAATGTGATGTTGACGGGCGTGCAAACCACAAAATAAAACTCCAATCTTAATGTATCTTTTATTTTCTTTATATAAAACATCAATTTGTTGCATTGCTGCTTTGGTTAATATGCATAGATCATCTGTTGCATAAGTTAAGCCAATGGCTTGAGATGACGCTTTTTTATAAGGCGGTTTATCTGTTTTTTCATAAAGCATGACTTGAATGCAGGCACAGAGTTGTTCTTGTTTCATTAAACGTCGATGAGCACGATTGAGATGAAAGATAAGCGCTTGTTTAATAATCTCAATGCTGGATAAAGCTTGAGCGAAACTTCGTGATGCTAAAATTCGTTTTGTTAGGATGGCAGGATCATCAAGTTGAATGCAGGATTGGCCTTTTAGCTCACGAATAGTACGTGCCATAACCACAGAAAAAGCTTTGGCTAAATGGTATTCATTGGCAAAAGTTAAGTCTAGGCATGAATAAATTTCATAGCTTTGTAGTTGTTTGACCAATTGGTAGCCAATTCCCCAGACTTCTTTAACAGAAGTTTGTTGCATGAGGTCTTCAAGAAGTAGGGGATCTAAAGTAGTGAAATTACAAATTCCATTAAAACTTTTAATTTTTTTTGCATAGTGATTGGCTAACTTGGCCTGAGTTTTTGAATATCCGATGCCAATACAGCAAGGTAGGCTTAACCATTCTTCTAGCGTTTCTACGACTTTGACACAATAAGAATGGATATCTAGAGATTGGAGGTAAGGGGTAAGGTGGATAAAGCATTCATCAATAGAGTAAGCCTCTAAATCATCGGATGAGAAAAATTCCCCAAGAACCGAAAAAAAGCGACGAGACATCTCGGCATATAAAGTGTAGTTGCTTGAATAGACGTGTACGCCTGCTTTGAGAGCTTCTTCTTCAATTTGATACCATGGGGTTGCCATCTTTATACCCAAGTCTTTTGCTTCTTCGCTGCGTGATACAACGCATCCATCATTGTTAGAAAGTACCACAACAGGCAAACCAATAAGTTTGGGGTTGAATAGTCGCTCACAACTGACATAACAATTATTAATGTCTACAAGCGCATAAATTTCTCGATGTGAAATTTCCACTATGATTTCCCCTTAAAAATATTGGTAAAGCCACATGCATGAATTGAGTTTCATAAAAATGATGTTGAAAAGTGTTGGGATAAAATCACATCTTGAATATGTAACGAAATCAAGTTAACAAAATTTCTGGTAGAAAGCTAGGGGAGTCCCGACAGTCGGTTTCAAATCGACAAAGAAAAGAAGATGAGGCTTAAATAATTTTTAAATAAAAAAAGGAGATCGTATAGATCCCCTTTTTTATGACACATGCTATGTAATTTTAATTACCACTTATGGCTATAAGAAACTTTAAGCGTTGCCCCATTTGCCACCAAGTGGCTAGTGTTATCGCTCGTTCTTAATAGTTGGCTATAAAGCGGGTAGTACTTACGATTAAACATGTTTTCCAAACCAATCGTCACAGTGTCTTTCTTGTTAAGTGCAAAACTACTGATTAAATCGGCTGTTGTGTAAGACTTCACATCATAGCGACCAAAGCCATTTACACCATTTAAGCGGTAATCTTCTGAACCGAAGTATGTTGCTTGCAGGCGGTTCGTCCAAGTTTCAGTTGGGCTATAAGAAACGTAAGCTGTGAGTTTTAATGGTGGAATGCGGAAACCTGTCATGTCTTGTTCAGAACCGTTTTGAGGTTTTTCACGACCTTTCATCCACGTAACGCTACCACCAGTTCCCCAAATATTTGCATCGTCAAGATAGTCAAAAGTTGCTTCAACACCAGTTACTTTTTCTTTTGTTCTAGCAAGCACTAGACCATTGTTGAAAGATTGCACAGCCCCAAGATCAGAAGTTGAGTGGAATACAGCTAAGCTTGATGAGAAGTTATTGAAGTTTCCTTTCCAGCCCAACTCATAGTTATCAACTTTTACAGGTTCTAAAAATGATGAGCCAAGGTTAAAACCTTCACCAGCATTACGGATAATCAAACCGACATCAGGCAACTGAAAACCTTGGTTAAATGATGCATAGATCGAGTTTTGATCATTTGGAGAGAAGGTCACATTAGCATTGTATAACCATGCATCAGCTTTCACTTTTCCGCCTGGAACAGTGTAAGGGTTGGTCTTACCTAATTGTGATAATGGAACAAAACTATCAATTTGCGCATAGCTGTCTTCATAGCGTGTACCTGCTTCAGCTGACCATTGGTCATTAAAGCGGTGTTTTAACTGTATAAAACCGCCAACACTTTGCGTGGTGAGTTCAGGTAAATAAATGAGCTTGCCAATTTTTACAAATTCTAGACCACCTGATTGATCATAAATTTGAGGGTCAAAAATATCTAAAGGCATTTCGCTTTTTTCACGGCTGAAGTCACCACCCCAAACCAATGATGTATCGCCTAAAAACTCAAGTGGTGTGGTAACAGTTAAGCGGCTACCGAGTACATTATTTTCTTGATAAATCTGGTCGACTTGTTTGCCACGGTTCGCATTTCCACGAGCATCAAATGGTGAAAAACGGGTAAAGAAGTCGCGGTAATAAATTTGAGCATCAACCTTATTACCTAATAAGTCTTTATTGGTATAGGTTAAATTGTATATTTGGTTTTCATTTTTATTTTGGTCTTTAAGCTTTAATCCTTTGATGGCTTTCGCTGGTACAGTTCCAGCTGGAGCTTTTTTAACACTTGGATCAGATGCATAATCTGAGTCTTGCTCAGCATTATAATAGTTTGCAGCGAATTGTAGATATTGATTGTCATCAATATGGTAACCCAGCTTACCACCTACGCTGTAGCCATCGGAATCATAAAGGTCGCCCTGACTTGGTTCAGGTGCAACACGGTCACCACTTGCATCGTACGGACTACCAATACGTTGATAGCCAAAGTCGAGTGCATAATCAAAGGCGTTAAAGCTGCCTGTGAAATATTGGTGAATATCTCCACCCAAAGCATCAGAACGGAAATTCGTTAAAGGTGTTTGTAACCCAATGACGGTTTTTGCAGTAGGTTCACCACCCGCAGCTTTCGTGGTAATTGAAATAATACCACCCGCAGCGCCACCGCCATAAATTGCATTACTGCCGCGAATCACTTCAATGTTCGCAATACTTTCAGGGTCAATTGCTGAAAGTCCGCGGGATGTGTCCCGTGTAAGGTTCATTGGAACGCCATCGACCAAGATCAGGGCATTACGTCCACGTAAAGTTTGACCGTAATCTGTAATAGTACGGCTTGAGTCAGACAGGCCCGGTACAGCCTTTGCTAATACAGTCGCAATACTTCCAGAGGAACCATTTCTTAAAAGTTCAATTTGTTTTTCATCTAGCTTGGTGACTTGCTTAGCAGAAGTAGAAAGTTCATCTGCGCGTGAAGCGGTAATTGTAATTGTAGGGAGTGCTTCAGGCTTTTTTTCAGCATCTGTTGTCTCAGAGGCTGAGGCTGCAAATGCTGAATTTGAAAGAAAAATGGCCCCACCAAGTGAAAGAAGTGGAATGATATTTTTAACTTCAGACTTTCTTGTAAAAAGTTTATTACTTTTTATCTTATTTCCCATTTTCTCGCCCTGAGAGTGATTTTAAATTGAGCGAATTATAAATGAGAATCATTGTAGTTAACAATATTATTAATTGCTTAAAAAATAATATATTTGAAATTTATTCAATGAATTAGGGGAATAGGTGTTTATTCCCCCAAAAAAATTGAACAGTGATCAGATTTCCTTATAGGCGTTCAAATGATTTTGATGGGCGCGGCGAATAATGCTTCGGTCATCGCCGAGCACAAAAAGCTGAACAGATTGTTGTTTCCAAGCCGCGATATCTTCAGGTTGTCGGGGAATAGCACAGAAATGCTTTTGACTATTTTTGGTCTTTGTATACATCTCTTGAACTTTTTCTTTCACTTTTGGATGACTAGATTGCCACGGCATTCCCATGGATTGGGAAAGGTCGGCAGCACCTTCCATAATAATATCAATACCTTCAACTTTTAAAATTTCATCTATCTGTTCTAATCCCTCTAAGCTTTCAATCATAGCAATGACAACAGTCTCGTTTGCAGCCTGTTCAACAAAACTAGCTAAATCGTCCATGCCGTATCGATTTAACCTTGTCGAATTCAGTCCTCTTTGCCCAAGCGGCATATAGTGGCAATAGTTCACAGCTTCTTGTGCCTGCTTCGCATTTTCAATACGCGGAAACACAATACCCGTTACCCCGGCATCGAGCAGAGGTAGAACTAGGTGGTTAGCGTTTAAAGGTACTCTGACAAAAACATCAAGACTCATGGCTCTAGCCGCTAAAATCATGGTCTCGACTTGAGACGTACTAAATAAAGTATGTTCCAAGTCGATAATAATAAAATCATAGCCCGCAAGTACCAGTTGCTCGACATTAATAGGAGAGGCTACGGAACAAAATATTCCGTAGAGCGTCTCACCATTTTCTATTCGTTTCTTAAAAGAAATCGAATATTTATTCATATTCAATTTCCTTAATGAGGCTGAGCGGGTTCGGCGTAGTTTGCACTCTTAAGCGAATTTCCGGAAGGAAGCGGCGACTTGCGAGCTGTTCAATGTCGATAGTGTCATCTGTAAAGTTGAACAATTCATATCGCTCAGCAAACTCTGGATGAGCTTCTTTGTGTTGATTGATGATGGTTCTTAACATGGTCCAGAATTTGATTTCATCGAAGTCATAATGTTCATTTAAGAAAATTGCTAACTCTGCCAAATTTACAAACCAAAGCGCATCTTGCGTAAAGTCTCTTAACTCATTTGGAGAATGGGTTTCCAAAAACGAATTCGGATTAATCTTGGCATGTTCTTTTGGCGCATCTTGTAAATCTGGTAGAAGGTCTGGCTCACGTAAAAGATGTCGGCTAAAACGGATTCCATCGTGGAAATCTTTCAAGGCTGCTTTAACTGGTAGGCCATTTTTATGAATCAGAACCATGTTTTGTGCATGTGACTCTAAAGCGAGGCCATGGCACCATAAAATATGCATGATTGGTAAATAGGCATTGGTGAGTAACTTTTCTAACCAAAACTCGATACCGTATTCTTGAATCCACTCATCAATTAAAGGTTTTTGGTCATTATCAACTTGCATTAGTCCTGTTACAGGAGTTGCCGATTCACCTTCTTTTAAGTAACTGTAAATACTTTCGCGCCAAATGCAGGCGAGTGCACCATATTGAACAGGTAGAGCAATTTGCTGATTAACTGAAAGACCAGCAATTTCTCTTAGAATGACAGGCTTGCGATGCTTTTCTAGAATATGGTCTTGCTCGACAATGTTATAAAGCCAGTCACTCATTTTTGCAGCATTTTGAACGGTATGTGGTGCTAATACGCGAGATGTAGAGGTATTAACCAAATTCATTGCCAACTTGAGAGAAAGTGCAGAGATATCACTAATGTTTGATAAAGTTCGAATCGACTGCTGTGGTAAATAAGTCGGGCCTTCAATATCTAGCGGGATAATAAGTTGGTTACTAATCGCATCTTGATAATATAATTCAATAATTTTATCCCACTGCCATGGGTGAATTGGGGTGAGAATATAATCTTTAAAATCTACATTGTTATCTTTTAATTGATTACTAATGGTTTGTAGATCTTTTTCTGAAAAATGCTGTTTATAAAGCTGCTCTAAGTTAATGGTTTCACTTAAAACCAGTTTGCATAAACTGTTATGAGTCGCTGCCCATTTAACCGTAAAACCTTCAGAAAGCTCAGGTGCATATTTTTGATTTTCTTTTAAATCGAAGCCAATACGAGACTTAAAGCTTGGATGGTATAAATGCGCATTGGTAATCCTTGCTTCTTGTTCTAAATAAGGCAAAGTTCTTAAAGGTTGGGCAGGTGCTTGGCTCAAAGTCTGCGCATGTTTAACGTAAGTTAAATTGAGTTCATCATTAAAGTTTTGCCATTTAACTGGGTCAGCTTCAATAATATTTTTTAGATCGGCAAGTAGCATTTTTAAGTTAGGACGAGTTTCAGCGCCTAACGTAATATCAGAACGGACTAAGCTTGAAGGATCTAACTTAATTCGTTTAAAACTAAAGTGTCGTTTAGCGGCGCATGTATAGAAAACTGTATCGGAAATATAAAACTTGATCTGACCTTTAGAAAGTTCATATTTAAAGGTATTTTCAAAAATAAGTGCTTCTAATAATTGGCCCATCACTCGATTTTCTGCAAGAGTCTTATAGTTGGCTTGCTGTGTCGGTTGAAGAGGGCAAAGGGCTTCTGCGCCGCGATATTTATAAATAGGATTTTCAACTTCAATCCAGATTGGATTGCCACCACTGTGGTAGAGCGTATTTAACATATTTGCCTTAATTGGTAATGTGAGTGAATTAATTAATAAATCGCGGTAGTGCTGACCTTTGGCGGTAAATTTTTCTTGTGTGAGGGAAAGTCGTGTTGCTTGCCATAGCTCGCTTTCTTCAATAACCGTAACTCGTGCAATCGCGCTGATGAGATGCGCAATGTGGTTGATCACAAGGTAATACTTTAAAAAGGTCCATGCATCTTTTTGAGAGAACCAAACGGTACTATCTTCAGAAATAGATGAGTTGTCCTCTATCATTTCTGGAACAATACTAATGCCTTCCATATCGCGAAGAATGAGGCGATGTGGATAGCCATTTTTAAATTCCATTAAACTGTTTTGCATATGTGCTTCTACGCTAATGCCTTTATTTGCAAACAATTCAATTAATGGAATAAGTGAAACTTTAACGTACTGTTTCCACCAAAAAGTAATGAAGTCTTTGGCATCGTTCGATTGTAAATTTTGGTTGGGTGCAGCTTGTTGAATAAAGCTTAGTAGAGGAATTTCATGATTCTCGTTTTCTTCAACCAAGCCACCGAGCATTCTGGTATTTTCTAATACTTCAGGTGTAAGTCCCGCTCTATAAATAATGCCAAATGAACTTTCAAGCTCTGGAATTTTGACTGTTTTCGCCTCTAACTCTGGCAGAATCACAAGGTCAGGATATTGCTCATTAATCTTGTGATTGATAATAATTTTGCTCGCATCAATCGCTCTTTCCATTTCATCCATTGGGTTATTACGAATGAAACTAGTAATACGTACGTCAATTGAGAGCTTTAAAAATAGGTTAGATTGAGGTAACCACACCGTACGAACTGATGAGGTTGGCCATACGGTTTGGCCTAATGCACCCAGATGTATGATTTCTTGACTGTCTAAATATTTCTTTAAAGACGGATGTTGAAGTAAGAAATTAGCTTGCCAAGGGTGGGTTGGCATGAGCTCATAGTTGGCTAGATTTTCTTGCAAGCGCTCTTTTGCAGTTTCTAAAACTTCATTTTCAATATGGTGAGAGAGCTGTTCTTCACTTATAAGCTTTCGGATTAAAGAAGAATGAACCGCGAAGTAATGAAGTTGGAAACTAGCGTCTAACTCAGGGCTATACTTTTTCATGTCTTCTTTCGAAAAACCTAAGTTGGCTTTAGAGGTCACATGAAAAGGGTGGCCATATAACATGCCTTGTTCAGTAGCCTGAAAACCACTCAACTCTTTAGATGTTGTTTGGGATGGTCTATTTTCTAAAAAGAATTTTGTGTTCTCGATACTATTGGCAATATCGGAATAAAGGTTCTTGTTCTGGTTTTTGTCTTTGAATAGGTTATTTAATTCATCTGTAATGAGCTTCACCAAATTTTTAGGATCAGTTAGAGAATCAAATGTATTTTCGCTTAAGTTTTGCAGAGCAAAGTCACGCTGATATCGATGATAGCCAGTGGTGGAGAAGTGTTGAACTGCTCCATAAACAATCGTATTAGACGCATTAAACGTATAAGAAAAATAGATTGAGTTAGGCTGTTCCGCATCTCGTGTGAATAAAGGAGAATCTTGGGCTGAGATAATGTGCTCTTCAAGATCTACTTTAAGTTCACGAAAGAAAGTATTCAGGTACTGTTCGAAAAGTTTATAAGACCATGCATCAGTTGTAATAATTGAGTTCATTCTTGTGCCTCTTCTAAAATTGTATCCATTAAGAATCTGTTCAAAATCACCACTAAGCCCGCACCGATAAAAAATAAAGAAGTGCAGATTAATGCGGCTGTAATATTGAAAAATGAGTAGGTAAGCGTGATGGTGATCGGACCAAAAAGTTGGCCTAAGACAAAGGCACTGTTAGAAATGCCGATCACTTTTCCTTGGCTTTGAGTGCCAGCTTTTAGAGAAATTGTGTGTAAAATCGAAGGAATAAGCGCTGCGAAGCAAAAACCTTGTATGAGTCGTAATATAAGAATGAGCCAGAGATTGGAAACCCATATCAACGCGAAAATCGTGATGCCACAAATTAAAGATGCGTAAACGAAGTTATTAAAAGAATCTCCTTTGTCATCATTTCTTTTTCCCCAATAGGTTGCTGCAATAAAAGCAGCTCCCCATGAAAGCGCATGGATTGTGCCCGTTAAGCTTGCAGCAGATAACGACGAGTGAATGTTTTGGCTTATTTCACTAATGTATAAAACGAAGCAAGACACTAAACCAAAACCACCGGCTTGCACCAAGATGCCAGCGCTTAGCCATGAAAAAATAGTTCTATCAAAAAAGTCTGGAATTTTAGATTTTTCTTTGGTTTTTACAGCCTCAGTTTTAACTGGATTGGCTAATAAAAAAGATGCGATCACAATTAATGTAACTACAATAAATGCAGTTGCATTAAGTAATATTTCAACCCGCCAGTGGTCCATAAATATACCGCCGAGTACTGGACCACACAGGCAAGCTAGCGCAACACTACTTTGTAGTTGCCCAAAAGCGGCACCTCGTTGTTGTTCATTAGAAAGATATGAAACGTAGGCATTCAGAATGACTGAAAGACCGCAAAAACCGAGTAGAATCCGCGCAAAAATAAATACGAATAAATGCTGGGCGCTCGCCATGAGTAGTATTGAAATACAAAAACCAGCCAATGAAAGTAGGAGCGCTTTCTTATGACCAAAAGTGTCGGATAATTGGCCAACAATTGGAGCTGTAAACAAGCTTCCAATTGCAGGAGCCGCGAGTGCCAAACCTGCCCAGATAGTGGGAGCACTCATGTGCGCCGTCAGTTTTTCCATATAAAGCGGCATGATCGGAATAAGAACCATGAGCCCGAAAGTGGAAAAAAACTGACAGAGCAAAATAATGAAATGATCTAGGCGAGATGAGCGCATGATTTAGATATCCATGGTCTCATAGCTAGAAACAGATAAGCTGTGATAAGGGTTCGGGGTCGTTCCGATTTTGCTTGGCATGCCCGTCGAATCACTTTCTTGGGCTAACAGCGGCGTAAGTAGCTGTTTGAACGGCCAAGTCTTATTATCAAAAAGATAGGTTTGAATTTGCGATTTTGTTTGCTCTGAAAGTGGTTGGGTTTCTACAAAATCATGAATAATGTCTTGAATCATTTCCCAGAAATCGCTTTCTGAACGATCTGTATATTTCAAGGTAGCTAAAGCAATTGGGTAGAGGTTAATTTGAATCCCTAAGGTAATGAAGTAGTTAAATAAGTCTTCATTCTTACTAAAGATAAGATTGTTTGGCGTACTCGTGTCGATGGTATAGATCGGAGGTGTGAAGCCACTTTCTTCAATTGCTGGTGTACATATTCTTAAGGTATCGTGGTCACGCAAAATAAAGCATTTGAACTTATTATTTTCATAACAAACCATGGTGTTTTGCCCGTGGCATTCAGGCATGATTCCTTTCGACCAGAGCGTTAAGAATGTTTGAATGAAATGGACACTTAGGTCTTTTAATAGTGTCCATTTGTCACCTTCAACGCCTAACGTTTCCCAAGGGTCAACATAGATACAGCTTAAAGCCGACATGGTAATTGGGGTGACATTTTTATTTTGACAAAAGTCGGGTAGGTGCCTTACTTGGCAACCGATTACACCTAAATTTTTTACAATGTGCTCTTGTTTACCCAACACCCACCAGTGAGTTTCATTACTCAAAAAGAGGCGACTTTTTAATAAAGGATTTTCATTAATGACTTCATTTAAAAAGTCATATGCCGTATGTCCATTCATTAAATAACGGCCTGGCATAGAACGGATCGCACCTAATGTTTTGGCATTCGTTGATAGTTTTAAATGCAGATTAGGATTTGAGTTGTGAATAAGAGTTCTTAAAGATGAAGTCGGTAAACCAATTGTCGTGACATGGATCAGGTCAATACCCTCATACTTATTTTCTTCAAATTTTAAATAGCGATGTTGAGTCTCTAATAAAGGAAGGGCTAGGTAATCCTCTGAAAGCTCCTTCATTTTTTCAGTAATAAGGTTGGTTTCAGAGTCTGATAGCAATAGTTCTTTATAAGGAATCGAATCCATATTGTTGATCACGTCATCTTTCTTAAAAGCCCACCAATACACCTCAATTTCTTTTTGAATCGTAAGTGGTGCAAGTTCACCTTTTGAGTGGGCGAACGGATGAAATGGACGGTCAGCAACAAGGGAAAGCAATTCACTTGTAATTAAAGGTGAGGAAAATGAAAGTGCTGACTGTAAAATCTGAGGAATTTTTTCAGCCGTTACTAAGTTGTCGAGCCAATAATCAATCGCTTTTTGATGATGCGGTGAAGGCCACCAAGATGCTTTTGTTAAATAGGTAAAAACTTCAGAAATAGAAATTTTAGAAGTCGTATTACTCAAGACGTTATGAAGTAAAACTTCGGGTTGAGTAACATAGAAAGGATTTACACCATCTACTTTTAAACAACTGAAATAGAGTTCCAACTCATCATTTAGAGTGATTGCCAGATAAGGCTTTTTATAGGAAATATGATCTCTAAAATCTCCATAATTCTCCATGTAGAGGGCATCTATTGTTTTTTGTAGTTGTGCTGTGTAAATCCGATCTAGCATTTTAGTTATTCCTATTCTTATAAAAGTGGTAGAACCGTGCCAACGTTTTGTTCTTGTGCGGCATTGAAGAACCATTTAGCGCAAACAATGTCATCAATCGCCATGCCCATTGGGTTGAGCAAAATAATTTCATCTTCATGTTCGCGGCCGTTTTTATGACCAATAATGATGTCGCCAAGTTCAGCATGCAGTTTTTCACGACTGAATAAGCCATCTTCAACCAGCACATTGATGACTTTCTTTTCTCGATTTGATTGATCCCAGTCATCCACAATGACTTTGTCAACTTTTAAGAACACTTCAGGCTCAATATCCATAATTGAAATATTTGAAACAAAGCAGCCTTTTTTAAGCCATTCAAATGGGATGTAAGGCTTATCTGAAACTGTGCAGGTAATAAGCACATCTGCTTGCTGAATTGCAGATTTGGCACTGTCATGAATTTCAATTTCTAGATGTGGATATTCTGAAAGGAACAATGCTTTGAGTTTTTCCGCCGCTTCAGGGTTCACATCAAATAAATGTATTTTTTTCACTTGAGCGTATTGTTCAAGCACAGTCTTAATCTGCATTTGAGCAATTGGTCCGCAGCCAATCACGGTAATATCTGAAAAGTCTTTTTTGGCTAGATACTTAATCGAAACACCCGTAATTGCAGCAGTTCGCATTGCGCTAATTAAGCTGCCTTCCATGACTGCGACTGGGTAATTTGTTTCTGAGTCATTCAGAACAATCAGTGCGCTGGCACGCGGAATATTGAATTTTTTAGGGTTATGTTGTCTTGAACCAATCCATTTGATTCCGGCAATCGGGTCATTGCCACCTAAATAACAAGGCATTGCAATAATACGGTCAGCAATGTGGTCTGCACCTTGCCAGCGGAGGTAAGGTTTTAAGGGTTGTACAAACTGTTTATTTGCATGCAGGGTTAAACCTTCAGTAATCGCTTCAATAAATGAATTGCTATGATTTGCGCCAAGATTTAATAAATCTGATTGACTAAGATAACGAAGGGTAGCCAAATTGCTCATGAATATGTCCTAAGGAGAAGGTTAAACAACATTTTGTAAAGTAAGGTTTTCTTGACGTCGTAAGTTTCGATTGAAGTGACGTTTCTTGATCATTTCGAACCATTCATCTGCATAAACTAGATCTAAATAACGATCGCCTCGATCAGGCAGCAGCGTTAAGACGCATGAACCTTCGGGAATGGTTGGAATAAGTTTTTTTATGGCTGAAATAGATGAGCCGCTTGAGCCGCCTGCAAAGATTCCTTCATGTTCAAGAAGTTCTCTGCAACCGAGTGCAGACTCATAGTCATCTACATAAATGACATCATCAATTTCATCGGGAGAGAGCAGAGGTGGAACAGTACTTGCTCCAATGCCCGGAATTTCACGTGGACCAGATGTACCCCCAAACAAGACTGAGCCAACAATATCGACTGCAATCACTTTTAATTCTGGGAACTTTTCTTTAAGGCGACGAGACACGCCCATAATTGTGCCGGAGGTGCTTGCCCCGATCACGAGGTAATCAATCTTGCGATCAATTTGATTTAAGATTTCTTCTGCTTCACCAAAATAGTGGCTTTTCCAGTTGTTTGGATTTGCATATTGATTAATCCAGACGGCATTCGGCAGTTGTTGGCATAGCCGCTTTACAGTGTCAATTCTGGTTTTTAAATAACCGCCGTTTTGGTCTTTTTCAGAGACCATTTCGATATTGGCTTTGTAAAGCTTCAACATTTGTAAGTTTGCTGAAGCAATTTTCGGGTCAATAACGGCAGTAAATTTTAATCCATATATTTTGCATGCCATTGCAAGAGCAATAGCCAAGTTTCCTGAAGAACTTTCAACAATATGACTATCTTTATTAATTACTCCAGATTTCAGGCCTTCCTGTAGCATGAATAATGCTGGACGATCTTTAATACTTCCTCCTGGATTTAACAATTCCATTTTCGCAATCACTGAGATCGATTGATGCGTGAATAGCCTTGATAATTGTAATAGTGGCGTTTTACCTATGCAGTCGAGAATATTTTCATGGATCATGGTAGATCTTCTCAGGTTTTTATGTGATGTGAATGATAATGATTATTAATTTAATTATTATTACCAATTGTGACATGATTGTTGCGGTTTGTAACGCAAAAGAGGGGTGAGTTATAGGAATTTTCACTAATTTTTTTTGTGTAATTATTTGAATGTTAATATTTATATTTTATAAAGTGAGTAATTAATAAATGTTTTAAATATAAGTAGATAGGCAATAAATTACTTTTCACCTATAAAAAATAATTTAATGAGCATAGGGTTTTGCAAATTAAAACTTGTGACTGAAATTTCTTTAAAATTAAATCGGAATATTTGTGCTGATTAACATATTTTATGAAGCCTACATTTTGTAGAGTTTATGACCATATTTAATGCTTATAAAAAAGAGCAATATTTAAGGAGTTTATTAAAATGTTAAGGATGATTGAGTGAAATTGATGATGTGTCAGTTATTGATATGAAAATGTCTGAAAATGATACGTTTAGATAGATATGATCATGTCCATAAGCGCTATATTTTAAATGGATCAATTGAGTCCAAAAAGTATAGTAATGCGTGTTTCGCATTTTGTCTTATGGGTCTTTCAAGCTGTCTTTGTCATAAAAGACAGCTTTTTTTTGTTGATTGATAGGGCGTGTTAGACGAAATTAAGCTGCTTAGCTTGTTCATAAGCCATAAGATTAATGCATTTATGACCCAGCGCATTGATTTGCGTTTGGTCTAGCTGAAGGTCATCCCACTTTTGCATTTGCTGAAAGAGCCAATAAAAGTCTTCTACTTTGGGAAGAGCGCTTTCTTTTACCAAATGACGGACAATATCCTGAATCATATAGTATTTGTCGACATGCACTTCTTCTGAGCAATGAAAACGAACAATTCCAAACTCGACCAATAATTTTAAAATTGGAGCAAAGTCTTCTAGTTCGCTAAGTTCTTGCTGAGCTTTCATAATTGCAGCGGTGAGTGCAACCAGCGTTTGTGGATGCTGTTCAGCCCATTCCTGCGTTACGGCTAAAACTTTGTCAGCTACAGGTGGAATAATGTTCTGACTTGAGCAAATCATTTTACTTAAACCGAGAAGCTCACCTTGAGTATTCCAAGGTTCTCCGACACAAAAACCATCAATCACATGTTTATCTAGTGCTTCGACCATATAAGGTGGTGGTAAGGTTTTGAGCTGAATCGATTGAGCGAGTTCAGGGTTTGCTAAAGCTAACCATTCTCTTAAACAATAATGATGAATGGAGTGCTTAAACACATGAGCTAAAGAAAGGGAATGACCTTGTTCAATGTAATGCACCACTTTTTGCGCCGTTACTTGAGCTGTATCATTTTCTTGAATTTTAAGTTGATGCGTTAATTTTTGACTTAAGCTAATAAATGCACGATTTTCGCTCAAAACAAGCGATGTTTGCAGTGGCGTACCAATTTGATCTGATCCTACCGCAGCCGCAGGTAACATTGCAGATAAACAATGAGCGGCATCTAATAAACCAAAAGCAAGGCGATCACGAAGACTTGCCCATGAAGCTTCTTTAACTAAAGTAACGTCGAGTCCTACTTCGTCAAAGAAACCCCTTTGTTTCGCCCAAAGCAATGCAAGACAATCAAGCAAAGGAATATAGCCGAGTTGTAATTGAGTCTTTTCTAATGTGCTCATTTATTCATCCTTTAGTTGATTGCCAAGTAATTTTTGGGCGTCAAGTAAACGCCGAGCCATTTCTCCAATCGTGATACGGTGGCTCATGGCATTTTTTCTAAGCAACTGGAATGCTGTATCTTCAGGAAGGCCATGGAGTTGCATAAGTAAAACTTTGGCTTTTTCAACATCTTTACGATCAGCGAGTTTAGTTTGAGCATCTCTTAAATCTCCTTCGAGTTTTTTGTGTTTTTTATATTGCTCAATAGAGATTTCTAAAATGGTATGTAAGCGGGAAGGATCAATACCATCAACAATATAAGCAGTCACCCCCGCATCTATGGCTTGTTTGATTGTATCTTTATCTGAATTTTTGGTGAACAGAACGGTAGGAAGGTCATAGCTACTGACACAGCTTTCAATAATGTCACGGTGAGGATGGTCCATATCAAGCAAGATCACATCAGCTTGTAAATGTTCGAGGCGAAAGATATTCAAGTGGTCCAAAGTAAGGCAAGCGACCACTTCAAAATCATTTTCAAGCAGACTTTTTCTTATATAGTCGGCTCGCGCATGATCATCATCAATAAGGGCTATTTTGAGTTTTGGCATAAGTTCAGAAAATCAGGCTAAGAAAATGCGCCAATTCGACGCGTTTTTTGTTATCAGTTTTTTAAGCAAGATTAGTGCCATCGAAAACTAAAGAAAAAATCGAGCTTTAATGGCACTTTAGCATGCCAAAGTATGGGCCTGATCAATCTTGGTGCAAAAATACGATTCATTTTGTAGCAAGGCGTATTTCTATTTAAACCATATAAGTGTGCAGTGATAGAGCAGGCAAAATAAGACTTAATTCTTTACCTACACATTGAAAATTTCTATCTGTATGAAATTAAATATAAAAAATATTATCTACTTAAGTTTTTAGAATATTGGCATGCAAAGTGCTTACTTAATTACAGGTCGAAGACGACCATGAGTTTTAAAGACGGCCAACGATGTCCGTTCTGATCGAGTTTGTGAGTGCAACCGTACACACAAAGAAGTTACGTTCAGTCGGAGTGAAGGTCATGTCTTTATTTTTATTGCATAAAAAAGTTACATCTGAATTATCTGAGTTTTCAGTTCCAGCGATGCGAGCCTTCTCTATGAGGGGGCTCGCTTTTTTTATTTCTTTTTATGACTTTGCTGTGCATTGGGTGTCGTCAACGAGTGCAAAAAATTGGCTGAAAGCAGCTACATGCTTCGTGATGTTGATTCGCTTCTCGGTAGAGCACAAGGCAAAAGAACAACGTCTATTTGAGAACGCAATAACGCAGCTTAAAAGCAACGTGATTTGAGGAGAAACACTATGAAATTGGTAATGATTGGTCATGGTATGGTGGGCCACAAATTCATCGAAGCCATTTTAGAAAAAGCAGATGATGAACTGGAAATCACGATTCTCGCGGAAGAACCTCGTATCGCGTATGACCGCGTACATTTGACTGAATATTTTTCGGGGAAATCGGCAAAAGATTTATCTTTAGCCCGTTTTGACTTCGCAGATGCACATGGCATAGACCTGCGTTTAAACACCAAAGCAACTACAATTGATACTGCTGCACAAACAGTAACCACCAATCATGGCGATGTGATTAGCTATGACAAATTGGTGTTAGCAACAGGTTCGTATGCATTTGTTCCTCCAATTTCGGGTAATGACCGTGAAAACTGCTTTGTTTACCGCACCATTGAAGACTTAGATGCCATTCGTGCAGCGAGCCTGAATGCTAAAACAGGTGTGGTCATTGGTGGTGGATTGCTTGGTCTTGAAGCAGCGAAAGCATTACGTGACCTAGATTTGGAAACACACGTTGTTGAATTTGCTCCACGTTTGATGGCAGTTCAAATTGATGACTTGGGTGGTAAAGTTCTACGCCGTAAAATTGAAGATTTGGGTGTAAAAGTTCACACGCAAAAAGCGACTCAATGCATTGAATGCGGTGATAGCACAACACATGTCATGAAGTTTGCTGATGGTAGTGAACTTGAAGCAGATATCATTTTATTCTCGGCAGGCATTCGCCCACGTGATGAGTTAGCACGTAATAGTGGTCTGGCGATTGGTGAACGTGGCGGTATTGTGATTAATGATTACTGCCAAACTTCAGATAGCAACATTTACGCAATTGGTGAATGTGCGCTTTGGCAAAACAAAATCTACGGTTTGGTTGCACCGGGCTATGACATGGCACGTATTGCAGCGAAACATGTGTTAGATGAAGAATGTCACTCTTTCGCTGGTGCGGACATGAGCACCAAGTTGAAATTGATGGGTGTTGATGTTGCATCTGTAGGTGATGCACATGCAATGACTCCGGGTGCATTAAGCTATTTCTATGCAGATGAGCATGAACTGGTTTATAAAAAGATTGTTGTAAATGCAGACAAAACTAAGTTGCTTGGTGCAGTTTTAGTGGGCGATGCCAAAGAATATAATGACCTTTTACAAATGATGTTAAACGGTCTGGATTTACCTGAAGTACCTGAAAGTTTAATCATGCCGGGCTTTGAGCAATCAGCAGGAAAATCAGGTGGTAGCGGTGTAGATTTACTTCCAGATAGCGCAACGATCTGTTCATGTAACAACGTATCAAAAGCAGACATTTGCCAAGCAATTAGCGATGGCTCGACTTCTTTAGGTGCATTGAAGAAATGCACCAAAGCAGCAACTGCATGTGGTGGTTGTGCACCATTAGTGACTCAAGTATTGAAATCTGAGTTACAACGTCAAGGTGTAACCGTTAACAACCACATTTGCGAACACTTCCCGTACTCACGTCAAGAGTTGTATCACTTGGTTCGTGTTAATGAAATCAAAACCTTTGATGATTTGATTGATCAACATGGTCATGGTTTAGGGTGTGATATCTGTAAACCAGCTGCTGCAAATATTTTGGCATCTTGCTGGAATGACTTCGTACTTGAACCAAGTCATGCCGGTTTACAAGACAGTAACGACTACTACTTGGGTAACATCCAAAAAGATGGTTCTTACTCGGTCGTACCACGTATGGCTGGCGGTGAAGTGACTCCGGATGGTTTGATTGCCATTGGTCAAATTGCCAAGAAATATAATCTGTATACCAAAATCACTGGTGGTCAACGTGTCGATATGTTCGGTGCACAAGTTCATGAGCTTCCATTCATTTGGGAAGAATTGAATGCTGCTGGTTTTGAATCGGGTCATGCATACGGTAAGTCTTTACGTACTGTGAAATCTTGTGTGGGTAGTACATGGTGCCGTTACGGTGTAGACAACTCAGTTGGTTTGGCTATCGAGCTTGAAAATCGCTACAAGGGTTTACGTTCACCACATAAATTAAAAATGGCAGTGTCTGGTTGTACGCGTGAGTGTGCGGAAGCACAAAGTAAAGATGTTGGTATTATCGCGACTGAAAAAGGTTGGAACCTTTATGTGTGCGGTAACGGTGGTATGAAGCCACGTCATGCAGAATTGCTAGCATCTGACCTCGATAAAGAGACACTAATTCGTTATATCGACCGTTTCTATATGTTCTACATTCAAACAGCAGACCGTTTACAACGTACGAGCGTATGGCGCGACAACATGGAAGGTGGTTTGGACTACCTTAAATCTGTGGTGGTTGATGATTCTCTTGGGTTGGCTGCTGAGCTTGAGCGCCGTATGGAACATGTGATTGGTACATATCAAGATGAATGGCGTACTGCGGTAGAAAATCCTGAAGTTCGTAAACGCTTCCAAACTTATATCAATGCAAGTGCCAATGAACAGGCCGATCCACACATTCAATTTACGACTGAACGTGGGCAAATCCGACCATTAACAGACGTTGAACGTTCAGAAGACCGTATTCCAATGGTTGAAGCATAAGCAGGAGAATTTCTATGAATATTGTACAAGACAAAAATATGCTTCCTGATGGTCAATGGATTGATGTGTGTGCACTTGATGACTTAACTCCAAACACTGGCGCAGGTGCGTTAGTAGATGGTCAAGCAGTGGCTATCTTCCGCGTGGGACATGAAAAACGCGTTTATGTGTTAAGCAATAAAGATCCGTTTAGCCAAGCAAATGTGATGAGCCGTGGCATTATTGGTGATTTACAAGGTGAGCGTGTAATTGCATCACCAATTTATAAACAACATTTTAGTTTGGCAACTGGTCGCTGTTTAGAAGATAAAGATCAAAAAATTTCAGTTTATCCAAGCAAAATTGTTGATGGTCGTGTTTTGATCAACCCCGTGCCACAAAAAACTTATATTACCAATACAGGTGTGTCTCAAGACAAACTTAAACTAGTACTGATTGGTAATGGCTTAGCAGGTATGCGTTGCCTAGAAGATTTACTTGATATGGCACCAGACCGTTATGACGTAACGGTAATTGGTGAAGAACCTTGGGGTAACTACAACCGTATTATGTTATCTCCGGTTTTATCTGGTGAAAAAACCATTGAAGACATTATGCTGCACCCACCAAAGTGGTATAGCGACAAAGGCATCAAATTTATTGCAGGCGACAAAGCTGTAAAAATTGATCGCCCACGTAAAGTGGTTTACACCGAAAAGGAACAAACAGTTGATTATGACCGTTTGATCTTGGCAACCGGTTCGGCACCATTTATTCCTCCAGTCCAAGGTGTCGATTTAAAAGGTGTTTTAACCTTCCGTGATATTTATGACGTTAACACCATGATTGAATACTGCGGTTCAAAAACCAATGCAGTGGTGATTGGTGGCGGCTTACTTGGTTTGGAAGCAGCTTATGGTTTAAAGCAACGTGGTATGAACGTGACCGTATTGCACTTAATGGACCGTATTATGGAGCGTCAACTCGACGGTCGTGCGAGCCAGTTACTGCGTCATAGCATTGAACAAAAGGGCATTACTATTATTACCGAAGCCAATACAGAAGCATTGGTAGGTGATGAAAATGGTCATGTAAAACAGATTCGACTAAAAGACGGTACTGTTTTAGATGCAGACCTTGTGGTCTTTGCGGTAGGAATCCGACCAAATATTAGCTTGGCGCAAAGTGCAGGTTTACGCTGTAACCGCGGCGTATTGGTGAATGACACTATGCAAACCTTTGACCCAAGTATTTATGCTGTGGGTGAGTGTATTGAACACCGTGGGCAAACATTTGGTCTGGTTGAGCCATTATGGGGCCAAGCCTTTATCTGTGCGACGCACTTGGCTGAGCATGGTAGTTTGACCTTTAAGGCACCGACTGTACCGACCCAATTAAAGGTCAGTGGTGTCGATGTATTCTCTGCGGGTAATTTTGAACCTAAAGATGATTATGAAGATATTATCCTGAACGATGAAAAACGCCAGATTTACAAACGCATTATCATTCAAAGCGATCGGGTAATTGGTGCAGTATTGTTTGGTGATACTGAAGATGGCATGTGGTATGCAGAGTTAATCGCAGATCAAACCCCTGTTTCTTCATTCAGAAATAAACTGTTATTTGGTCGAGATTTTGCATTAAAAAATGCAGGCTAAATAGGGAAAGGAGCAGTTATGAACAGTATTCCAAGCGTTGAAATCGATAGCTCCGATCATGTGGCAAAAATAACTAAAACAACATGTCCATATTGTGGTGTTGGTTGCGGTGTCAGTGTACACGTTCAACAAAAACCTCAAGGGCCTGTGGTTCAAGTTGAGGGGGATGCAGAGCATCCTTCCAACTTTGGACGCTTATGCATTAAAGGTAGCCGTCTTGCGGATACTTTGGGGTTAGAAACGCGTGTTTTACAGCCAATGATGGGACGTAAGTCTCATCGGACTGTAACTACATGGGACGATGCAATCGATAATATTGCCGATAAATTTCAGTCGTGTATCGACAAATATGGTCGTGACAGCATCGCCTTTTATGTTTCAGGACAATTGCTTACTGAAGACTATTATGTCGTTAATAAATTTGTAAAAGGCTATTTAGGTACAGCCAACATCGACACCAACTCGCGTCTTTGTATGTCATCAGCGGTGGCTGGACATAAACGTAGTTTTGGTGAAGATATTGTCCCAGCAAGTTATGAGGATTTTGAACACGCAGACATGGTGGTATTGGTAGGTTCTAATACTGCATGGTGCCATCCGGTACTTTATCAGCGAATTATGCAGGCTAAAAGCCAAAATCCAGATATGTTTGTGGTGGTAATTGACCCACGCTTTACCAGTACCTGTGAACAGGCTGATTTACATTTGCCGATTTTACCGGGCCAAGATGTCGCCTTGTTTAATGGCTTATTTCAATACTTATATCAAAATGGTCATGCCGATCAGGCATTTGTCGATGCTTATACCGAAGGCCTACAAGAAGTTTTGGCGAGCAGTCAGCCAGAAACTGATATGGAGTATGTAGCAAAGCGTACAGGAATTGCGCTAGAGAAGTTACAGCAGTTCTTTGAGAAATTCGCTCAGACCGAAAAAGTAGTAACACTATTTTCAATGGGGGTGAATCAATCCACTCAGGGCGTAAATAAAGCCAACAGCATTATTAATTGTCATTTACTGACTGGAAAAATTGGCAAACTGGGCGCAGCGCCGTTTTCAATGACAGGCCAACCCAATGCGATGGGTGGACGAGAAGTGGGTGGCTTGGCAAATATGCTAGCAGCTCACATGGACTTAGATAACCCACTGCATCAAAAAGTCGTTCAAACCTTTTGGGATAGCCCATTTATTGCTAATCAAGCGGGTTTAAAAGCAGTTGATTTGTTCCGTGCTGTTGAATCAGGAAAAATTAAAGCCATCTGGATTATGGCAACTAATCCAGTTGTGAGCTTGCCTGATGCAGACCAAGTAAAGCGTGCATTAGAAAAATGCGAGCTGGTCGTGGTGTCAGATATTTGTGCAGATACAGATACGACAGCATATGCTGATATTTTACTTCCTGCTTTGGGTTGGGGAGAAAAAGACGGTACTGTAACTAACTCCGAACGCCGTATCTCTCGTCAGCGTGCTTTCTTACCAGCTCCAGGTGAAGCAAAAGCAGACTGGTGGTCAGTGAGCCAGGTTGCGAAAAAATTAGGCTTTAATGGTTTTGACTTTGCGGGGCCTAGTGACATTTTTAATGAGCATGCCGCACTATCTGCACAAGATAATGTAGATATAGATGCGCGTGAAGAAAGTAGTATTTTTCGTTATTTCAACCTTAAAGGTTTGATGAACTTAAATGCTGTTGAGTACGATGCTCTGCAACCCCTACAATGGCCAGTGTGGGATAAAACCCAAGATGCTAAAGCCGTTCAGCAATTGTTTGGCAAGGGTCAATTTAGTTATAAAAATGCGAAGGCAAAACTGATTCCAACGGTCGCAATTGATCCGGTTCATGCGGTTTCAGAAGACTATCCACTCATTTTGAACACTGGCCGTATTCGTGATCAGTGGCATACCATGACCCGTACTGGTTTGTCGTCAAACTTAACCAGTCACCGTGCAGAACCATTCTGTGAGATTCATCCGAGTGATGCGCTAAAGTTTGGTGTACGTGATCAAGGTTTGGTTGAAGTTCGTTCTAAATGGGGCAGTTGTGTACTGCGTGTAACATTCTCATCGGGTGTGCGTCGTGGGCAAATTTTTGCACCAATTCACTGGACTGAACAAGTTGCCTCCGATGCTCGTATTGGTAAAGTCGTTAACCCAGAAGTCGATGCAATTTCGGGTGAGCCTGAATTTAAGCATACACCTGTCACTATTCAGCCGTTTTATACGACTTGGCAAGGTGTGCTCTATGTTCGTGAAGGATATGATTCACTTGTGCAAGATTCGCTACATCACTGTGCATGGTGGACTAAGGTCAAAATGGTTAAAACCAACCGTTATGAACTTGCAGACCGCCAAACTTTTCATGATACTCAAAAGAACCTGAAAAATTTCTTACCATTTGCCGATGAAACTTTTGAATGGTTGAGTATTGAAGATATCTCTTCACAACTGAGCCATAGCGTTATTTTGAAAGATGGCATTGTAATTGCAAGCTTATATATTGCACCGCCAGATTTATTGCCAGACCGTGATTGGGTCGCTAGTCTGTTTAAACGTGAACGTTTAAGTGCCTTGCACCGAAAAGCTTTGCTAGCGGGTATGCCGATGTCGGCTACTAATAATGATGGGCCTTTAGTGTGTAGTTGTTTTAAAGTAGGTAAGAATAAAATTATCGAAGCGATAAAAACACAAAACATTACCCATGAAAAACAGGTTACTGCTTGTTTAAAAGCAGGTGGGAACTGTGGTTCATGTTTACCTGAAATCCGTGGCCTGATTAAAGCTTGCCAACAGGAGGTGGAAGTGTGAATAAGGGATATCCTGTAACTGATTTGGTCATTCTAGCGGGTGGACAAGCCCGCCGTATGAACGGTTTAAATAAGTTGTTGCAGCAATTTGATGGTGAACCCCAACTTCTTAAAATTCATCAGAAATTAAGATCATCGGTATCTGAACTTTGGGTCAATAGTCATCGCGACTACTCCATCTATCAAAGTATTGTGCCAGATATTAAATGTTTTCAAGATGATGCTTCAGGCTTTCTCGGCCCACTGATGGGAATGAAAAGCGCATGGTCAAATGTAGAAGCAGATTATGTTTTGTTTATTCCTTGTGATGTGACCTATATACCAACGCAAGTCGTTGCGAAATTACATAGTGCACTTCGGAAAAACAAACAAGCTCAAGCAGCTTATGTGTCAATTAATGGAGATGCCTTGTACCCATTTTGCTTGTTAAAGCGTGAAAGCCTAATCACGATAACAGAGCAAATTGAAAAACAACGATTAAGTTTGAAAGAGTGCTTTAAGCTTTTACATGCACAAGTCGCCATATTTCAAAAACAAAATTTATTTTTTCATAGTATCAATTCTCTAGATGAGCTTCAGCAATACAAACAAATCACAGCATTTAAAGAAATTTTTACAGCAAATTAATGATGTATTTGAATAGCTTTTAACCTTACATTGGTCGTGCGAAAAACGTTTTTAATCTTTGTGCCGTTGACTATTTATTATATAAGTTCTATTTTGGAACTTGTTATTTTAGTTCTATCCATATGCATAAAAATAAAGGGAGTCAATCGAAATGGTAGAAGCACTAAAGGAAAACAAAACGGATGTTACCGCATGTATCTTGTGTTCAAGAAATTGCGGTTTAAGTGTTGAAATTAAAGATAATCAATTTGTCAAAATTAAAGGTAATCCAGAGCATCCATTTTCACAAGGCTACATTTGTCAAAAAGCCGCAAGATTACAGCATTATCAGCAGCATGCAGACCGATTAACTACACCTTTGAAGCGTCAACCAGATGGTTCATTTCAAGAAATTAGTTGGGACAATGCTATACACGAAATTGCCGAACGTTTAGTTCAGATTAGAGATAATTTTGGTGGAACTGCTTTTGCTTCTGTTGGGGGAGGTGGTCAAGGTAATCATCTTGGTGCAGCTTATGGTCGACAGCTTTTGCTAGCCATGAAAAGTTATTATGCTTATAACTCTCTTGCCCAAGAAAAAACGGGTGATTTTTGGCTGAATGGGCGTTTGTTCGGTAGTCAAGCCTGCCATACGACAGAAGATGTTGAATACGCTGATTATGTTCTTTTTATTGGCACAAATCCGTTTCAGGCACATGGGATTCCAAATGCACGAGACACACTAAAGCATATTAAAAAAGACCCCAATCGTACCATGGTGGTATTTGATCCACGCGTTACCGAAACGGCGAAACAAGCAGATATTCATGTGCAGTTAAAACCTGGAACAGATGCTTTTTTAATGTCGGCCATGATTGCCATTATTATTAAAGAACAACTTTATGATGTGAAGTTCATTGAACAGCATACACAAGGGTTTGAAGAGGTAAAAACAGCGTTTAGCCGTGTCCCGATTGAAGAATATATTGCCAAAGCTGATGTACCAGTCGATTTAATTTATCAAGTGGCTAGAGATTTTGCGAAGGCTAAAAGAGGCTGTGTGCGTATCGATTTAGGTATTCAGCATACTTTAAATACGACATTAAACGGATATTTAGAAAAACTACTGTATTTATTGACCGGAAACTTTGGAAAGCAAGGCACCAATAATTTACACACCATGTTTATTCCAATTTTAAGCGATACCGATGAAAGAAAGCCAAAATATCGACGTAGTGTTTACCATAAAATGTTTCCCATCTCAGGTTTTTTCCCACCCAATATTTTGCCCGATGAAATATTAAAAGCAGGCGAAAAAAGAATACGTGCGGTTTTTGTAGATAGCTGTAATCCTTTATTAACCTATCCTGATACGCCTGCATACGAAAAAGCGTTTAAAGCATTAGATTTACTGGTTGTAGTCGATGTTGCCATGACGGAAACAGCTAGGTTTGCAGATTATATTTTGCCGGCCCATACGCAGTTTGAAAAATGGGAATTTACTGGTTTTAATTTAGAGTTTCCTAAAAATGGTTTTCACCTGAGACATCCAGTATTCACTGCTCGAGGCAATACTTTACCCGAAGCCGAAATTTATACACGATTACTTGAAGCCATGAAGGTCATTCCTAAAAGCTTTCCTGTGTTAGACAAAATAGCTGCGGTCGACTCGAAAAAAACAGCCTATCTACCTTATCTGTCGGCTTTGGGTTTAACTTTTGCTCGACATAAAAAATACATTCCTTTTGCAGCCTCAATTCTCTATCGCACTTTAGGTAAACATCTAGAAAATTCAGCAGCTTCAACGGCATTTTTATTACCACTGTCTATTCAATATTCGTTTTTACATACGAAAGCTGTGCGCCGTGCAGGTTACAAAGGTAATCCTTTAACCTTAGGTGTTCGGTTGTTTGAGCAAATTTTAAATCAGCGTTCAGGTGTAGTGTTATCACAACATGAATATGAAGAAGTTTGGAAGCTTGTTGCATACAAAGACAAAAAAATACGTCTGGCTATTCACGAAATGTTGAGTGAGTTGGCAAATTTAAAAAATCATCAATTTAGTATTGAAGAGTTTCCTTTCATACTTTTGTCGGGGGAGCGCCGTAGTTATAACGCTAATCAGATTTACCGTGATCCTGCGTGGCGAAAAGTAGATGCAGAAGGTGCTTTGCGCATTCACCCTGAAGACGCAACAAACTTAAATGTAGCTGTAGGAGATCAACTCAAATGTATCTCACAACACGGAGCAATTCAGGTCACCGTAGATTTTGATGAAGGTATGCGAAAAGGTGTTGTGTCACTTCCACATGGCTATGGCATGCGCTTTAAAGGGGGAGAGCCAATAGGGCCACAATTAAATCTTCTGGTGTCTGGTGAGCATTGTGATCCTTTATCTAAAACGCCGTACCATAAATATGTACCCATCCGTCTAGAAAAATGCTAGAAATAATGTAGGGCATACAAGAGATTGGAGTCGCACTAAATTTATACAGTTATAAAATTACAGTTGAAGTGGTGCGGCAAAAGATCTATTAAAAAGCTAAGAAGTTATGGATGATAAATAGAATTGGAACAAATTTTGCTTAAACAGCAGAGCACTATTGAAGAGCAAATTTCTATTTTAATTGCTCAGAAAAAGTGCCAGCAATATTTGAACTGTTCTCGATATGAGTGCAAATGATGAAACAATATCACTCTGAAAATACGCCTTTGGTTCTTCAAGACCAATATGGCCGTGTAAAGCGAAAGTTACGTATTTCCGTAACTGATCGCTGTAATTTTAAGTGTGTATATTGCATGCCTGAACATCCTGAATGGTTGAATAAACAAGATCTGCTTGGTTTTGAGGCACTCTTTCAATTTTGTCATTTTATGGTGCAACATGGTGTTGAAAGTATCCGCATTACAGGTGGCGAACCATTAATGCGTCAAGGCATTGTGCATTTTGTTCGTGAGTTACAAGCTTTGAAAGCGCTGGGCCTAAAACGTATTTCAATGACTACAAATGGGCATTACCTTGCAAAATACGCTAGGCAGTTAAAAGATGCGGGATTAGATGACCTAAATATTAGTTTAGACAGCTTAGATCCGATTCAGTTTAAAGAGCTTACCAAGAAAAAATTAGAACCTGTTCTCGAGGGTATTCAAGCTGCTAAAGATGTCGGATTACCCTTTAAAATTAACTGCGTACTGATGAAAAATAAAAACGATAATCAGATCTTACCGATGGTTAAATGGTCAATCGCCAATCATATTCCTTTACGCTTTATTGAGTTTATGCCACTTGATGGCGATGCGCTTTGGTCTAGCAAAGATGTGGTGAGTGAGGCTGAAATTTTACAAGCTTTGCAACCCCATTATTCAGTACAGGTTGTAGAACAACAGCATGAGCCAGCACGCCAATATCTGATCAATAATAGCTACTCTCTTGGAATTATTTCCACAATTACTCATTCATTTTGCCATCAATGTGACCGTATACGCTTAACTGCACAAGGTGAGTTATATAACTGTTTATTTGCACCGCAGGGGCTAAATATTAAACCCCAACTTCAATCATTATTACGTGCACGTAATACACCTGATCATGCAATGTATCTTCAACAGTTAACAGATATGGTTATGCCGTATATTTGGCACAAAGCTAAAGGTTTTCATGCCTTACAACATCAACAAACCCGTAAAATCAGTATGCATATGCTTGGGGGATAAATGCAGCAATCTATCCAAATTAAAATAGAAGCGTTTGGCGCAATTGAAAAATTGCTTCCTCAAAACCTTTCGTTGGTTTGTCCCAATCATATTTTGGTTAAAGATGTATTAGATGAAATTGTTTCATTACATCCAGAATCTACACAAGCCATGGAAAAATGTGCATGTGCGATTGGCGATAATGTCATAACGAGACAATCTGCTTTAAGTGAGCCATGTACTTTGGTTTTATTGTCACCAGTTGCAGGAGGGTGAGTCATGCGAGATTTTGCACGTATACAAGAGCAGGCTTTAAGTTTAGATACTTTTGATCCTATCCAGTCATTTCCTGAATGTGGTGGAATCGATATTTTTATAGGTACGGTTCGTAATCACCATGAGGGTAAAGCTGTTAAAGCGTTGAAATATACGTCATATAAGCCACTTTCTGAAAAAATGATACGTGAAATTGAACTGGAAATTGAGAAAAAGTATCAGGTATCTTATGTGCGGGTCGTTCATCGGATTGGATATCTGGATGTAGGTGAAACAGCCATTATTGCGATTGCTTATGCAGCCCATCGCCGTGAAGCTTTTCAAGCATGTGAGGAAGCGGTTGAGCGAGTGAAGCATGAAGTGCCAGTTTTTAAAGAAGAGTTCTTTACAGACGGTACGAGTCATTATGTAGAAGGTTGTTGTATTCGCAAAGATGCACCACAAGAACACAAGCATCACCACCATCATGCCGGCCATGAACACTCACACTGAAATATGCACGACTAGGATAAATAATGAAAAACGTAGGAATGAAGCCGGAAAGTTATCGTGTTGCTGAAGCACAAGCGATTTTATATGCGCCTCCACATTGTATTGAGCTATTAAGACAAGGGAACACCGAAAAAGGCGATGCATTAAAAACCGCACGTGTGGCAGGAATCTTGGCAGCCAAACGAACTGATGAGCTGATTCCTTTGTGTCATCCACTGCCGATTTATCGTGCAGATGTTGAATATGAATTAGAACATGATTTTGTAAAGATTATTACGGTGGTCGAAACGATTGGTCCTACTGGGGTAGAAATGGAAGCCCTTACGGCTGCAAGCCTTGCAGGTTTAACCATTTACGACATGTTGAAACCGCATTGTGAACCAGAAGAACTCTGGATGGATCAATGTAAACTGCTTAAGAAAAAGGGCGGAAAATCACACTTTAAGCGAGTTCTTCGTCAGCCTGTTTCGGCAGCAGTCATTGTGTTATCCGACACCGTTGCAGCCGGTAGAAAACCCGATACAGCTGGAAAATCAGTGGTAGAAACTTTAACTGAAGCAGGATTCGATCCGATTCATTACCAAATTTTGCCTGATGAGGCAGATGTTCTAAAAGATTTAGTGCTTGAGCTGAGTAAGTCATATGCTTGCATTATGACGGTGGGTGGAACCGGAATTGGTAAGCGTGACATTACGGTCGATACATTAGAGCCACTTCTTGAGCGTAAGCTAGACGGCTTAATGGAAGCTGCACGATCTTTTGGACAAAAACGCACACCATATGCGGCAATGTCACGTGGGGTAGCTGGTTTTATCGATCGCTCATTGGTGGTGACTTTACCGGGAAGCCGTGGTGGAGCAAGTGAATCAATGGCTGCTATTTTACCAGCCCTCGTTCATATTTTTGATGTGTGCCGTGATTTACCGCATCCAGGAGGATATGAGTAATGTCAGGTTGTGGTACAGAGCGTGGATTAATTAGTGTAGATGAAGCACTTGAGCTGATTATTAAGCAGCCAAAAAAGTTGGGTTCGATTAACCAAGTTCTTCAAAACAGTTTAAGTAGATATCTCGCTAAAGAAATTTATTCAGAAATTAATCTTCCAAGCTTTTCTCAAAGTGCGGTAGATGGTTATGCACTTTGTAGCCATGTGGAAGATTTAAATAAGCAAAAATTTCAGGTTACTGGTGAGATTCGTGCAGGAAGCGAAAGCCATGACACCCTTCATGAAGGTCAGGCTATTCGTATATTCACAGGCGGTAAAATTCCAGAAGGAACAACACATGTTGCTCGGCAGGAAATTGTATCGGTTCTTTCGGTCCAAGAAATTTGTTTAACTGAGCATATACGTCCCCAAGCCGATATTCGATTTACAGGTGAGGAAATTCAGAAAGGTCAATTGCTTGCACAAGCTGGACAGTTTCTAAATATTGGAAGCTTAGCTGCCTTAAGTATGGCAGGTGTGCAAACGGTTGAAGTTTATCGTGCACCGAAAGTTGCTGTTTTAGTGACTGGTGATGAAGTTGCAGAAACGGCAGAAGATCTTGTCGACGGCAAAATCTTTGATGCAAATGGGCCATTATTAAAAGCTTGGTTTGAAGATTATGGCTTAAATGTTGAACTGATTCATGTGGCAGATGAGGCAGAGCAAGTCACGCATTACTTTAATCAGTTAAAAGACAGCCATGATGTCATTATAACGACAGGTGGAGTCTCTGTAGGTGATTATGACTTTGTACGACCATGTGCTTTTGAGGTTGGCTTTGAACAAATCTTTTGGAAAGTAAAACAGAAACCTGGCAAACCGCTATTCTTTGCTGAATATTCAAATCCAGAAACAGATCATCATTGTTATTTGCTTGGTTTGCCGGGTAATCCCGCTGCGGTCTATGTGTCTATGCAGGTATATGGTAAGGCATTACTAGATACTTTACAGGGAAATCAAGCAGGGCCTGAGTGGTTTAGTGCGATTTTGGACAATGCGTTAAAAGAAGATGCACGTGAACGTTTTTTAAGAATGTATGCTTATTTTGAAAATGGACAGCTTAAAATAAAAAGTCTGGCAAAACAGCAATCACATATGCTGAGTAACTTAATGCAGGCCAATTGTCTGGTTCGCATTCCGGCAGGTGTAAAACTAGAAGCAGGCAATATATTGAAGGGTGTATTTATTTCAAATTAATTATAAAAGATGATAAATATGACTCATTATGAAAATGAGTGGGTTATATTTATTTAGCAATTTTTAATAATAACTTTCTCTTTTTTCATAATGAAATTTTTTTATAAAGTTGATAAGAAGTTATTTTTATAATGAATCTTGCATAAATCGTAGTAAGTGGTTTAGGGTATAAACAATAGGGCCGTTGGGCTAGGTAATATCGAGGAACGCATAAAGATGAAATGGGATGACATCGGTGATCAACCTTGTTCGGTTGCTCGTATGCTATCAGTGATTGGCGATCGATGGACGATGCTAATATTACGTAATGCTTTTATGGGAATACGCCGTTTTGACGATTTTCAAAAATCATTAGGCGTCACTCGTCATGTCCTTTCAGATCGTTTAAAACGTTTGGTTGAATATGAAATATTAGCCAAAGCTCCTTATTTTGATCGTCAAGAACGCTTTGAATACAAACTCACTGATAAGGGCTTTGAACTTTATCCAATTATCTTATCTATGGCGAATTGGGCAGATAAATGGATGGATCAAGGTTTAGGTAAGCCACTAGAATATCGTCATAAAACTTGTGGACATAAGTTTGAACCGGTTATGGTATGTTCGGTCTGCCGTGAGCCTTTACATGCAAAACAAGTGCAAGTCTCAGCTGGACCGGGCTATTTTGCATATATTCAACAAAAACAGAAACAAGCTTAATTTTCTCGGTATAAATTATGAAGACTCTTGTTGAATAGCATCAGCAAGAGTTTTATAAATATGGGCATGGTTTGATTGTGCTACATTAAAGCGGATAAATTGACCCGCATTAGGCGCTTGGCTAAAAGCATTTCCAGGCGCAAGAATAACATTGTGATTAATACAATATTTCGCAATTTTTGAAGCTTCTAAACCTTCCGGTAAATGACACCATACAAAAATACCTGCTTGCGGCTTAATCCATGGCCGGATGCCTAGCGGTTCTAGTTTGGTAATAGTGTCATGCATGGCTTTTGCTAAACGAACTTTTAATAACTCTAAATGTTTGCGATACGAACCATCTGTCAAAGCGGAAAGCAAAACCTCTGCAGAAACACCGTTATGCGAGAAAGTGGTCGCAATTTTTAAATCGGTGAGCTGATCAACCCATTCCGGTTTTGCAATAATATAGCCACAACGAATAGATGCAGATAATGTTTTAGAAAAACTTCCAATAAAGATGACGCGTGAAAGATTATCTAAAGCAGCAAGCCTAGGAGCTGGGGTATATTCAAAATCTGAAAAAATATCGTCTTCAACTACTATTAAGTTAGATTGCTCAATCAATTTTAAGAGTTGGTGCGCCGTAGAAAGAGAAAGCATTGCTCCAGTTGGATTGTGTATTCCTGAGTTGGTGATATAAAGACGTGGGTTATACGTATCAATTGCTTCTTTAAATGCTTCTAAATCTGGGCCTGTCGGTGTGTAAGGTAATCCAACTACTTTAACTTGATGAACTTTAAGTAATGCATGAAAGTTAAAATAACAAGGATCATCAATCAGAACGACGTCATCGGGCTTTAGTAAGAACCGGAAAACTAAATCAATCGCTTGAGTTCCAGAGTCTGTTAAAAGTACTTGATTTAAATTTGCATCTATTCCTTTTGATTGGGCACGCCTTGCTAATAAATCGCGCAACGCTGGTAATCCTAACGGCGCAGAATAGCTCATTAAACAAGCGTCTGAACTCCTTGCAGCAGCCCTTAATCCTTTTCGAATACTGTCTAATGGCATCCAGTCATCGGGTAACCAACCACAACCAGGCTTAAACACATCTGCTTTCGCTTCTAAAGACTGACGCGAAATCCATAGAGGGTCTACTGATCGTTCTAACTGTGGGCTTAAGTCACTTAAAGATAAAGGTGCGAGAGGGCCTACAATATAAAATCCCGATCCTGTTCTTGATTCAATTTTCCCTAAAGCAATTAATCTTTCATATGCTTCTACAACAGTTGAGACTGAAAAACCCAAATCATTTGCTAATTTACGAACAGAAGGTAAGCGTGCTCCAGGCATTAAAGATCGATTTTTTATTTGTTGCTCAATTTCTAAAATAACAATTTCAATTTTTGTTTTGCTCTGGTTCACGGGCTTACAATCTCAACTGTACTGGTTGTGAGTACATAACAGTTCTTTTAAATTGTACTGCTTTGTATCTGGTTTAATCACCTTAGCACAGCTTAAATTCTTCGTATAGTGACGGAGAAAATTATGAACAGGTTTATGAATGGCTGGGTGAATGGATTTATTGGGGTGGCTATTTTTGCAGGGTCACTACCAGCAACACGAGTCGCTGTAATGGGGTTTGATCCCGGTTTTTTAACAGCAGCACGAGCTGCGATAGCTGGTATTTTAGGGCTTATCCTTATTTTAGTGTTGAAAGAAAAAAAGCCAGCTAAGAAAGATTGGTGGCCACTTGCTATAGTGGCTTTGGGGGTGGTGATTGGTTTTCCGTTATTTACCGCTCTCGCTTTGCAATATATGAATGCAGCTCATTCAATTGTCTTTGTTAGTCTTTTACCGCTTGCAACTGCAATATTTGCTGTACTGAGAGGTGGAGAAAAGCCGAATCAATTTTTCTGGATATTTGCAATCTTGGGAAGTGGTGTTGTTTTCGCTTATATGTTTTTCATTTCTGGTGATACATCACTAGGAATAGGGGATTTTTATATGTTGATGGCGATTATTTTCTGTGGCTTTGGCTATGCAGAAGGTGGTGTGCTTTCAAGAAAAATAGGCGGGTGGCAGGTCATTTGTTGGGCGCTTATTTTGTCATTACCTTTCATGCTGTTTCTCACAGTTTTTTATATGCCCGCTTCATTTGAGAACGTCTCTACATCAGCTCTAGTCGGTCTTATTTATGTGTCTTTGTTTAGTATGCTGATCGGCTTTTTCTTTTGGTATAAAGGTCTTGCCCAAGGCGGAATTGCCGCGATTAGTCAACTACAACTCTTACAACCTTTAATGGGGCTAGCCATTGCAGCAGCCTTATTACACGAACATGTAAGCTGGTCAATGTTAGTAGTCACAGCAGCAACCCTTTTATGTGTAGCTGCTGCCAAAAAGTTTGCTTAACTTTATAAACAATTTGCTGGTTTAGGAATGCCTGCCAAACGACTTAAATGACGGGCAACTAAGCCAGTATTAAATTGTTGCTGCAAAATGGCATTATTAATGTCTGGATTTACTGTTTTCATTAAAAATTTAATGAGGGGGCGAGTTGCTGGAGAATGTCCAAACTGTTGGTAAAACTGGCGCACAGCAGCTAAAACTTCAAAATGCCAATCAGTTAATTCAAGATCAAGTGACTTGGCAAGCTCTTGCGCAACTTCAGGATTCCAGATTGTATAATCAACTAAATGACCATCTTGGTCTAATTCTAAATTCATGAAACTAGCCTAAATCTATTATTTAAGAGAAATACAGCGATTAAACGTTAAAACCAGATCTGCAAATTGATCATAGTCCAATACATTTATCTGAGCTAAAGTATCTGCATCGAGTAAATCTTTTTCGATACTTAAGCATGAAACAGATTCAAACTGTTGAATAATTTGAGCTGAAAGCCTTGCAACAGAATCACCCATAAAAATAATTTGGTCACCGGCCTGATAAACATGACCTAATTCATCAATAATATTCGGTGTATTGTGATAAGTAGATTGCACGAGATAAAGTGTTGATGGATTCATTAAACTTACACCTTCATCTACCAATATAGAACATGATCAAAAGATTGAATAAAGTCGGTATTCAACTGAACGAACTCAATTTCTTGCTCAGTTTTTTGAACAAAAGGATGTTGTTGATTCTTAGTTTCAATCAGAATAGGGCTCAAATCATAAAACTCGAAACTTTCGACCATATTTGATGCTACTTTGAAAGAATGACGAAGTTGGTCAAAGCTTAAGTCATTTTGCAAGAGACTAAGAGCAGCATCTTTCAATAATACTTTGACTGGTGAGCCAAAGGTTGCTAAAACCATAGTAGCGGAAAGGCTTTCATTGATTTGAAGACTAGTTAAGTTGGCTTGGCTTAAAATGACGAGTACAGATTTCACACAATATACCTTTTAAAAGCAACAATCTAAGCAAACAAAGTAACTTAAAATTGAATAAGACGAGATGCTGACTGTACCGCATCAGCAAGTTCACCTAACCCGACGAGTTGAAAGTCTTTGGCAAGGTTGTAATGAGTAAGGTGATGGCGACTGGCATTTTCTGCATCGGTAATACCACGAGCGAGGGCAGCACTCACACATACAGGAAGTCGAATCGAAAGCTTTTGCCATTCATGCGTTAAATTACGCTGGTCGTCAGGAACCCATTGAAAATCATTAGCAACCTGCACGCCGTCTTGGTAAAAGAATACACGAAAGTCTTCATTTTTACTTTTGAGTGCCTGAGCAAGTCCTAACGCATGCCAAGCATGAATGGAAGTAGGAGCAGAGGTAATTAGTAGTAATGTACTCATTAAGAATTCACTATGGTCATACGTCTAAATGGGCGTAGATGCATTAAGAGAAAGGTAAGTATACAATGATTTTAGTGACAGGTGGTTTAGGCTTTATCGGTTCACACATTGCTTTGAGTCTAATGGCCCAAGGGCAAGAAGTGGTAATTGTCGATAATTTGGCTAATTCGACCTTGCAAACGCTGGAACGGCTAGAGTTTATTTCTGGTATGTACGTTCCATTTGTTAAACTTGATGTACGTAATACACCCGCATTGAATAAGGTCTTTGAGCAATATTCAATTGATGCAGTTATTCATACTGCTGGGTTTAAATCAATTGAAGAATCTAATCTTAAACCTCTTGAATATTATAATGATAATGTAAGTTGCATCATGAGTTTACTGCGTGCCATGCAACGCACAGGTGTTCGTCACTTTATTCAGCTGTCTAGCCTTGCAGCTTATGGAAAATCTGGTTTGCAATTAAGCGAAACAGAAGAATTTAATTACACTTATCCTAATCCTTATATTAAGTCTCAACAGATGATTGAAGAAATTATCCGTGATACTTATAAAATTGATCATGAGTGGAAAATTGCGATCTTGCGCTTATCTAATATTGTAGGTGCATTTGAACATGGGGTACTCGGAGAGTATGTCGCACAGCTGCCTAAAAATATTGTACCGCTTGCGATGCAAGTTGCGGCAATGCAACGCGATTTGATTGAATTACAAGATCAAGCTGAAACATCAGACCATACGACTGAACGTAGTTTTCTACACGTTTTAGATGTGTGTGAAGCTGTAACTGCAAGCTTACATTGGCTACGTGATCAAACACATTGTTGTGAGGCATTCAATATTGCCCATGACCAAGTTCACTCTATTCGTCAATTACTAGATGAAATTTCACAAGTAACTCAAGCCGAAATTGCGACTCAACCTGCGATTTATAAACATGTTGAGTTAGGTCAGGTTGGGGCAGACATAACGAAAGCAAAAACATTATTGCAATGGACACCTAAACGCTCGTTAAAACAAATGATTGAAGATGAATGGCGCTTTTATCAAAACACATTAAATGGAAGATAAGATAATGATTCTTATTTACAATAATGGAATGCTTGAGTACGATATTAAAAATTAACTAGCCAGAGCAAATACTTGCTTCAGCCCGTAAGTTCTTTAACCAGACAACTGAGGTTTCTATGCAAACACGAATTGAACATGACACTATGGGTGAGATTGAAGTTCCGAATGAAGCATTGTGGGGAGCACAGACTCAACGCAGCTTACAGAACTTTAAAATCGGGCAAGAACGATTACCACGTGCCATGATTCGAGCAATGGGGCTAGTAAAAAAGGCTGCTGCGATAACCAATGCTGAACTTGAACAGTTGCCGCAAGATTTGAGCCAATATATTGTGGGCGCGGTTGAAGAAGTAATTGATGGTAAATGGGATTCCCAGTTTCCTTTAGTTGTCTGGCAGACTGGTTCTGGTACGCAAAGTAACATGAACTGCAATGAAGTGATTGCAAATATTGCAAACCAAAAATTAGGTCAAGCATTAGGTGCCCAAAAGCCAGTACATCCAAATGACCATGTCAACCGTGCGCAATCAACAAATGACTCATTTCCAACGGCAATCCATGTTGCTGCAAGTCTGCAAATTAATGAATTACTCATTCCGGCAGTAGAACAACTTAAAGCGACTTTGCAAAAGAAATCTGATGAGTTTCAATCTATTGTTAAAATTGGTCGTACCCATTTACAAGATGCAACGCCATTAACTTTAGGTCAAGAATTCAGCGGCTATGTATCTCAGCTTGAGCATGGTGTAGTGCGCTTACAGCAAGCTTTAAGTGGTTTATATGAATTGCCACTAGGTGGTACTGCAGTAGGTACAGGGTTAAATGCACATCCTGACTATGCAGTGAAAGCAGCGGATCAGCTTGCTTTACTTACGGGCTTACCATTTGTGACTGCTCCAAACAAATTTGAAGCACTTGCAGGACGTGATGCTGCTGTTTTTGCTTCTGGCGCATTAAAAACGCTTGCAGTCAGTTTAAATAAAATTGCGAACGATATTCGCTGGTTGGCCAGTGGTCCACGTTGTGGTTTCGGTGAAATCCGTATTCCTGAAAATGAACCTGGTTCAAGTATTATGCCGGGCAAAGTAAACCCAACACAAAGTGAAGCAATGACGATGGTTGTTGCACAAGTGCTTGGAAATGATACGACCATTAATGTGGCTGGTGCTTCAGGTAACTTTGAATTAAACGTATTTATGCCTGTGATTGCTTATAACTTATTGCAGTCTATTCAGTTGCTTGGCGATGCTTGTAATAGTTTTAATGATCACTGTGCGGTGGGAATTGAGCCTAATCAGGATAAAATTGATCACTTCTTACATAACTCTCTCATGTTGGTCACTGCTTTAAATCCAGTGATTGGTTATGAAAATTCTGCAAAAGTTGCCAAGACTGCCTATAAAGAAAATAAAACTTTAAAGCAGGTTGCTGTTGAGCTTGGTTTAGTTACGGCAGAGCAATTTGATGAAGTGGTTAAGCCTGAAAAAATGGTTTCACCAAATAGTAAATAATCTCTTCTGATGGGCTTTTTTATTGTCAAATACTTCTGTAATATCCGCGAGTTGCTAAGTACAACAAAAGTCCTGAATGATCAGCGCAAAAAATCATAAGGGGAAGGCCCGCTTGAAAAAGTGGGCTTTTTTATACCTTGAAATGTTAGTGTCATAACTAAACCTTATTTTTGCTACGTTATTTTATTCTAAGCTCCAATAAATGAAAAAGACTAAATCAATAGTTGTTTTAGCAGTAATAGTTTGTACCTTGTCGGGTTGTCTACAAATGTTTCCACCTACTGTAGCTGAGGTGAATCCTGGTGTTTACCAACTTCATGCTCAAAGTAATGCATTTGGTTCAAGAGAAGCTTTGAGATCAAAGTTAATCGGTAAAGCAGAAGAAATATGTAAAGATAAAGGTTTTGATGAGTTGGATAGCAATAACAAAATCGTAAATCATCATACTGTCTATAATTCAGGACTGCTTATTCCAGTGAATACCAAAGCAGCCGTTTTGAAAGTTAAGTGTAAAGATTAATTTAAATAGCAGTAAGCCCATGTGAGAGTTAGTTCTCTCAGACATATGACGGTATAAGAAACCCGACTAAGTATCGACTAATGGCGGGGTTTTTTATTGTTAAGTATTTCTGTAATATTTATATATTAGTTTAGCGCTGAACGATTAGTGCTAGAAATCAAAAGAAGGGCGGATCTTTTTTTTCGCTAGCTTCATTTCTGCTTGAGAAGATGAGGTGAGCTTTTTTATTATTTAAGAAAAAACATAATTTTTTAGATGGAATTTAAATAGTGATGTACACAATTAGATATGTTCATCGGAACAATACTTACTATATTGCTTCGAATATCGAAGGGAATTTTATTATTCTTGAGTCAATTGATTCAGAATTCCGTATGGGCCATCAAATTTCTTATGATGGTGAGAAGGTATTTAACCTTACTTTGAATGATGAAACTGATGCAGTCATTAAACTACAGAGTGATGAAAAAACAGCATATGAATACTTACTTTCAGTTAAATAAATTAGCTTTCTATTATGAAGTATTTCTGTAACAACTAATTAAGAGTAAAAGGTACTTCACAAAATAAAAAATTTAAAAAGCTTTGTTTCTTTTGAAAAAGCTATGGTATGGTTAATCACGCTTTAATTATGGGCAGTTAAAACAAATGAACTGTTTATTGAATAAAATCACGACAACCACCACGACCTTTAAGCAAGGCTGCGTGTGATTTTTTATTAAAGTGACTTAATAAGATAACCAAACCCAGCCAATAATGGCTGGGTTAATTTTTCTCTGTTCATTATTGGTTTTACAGAGAAAGATTATGAAAAAACTCAGTAGTAACTCAAAATCGGCTTTACTCGTCATTGATATGCAAAATGGTTTATTTAATGGCGACCCTAAGCCACATAATGCCAAATTCGTAATTTCAAATATTCTTAGCCTTATTGAATATTGCCGGTTGAATGATAGACCAGTTATCTTTATTCGGCATGTTGGTGAGAAAGGCACACCATTAGATCCAAATGGCCCGAACACTCAACTAATTACAGATTTACCTTTTAATCCACATAAAGATACAGTCATTGAAAAAATGTACCCTAGCAGCTTTAAGAATACTGTTTTAAAAGAAGTATTAGAGAAACTTGATATTGGTGAAATCATAATGACTGGGATGAAAACTGAATATTGTATTGATACTACTGTTAGGGCTGCTTCAGAGTATGGATATAAAGTGACACTAATCTCAGATGCACATACAACAACTGATTCGGCAGCTTTAAATGCTCCGCAAATCATTGATCATCATAACCAAGTTTTAAGCAATGCTTTTGCTCAGTTAAAAACTACAGCAGAGTTCATTTCTTCAGTTTAGTTTAGAACTAGGGTGAAAACTTTATTAAAAAGTCTTATTAGCTATGTATCTATTACGATATAAGAAGTCCTGCTAAAGACAAGTTATTGGTGGGGTTTATAGCTATGGCAAGAATTGAATCTGCATCAACAAGGAGCTCTTTTCGGAGGGCTTTTTGTCAAGCGGGTGTAAGTTTCACTAATTAATGGCGAATTAGCGTTGAATAAGCTGCCATAATTGTTAAAATGCGCACCTTGTCCTGTTTTTTATATTGTTTTTGTTTTGCATCTATTTTACGAGATTTGAAATAAAGCAGTTAAAAACAGAAGCTTAGCTAAGGATTTTTGAATGCTCTCTATTTATTTAACAGATACCCAACAACATGTGCAATTTAATGATTATCCCGGTGATCAGCCTGTTAAGTTTCTGTTAAATCTTAAAAAGATTTTCCCAAGTACAGGTGACCTGTTATTGCCAGTTTTACCTGATGATAATGATCTAGAAAATGTAACATGGGAATCAACTTCAGAAGATTTTGATGTGTTTAAAAAGCTATTAGCTGGATGGGGTGTTATTGAACTACGTTTAAATGCAATTACGGCTTATAAAGATAAAAACTTTGCGAATGAGTTAGTGAAACAAGCTCAAGCGAAACGCAAAAAAACTGCCCAAAAAAATCATGAACTTTCTTTGGTTGCACTTGATTATATTTTTATGCACGAAGTTCACGCATTGATTGATGCAGAATTGGTCACTATTGGTGAGAAATTTTATTTACCAACCTTGCGTGAGCAATGGAAGGGTACAGTTTCAGACCCGGTGCTCAACGGGAAACTCTAATTAAACACAAAAGGTGAATTCATAAAGATTCACCTTTTTTATTTTTATAATTAAATTAATGATTTATAACTTGATAATTGTTGGTACAAAAGTTTACAAGAAAAGAATGCGTTTTTTTTAAAGTGGCAGATACATTGCTTATATAAATACAAAATTATTGCGGGAGAGAGGTTCGAAAGAACCCGCCGAAGGAGCAACAAGCCCGGAAACTCTCAGGCAGAAGGACTGTAATAATTAAAAAATCTGGAGAGAAGCTTAGATTTATAAGAATTGAAAATAATAACTTATAAATTATAAACTCACCGAAGGGGAAGATCTAAACGTTAAAAGGTAACGTTGGGGTCGAAACTCTCAGGTACCAATGACAGATGGGCTGTACTGATGAAATGTTTTGCATTTCTGAGGAGTCTGTTATGCCACATGTTATTGTGATAGGTGCGGGAATCACAGGGGTTACCTCTGCCTATGAATTATCACAACTAGGTTATCAAGTCACAGTGATTGATCGACATCTATATCCTGCAATGGAAACATCATTTGCCAATGGAGGGCAATTATCGGCTTGTAACGCCGAAGTATGGAACCAAAAAGCTACTGTAGTTAAGGGCTTTAAGTGGATGAGACAAAAAGATGCACCGTTACTACTGAATCCTTCATTTAGTTTGCATAAGTATAGTTGGCTGGTTGAGTTCTTATCCCATATTAAAAACTATGAAGCTAATACGATCGAGACGGTTCGATTGGCATTACTCGCCCGTAAGCGTTTGTTTGAAGTTGCAGAAAAAGAGCAACTTCAGTTTGATCTGGAGAAACGTGGCATTCTTCATATGTATCATAGTAAGGCCGATTACGAGATCGCTAAACAAGTCAATGATGTCTTGAATAAAGGTAAATTGGAGCGCTATTCAGTTTCACCTGATGAAATGAAAACGATAGAGCCATCGTTAACAGGTGAATATTTTGGTGGCTATTACACGCCAAGTGATGCAACGGGGGATATCCATAAATATTCAACCTCTTTGGCTGAAAAAACTAAGCAATATGGTGTTCAGTATAAATTTGGTCTGGAAGTCACGGATATTAAGTGTCATACAGACAAAGTGATTGTAAGTTGTCAACCAAGTGCAGAGCACCCTTATCTTGTTGAATCCGATAACATCCAGATCGAAGGTGATGTGCTTGTGGTTTGTGGGGGTGTAGGGAGTTATCAACTCGCCGATATGATTGGTGAGCGAGTAAATGTTTATCCAGTAAAAGGCTATTCAATTACTGTGCAATTAAAAGATGAGCAAAGTGTGAAGAATGCACCATGGGTAAGTTTACTAGATGAAAGTGCCAAAATCGTGACTTCTCGTTTAGGTAAAGATCGGTTGCGCGTGGCAGGGACTGCTGAATTTAACGGTTACAACCGCGACATACGGGCTGACCGTATTCAACCATTGGTAAATTGGGTGAACCGTAATTTCGATATTTCAACCGAGCATGTTGTGCCTTGGGCGGGTTTAAGACCTATGATGCCTAATATGCTGCCTGTGGTGAAGCAGTCTAAACAACCGCGTATTTTCTATAATACCGGACATGGGCACTTAGGGTGGACTTTGTCTGCGGCGACAGCAGTTTTAGTGGGGCAGGATATTGCTCAAAAATATCCAGTTTAGAAAGTAAAAAGCCAGTGTTTAAACACTGGCTTTTATTTTACGTATTAATCATATAGTCGGTAGATTCCGCTAAACCGCTCACAGCCTTTTTGTTGGGTTTTCACACTAAGTAAAGCTTTTTGAAAATTAAACTGATATTTACAGTTGTGCTCATTGTCTAAAATTTCACTTTTTTGTTCAGGCGAACTATAGGCCATCAAAGAAATCGTTTGAGTTTCTTTGCGGTTATTTGGATTGCGGTATGCGATTCCTTCAATCTTGATTTTATCCTTTGCAAGCTGATGGACTTGAATGTGAACAGGTTGTGCAGCTATACGTCCATTTTCAAACCTAAGATAATGTTGGGTAAGCGTTTGCTTAAGTGATGCATAAAAATTTAGGTCATCAGTACGTAAATCAAACTGTTGCTGAACGCATGTATTACTCTTGCATTGCTGAGTATGCTTAGACCATAACTTTTGTGTATCCTGTAAAAGCTGTAAGGGGGCATCAGTAACTAAATATGCGGAAAGATATTTATTATCGAGTTGTTTCTTCGATTCACTAAATGTTTTTGAGCAGATTTTAAGCTCAGTTCCAGAATTGGGGCAGTCTATTGATTCTGCAAAGACAAGAGATGAACACAAACAACTCAGTGTCACGGCAAAACTTAATCTTTTCAATTGATTCATATCAGTATTAGACAGCATGATCGCTTATACTTTCAGTCTACTTTGCTAGGTGTACTATAGCGAAACAGAAAGGCTGAATACAAGATTTCTTACGTTTTTATGGAAGGTAATAGTTATATGGTTGCTCAAATTCGCATTGGACAAGGAATGGATGTGCACGCCTTTGAAGCGGGGGACTTCGTTACATTGGCTGGCATTCAAATTCCACATACACATGGCTTGAAAGCACACTCTGATGGCGATGTGGTTCTTCATGCTCTGTGTGATGCTTTGTTGGGTGCTTTGGCACTTGGAGATATTGGACAACATTTTCCTGACACTGACCCAGAATACAAAGGTGCAGACAGCCGAGTATTATTAAAGCATGTTTACCAACTCATATTGGATCGCGGTTATCAGTTAAATAATGCTGATATTACGGTGGCTTGTGAGCGTCCCAAATTAGCTAAGCATAATTTGGAAATGCGTCAAAGCATTGCTAATGTTTTAACTGTAGATGTTAATCAAATCAGTATTAAAGCGACGACAACCGAAAAACTTGGGTTTACCGGTCGTCAAGAAGGTATTTTAGCTACAGCAACTGTTCTAGTCTCTCATCACACTAAGTGATCGGCCTGTTGCAAAGACTGTTGAAGCTCTAGAGTTGCCTTACGGCCTTGTAGCTGTAAGGTAATGCTATGAATAAGCCCTGTCCAAGTTTCATTAGGTTCCCAAATTTCGTGGAGTAAATCTTGAGAAGTGGGCATATCCATATTCATATAAAACTGTCTATAGACATACATAAGGCAACTAGCACGATCGTTTTTAGTACAGTGAATCCAGACAATTTCATTCTGGACTAAATGATTAATGAGATCGAGTACTAATAAACATTGCTCAGCAGATGGAGTCTCCCAGTCAATTGGAATATGGATATAATTTAAACCGAGGTCTAAACAAATGCGATCTTCATTTTCAATATGATTTGGTGCGTTACTTAAAGCGAGATTAATGACTGTACTACAACCATATTCTTTAATCAGTTTCAGTTGTTCGATTGAGGGTTGAGCTGAACTAAATAAGTGCTCATGAATAACAGAAAAAGTAGGGATTTGAGCTAATGATTGTTCAAGAGTGGTCATGATCGTACTCAGCAAGAGTGAGTTTGGCTTATTGTGTTCAATGTTATACACGATTATATATGAGAGATAAAATACGGCTTGCTTATATATTCGTCAGCCTAAACAAGAATATTAAAAAATTATACTAAACAAAAGAAGTAATTTAGAAAATAAAAAAACAGCACGATAAAAGTGCTGTTTTTTTAATGAAAGAAATTAAGCTTATTTTAGATGCTCATTTAATAAAAATTCCATCAAAGCTTTTTGTGCATGTAAACGGTTTTCAGCTTCATCCCAGACCACTGCATTTTTATGATCAAGCATGGTTTCAGAAATTTCTTCACCACGATGGGCAGGTAAACAGTGCATGAACAAACAGTCAGGATGAGCAAGTCCCATTAATTTTTCATTGACCTGAAAAGCAGCAAAGGCTCTTTCACGAAGCTTCTGTTCTTCTTCTTGTCCCATGCTTGCCCATACATCTGTCACAATGAGATCAGCATTTACAGCAGCGTCTTCTGCATTGTCAAAAACTTCAACACAATGACCAAACTCTGCTAGAAATTCAGGTTTAGGCTCATATCCTTTCGGCGATGCAATTTTGAGTTTAAAGCCCATCATGTGTGCAGCTTCAATATATGAGTTACACATATTATTGCCATCACCAATCCAAGCAACGGTTTTGCCTTTAATGCTACCGCGGTGTTCATTATAAGTCTGTAAATCTGCAAGTAACTGGCAAGGATGATGGTCATCTGTCAAACCATTAATAACAGGAACTTTTGAATACGATGCAAAACGTTCAACAATGTCATGACCGAAAGTACGAATCATCACAATATCAAGCATACTTGAAATTACACGTGCTGAGTCTTCAATTGGTTCACCACGACCTAATTGTGTGTCGCGAGGCGATAGAAAAATCGCACTACCACCAAATTGATTAATGCCTGCTTCAAAAGAGATACGTGTACGCGTGCTTGATTTCTCAAAAATCATTCCCAATACTTTACCAACAAAAGGTTGGAATACCTGATTGTCATGCTGCATTTTTTTAAGCTCGCTTGCGCGTTCTAAAATGCGATTAAGTTCTAGAGTGGATAGATCACGTAAAGTCAGGAAATGTCTTAGAGCCATGTAGCTACTCCATAATAATTGTTAGGAAATACAACAATTATCTGTTGTTGGCTGGGTGGATGTGGAAAAAAAGAAGTCTACTATACTATAAGCATTTTAAAATGCAAAAGAATTAGACTTTATGGTGGCCCTTGAGGAAAATATCTACGCAATATTCAATATAATCAATAGCTTCTTTCTCATCAGGTAGAGCGGGCATACCCATAATCATACGCCATTCAATATCGCGTAAAATCCCAAAATACATGAGTGAAGAATAATAGGGAGAATTGCATGTAATTTCCCCTGATTTATCTGCAGACTCTAATGCTTGGGTAAGCGTGTTTTGTAAATTGTGTACCCATTTGTCATATAGGTATTGTATGAGCACAGTATTACACTCGGTCTGTTCGATAATAAGTCGTAAAAAAGCAACATGTTCGGGTTGAATAATGTGAACATAAACACGATTGAGTGTTTGAATAAGATATTCTCTTAAAGTACTTTTTTCTGGTTGGAATGCAATACATACATCTTTAAAAAACATTTCACGTTTATGATCACAAATAGCGGCAAAAAGTCCCTCTTTATTGCCAAAATATTTATAAATAGAAGCCTTAGAGCCACCGGCATGATTAACAATGTCATCAAGTGAAACTGCATCATATCCTTTTTCCAAGAACAGCTCGGTCGCGCTTAACAGAAGAGCTAAACGACGTTCAATACCGCGGCGTGTTTGAGGTTTTTCACATACTGAATGATGTGACTCAAGGACTGAATCATGCATAAAATTTCATAACAACGACTAACTTTGCTTATTTAGTATAGCAAAACTATCTTTAAGGATGGTCATCACTATTTTTTTAGATCAACTGCTGAACAGTAAATAAAATAGCTTTAAAATTAACTTATATAAAATAGTTGGTTAGATCTATTTTTAGGGTGCTCTAATCATGTAACCTGATGTTCATTTTTAAATTTAATAAAAAAATAAAGCGGCTAAGACATCCTTAGCCGCTTTTAATTTAGGTAATAAGCTTTTTAGGCTTCAGTTTGGGTAACCTTATGTTCATCTTCTTCATCATCGTCAGCAGAATCCATTCCAAGTTCTTTTAACTTGCGAGTTAGGGTGTTGCGGCCCCAACCCAGTAATTCTGCTGCGTGGCGTTTACGCCCGCGAGTTTGCAGTAATGCTGCATTAATTAAGGTACGCTCAAACATTGGTGTAGCGATATCCAAAATCTTCATTTCACCATTCTTAAGCTTTTGAATTGCCCATTGGTTTAACAGTTCATCCCAATGATGTAGTGAAATGCGGTCAAATGAAGGTGCAGGTTGCCCTGATTCACTATTTTTTTGTAGTGGAACTTGTTTAAGCTCAGAAGGTAAATCTTCTGGATACACTTCACGCCCGGTGATCATTACCGTTAACCAGCGACACGTGTTTTCAAGTTGTCGAACATTGCCGGGCCATGGCAACTGTTGCATATAGTCTGTTGTCTCGGTACGTAAGATTTTTGGACTCACGCCAAGTTCTTTACCAGCACGTGCAAGAAAATGCTGAGCCAGCATTGGTATATCTTCACTGCGATGGGCAAGTTTAGGAATGTGAATGCGGATCACATTTAAGCGATGATATAAGTCTTCACGGAAGCGACCTTCATTTACCAGTTTTTCTAAATCTTGATGCGTTGCCGCAACGATTCGAACATCAACTTTAACTGGGATATGTCCACCTACACGATAGAATTCACCGTCAGCGAGTACGCGTAGCAGTCGAGTCTGTGTTTCAAATGGCATGTCACCAATTTCATCAAGGAATAGTGTTCCGCCATTTGCTTGTTCAAAGCGGCCTTGATGCTGGGTGTTTGCTCCTGTAAAAGCGCCTTTTTCATGACCAAATAACTCGGTTTCAATCAAGTCTTTTGGAATTGCAGCCATATTTAAAGCAATAAAAGGCTTAGCACGGCGTGGAGAGTGCTTGTGTAAAGCATGCGCGACTAATTCTTTACCTGTACCTGATTCACCATTAATTAGAACGGTAATATGAGATTGAGATAAACGGCCGATGGCGCGGAAAACCTCCTGCATTGCTGGAGATTCACCAATAATTTCTGTTGATTGAACAGGTAAAGCTGTTTTTGTCGCTTCTTGCTGTTGTAGCTTGTTGATATGCAGGATTGCACGATTGACTAAGGCTAAAGCTTCATCAATATCAAATGGCTTTGGTAAATATTCAAATGCACCTGTTTGATAGCTTGAAACAGCAGACTCTAAATCGGAGTGTGCAGTCATAATAATGACAGGTAAATCTGGATGAGTGTTTTTGACTTTAGATAAGAAAGTTAACCCATCAATCCCAGGCATGCGGATGTCAGTTAAAATGACATCGGGAGCGTCATGATGCAAACGTTCAAGCGCAGTTTGAGCTTCTTCAAAATTGGTAACATCAAAACCTTCTTCTTTAAAGGTCTTTTCCAATACCCATCGCATGGCGCGATCATCATCAATAACCCATATTTTATTTCGCGACACGGTCTGACTCCCAAGGTAAATATAAGCTAAAAATAGTTTTTCCAGGAACAGATTGGCATTCAATCATTCCGTTATGTTGATGCATAATATTCTGTGCAATACTCAGGCCAAGCCCAGTACCTTTTGCTCGTCCGGTAACCAACGGGTAAAACACAGACTCTAAAATATTTTCAGGAATGCCTGGTCCATTATCTTCAATGTCGACCCGAACGGTGGATCGATTCAGTACACCATTAATCGTGACAAGACGCTGTATTCGCGTACGTAGAATTAACTCCGGTTCCTGTTCTATAAAAAATGCTTTGTTTTCTGTAATGGCTTGAATTGCATTTACACTAATATTGAGCATGACCTGTATTAACTGATCTCGATCGGCATTAACATCGGGTAATGACAAATCATAATCACGTATAATTTTAATTTTCTTCTTTGTCTGGTTTGCAATAAGAGAGCGTACTCGTTCTAAGGGTTCGTGTACGTTAACATTTTCATAGCTTGGTAGTTGTCTAGAACCTAACATGGTATCAGCCAAGTTGGTTAAACGATCTACTTCATTAATGATGACATCGGTGAATTCAGCATAAGTCTTATCATTTAAACTACGAGCGAGTAACTGGGTTGCTCCCCGAATACCTGCAAGTGGGTTTTTAATTTCATGTGCAACACCACGCACGAGTTGTCTAGCGACTTGATGCTGTTGAACCAGATTTTCTTCTTTTGAAATCTTTAACATGCGATCAATTGGGTTAAGTTCGATCAACAGTAATGGATGGTAGCTTTTACCTGCATTTAATTGAGAAACTGTGTAATCCACATGAAGGTCTTTAAAGTTGACATTAATGACAGCTTCTCGACGCGTATAGGGTTGTCCGGTTTTTATGGTGTTCAATAAAGCTTCATGCGTATTAAAAGTATCGTCAGGGGCATGAAGCAAGTTTAAAACGGGCTGTCCTGAAGCACGGAGCAAACTAATGTCAAATAGTGCTTCACAGGCTGAATTTAAATAAAAAATGTTCAAGTTACTATCGATTAATAAAATCGCAGTAGTTAAATTGTCTACCAATAGGCGATAGTCGATAGGGTTGTGTTGATCCATTAGCGAATCGTTCCTGTCTTAAAATAGCGCAATGGCATCTTCATTGGTTATCGGATTTTCACCGTTATAGAACATGAACGATGCAAAATATACGCCAACTTTGTTTATGGGTTATTTTAAAGTTTTAAGGTACTTAAAAACGCGCTGAAATCGTTCTTTATATCTTTTGATCAAAGCGGATGGCTCAAGTCTAGATAATAACATGATCTAAATTGGTGCAAAGGTGAGTTTTGGTGCAAATGTTGGTTGTATTTTGGTGCATTACACAAAGAGTAGGCTTTCCACCTATGCTTGAGACAAGAAAAGACATACAATACGCGCATTCAAGTGGAGCGCAGATTCATGAAGACCCCCAAAGTCGGTTTTGTTTCTTTAGGTTGTCCTAAGGCATTGGTAGATTCTGAACGAATTTTAACTCAGTTAAAGACTGAAGGTTATCAAGTTGCATCAGATTATGATGGTGCTGATTTAGTAGTTGTTAATACCTGTGGTTTTATTGAATCTGCGGTACAAGAGTCGCTAGATGCAATTGGCGAGGCCATGAGTGAAAATGGTCGAGTGATCGTTACTGGATGCTTAGGTAAAGACGAAGATAAAATTCGTCAAATGCATCCAAACGTTTTAAAGGTTACTGGTGCGGCAGCTTATCAAGATGTGATGGAAGCTGTACATGAATATGTACCAGCACCACCTAAACATAATCCGTTTATTGACTTGGTTCCTGAACAGGGAATTCGCTTAACACCAAAGCATTATGCTTACTTAAAAATATCTGAAGGATGTAACCATCGTTGTACCTTCTGTATTATCCCAAGTATGCGTGGTGACTTGGTTTCTCGTCCAGTCGGTAGTGTATTAGAAGAAGCAGCTGCGCTTAAAAGAGCGGGTGTTAAAGAAATCTTGGTTATTTCTCAAGATACATCAGCTTATGGCGTAGACACCAAGTACAAACTTGACTTCTGGAATGGTCAGCCTGTTAAGACAAAATTCTTCGACATGTGTGAAGCTCTAGGCCAACTTGGCATCTGGGTGCGTTTACACTATGTTTATCCATATCCACATGTGGATGCGGTAATTGATTTAATGGCACAAGGTAAAATCCTGCCATATCTAGATATTCCATTCCAACACGCAAGCCCACGTATTCTTAAATTAATGAAGCGTCCGGCTCACAGTGAAAATACACTAGAAAAAATTAAGTTGTGGCGTGAAAAATGTCCTGATCTTGTGATCCGCTCTACTTTCGTGGTCGGTTTCCCGGGTGAAACTGAAGAAGATTTCCAGCTGTTGCTTGATTGGTTAGTTGAAGCTCAACTTGATCGTGTGGGTTGTTTTACCTATTCGCCAGTAGAAGGTGCAACGGCAAATGATTTGCCAGATCATGTACCAGAAGAAATTAAACAAGATCGTTACGAGCGCTTTATGCAAGTCCAGCAAGAAATTTCTGCTGCTAGATTGCAAAAACGTATTGGTCAAACGATGACTGTTTTGGTCGATAGTTTAGAAGATGAATATCCTGTTGCCGTTGCACGTTCTTATGCTGATGCTCCGGAAATTGACGGTAATGTGTTTGTAGAAGATATCGATAAGAACACTATTCAACCGGGCGATATGTTGGAAGTCGAAATTACCGATGCGGATGAATACGATTTATTTGCAAAGTTAATTAAAATTAAATCGGTTTAATCGAAATATATTAAAGAGCATTCAGTTTAAGAGGTTTTGGAGCAAAGTCATGGCGGAAACAATTAGCCCTCGTTATTCACGTATTCTATTAAAATTATCTGGTGAGGCATTGTCAGGTAATAAAGACATGGGTATTGATGCTCAAGTTTTAGATCATATGTCTCTTTCAATTGCACACTTGGTTGGCTTGGGTGTACAAGTGGGTATCGTTGTGGGTGGCGGTAATTTGTACCGTGGTAGTCAGTTGCAAAAAGATGGCCTAGTTGGTCGTGTAACAGGCGATCAAATGGGTATGCTTGCAACTGTAATGAATGGCTTAGCTATGCGTGATGCTCTAGTTCGTCGTAATATCAGAACTCGTCTTATGTCTGCATTGCCAATTGGTACGGTAGTAGAGTCTTATTCAAGTCGTGATGCTATTCGTCATTTGAGCCAAGGTGAAGTTTGTGTTTTCGTTGCGGGTACAGGAAATCCATTCTTTACAACGGATACAGCGGCATGTTTACGCGGAATTGAAATTGAAGCGAATTTGATTTTAAAAGCGACTAAAGTAGATGGCGTTTATAATAAAGATCCAAGTAAATTTGAAGACGCTGTTAAATACGATCATTTAACCTTTGATCAGGTGTTAGATGAAAAACTTGGTGTTATGGATTTGACTGCTATTTGTTTATGTCGAGACCATAATGTGCCATTACAAGTTTTTGATATGAATAAATCAGGTGCGTTATTGTCAGTAGTAATGGGTGAAAAAGAAGGGACGCGCGTTACTAAATAATGTACGTGTTACCTAAAGCTCTTTATACTAGCGCTAAATTAAATTTGTTAAATATATCTTTGAATAAATAAGTAAGGTAGATCATATGATTAACGATCTGAAAAAAGACAGCGAACAGCGTATGTTAAAAACTCTAGAGTCTTTGGAACTAGGGTTTGCTAAAGTTCGTACCGGCCGTGCACACCCATCAATCTTAAATGGTGTGATGGTTCCTTACTACGGTTCTGATGTGCCTTTAAATCAAGTAGCAAACGTGGGTATCGAAGACTCACGTACACTTGTTGTTCAGCCATTTGAGCGTACAATGGTTTCAGCTATTGATAAGGCAATCCGTGAAAGTGATCTTGGTTTAAACCCGATTACAGCAGATGCAATTCGTGTACCTTTACCGGCATTAACTGAAGAAACGCGTCGTGATATGCAAAAAGTTGCGCGTAATGAAGCTGAAAATGCAAAAGTTGCGATTCGTAATATTCGCCGTGATGTATTGGGTGATATCAAAGCATTGCTAAAAGAAAAAGAAATTTCTGAAGATGATGAACGCCGTGCAGGTGATGATATTCAGAAAATTACTGACAAATATGTTGCAGAAGTAGACAAACGTCTTGCAGCGAAAGAAGCAGAATTGATGAAGGTCTAATTTTTATGACCGATTCTGAAGAGTATCATCTTCCCAAGCATGTTGCCATCATTATGGATGGCAACAACCGCTTTGCAAAAAAAAATCAAATGCAAAAAGGTGATGGGCATCGGGAGGGTAAAAATGTTCTCGATCCTATCGTTGAACATTGTAAAAAAACTGGTATTCGTGCTTTAACTGTTTTTGCATTTTCAAGTGAAAATTGGAGTCGACCGCAGTATGAAGTCGATCTGCTTATGAAGCTTCTGGAAGAAAGTATTCATGAGCAAATACCTCGCATGAAGAAATTTAATATTGCTTTACGTTTTATCGGTGATCGTTCTCGATTATCTTCACACTTAGTTGCCTTAATGGAAGATGCAGAGCAACAGACAGCACACCATGACACTATGACTCTAACTATTGCGATCAGCTATGGTGGGATGTGGGACATTGCAAATGCAGCAAAACAGGTTGCTCAAGCAGTTGCCCGTGGTGAATTTGGTGCTGATCAAATAAATGTTGATTTGTTCGAAAAATATGTCAGTCTAAACGATCTGCCGGCTGTGGACCTATTAATCCGTACAGGCGGAGATTATCGCATATCTAATTTCTTGTTATGGCAAGCAGCTTATGCGGAACTGTATTTTACGGATACTTTATGGCCAGAATTTACAGTAAAAGAGTTCGATCATGCCTTGAATGTTTTTTCTGGGCGTGAACGTCGTTTTGGCAAAACATCTGAACAAATTCAGCAAGAGAAAATAGAGAATTTATAATGTTAGAGCGGATTGTTACCGCATTGGTACTTGTTGCAGTTGTTTTAGGCTGTATGTTTGCTACGCAATCACATTATCCAATGTTGGTTCTTATGATTGTTGCAGCAGGGGTTGCGGGGTATGAATGGTATAAATTAATGCCTCGCGAAACTGCAAATGCTGTTAAACCCAAAGCTTGGTGCTACGGTCTGCTTGTTGCATTTGTTTCAGGTGTTGCCCTATTTTTCCATGATATTGCATTACTTTTGTGGTCTGCTTCAATTTTGACTTGGATTGTAAGTGTATATTGGGTTAAGTCATTTCCCGAATTTGATGGCTGGTATAACGCGACTTTGTATGTGATTGGCATAATTTTAGTCTGCGCTGCGGTAACGTCAATTTTTGTAGTATGGCAAAGTTCACCATGGTGGTTAATGTATCTGTTCTTGCTCGTATGGGGCGCAGATAGTGGTGCTTACTTTGTTGGTCGCAAATTTGGAAAAAGAAAGCTAGCTCCGACTGTAAGCCCTAACAAATCAGTGGAAGGTTTGTACGGTGGTGTTATTACGACCGTAGTAATAATGTTGGTTGTGCAATATCATTATCTAAACTTAACTTTAATTCAGCAAATTCTGTTTCTTATATTGTCATTAATTACAGTATTTGGTTCAGTTTTGGGTGACTTATTTGAATCAATGATTAAACGTCGTGCCGGTATTAAAGATTCTGGCCGTGTTCTACCTGGTCATGGTGGTGTTTTAGATCGTATTGACTCTTTACTTGCTGCAGCCCCGATCTTTGCAACGGGAATGTATATATTAAAACTTATTGGTGTAGATTTATAGATGACACAATCTGTTTGCATATTAGGTGTAACCGGTTCCATTGGTCAAAGTACCTTAAAAATTTTAAATCAACATCCTGATAAGTATTCAGTGTTTGCAGTTTCAGCTCATAGCCGAATTTCTGAGTTGGTTGAAATTTGTAAACAGTTCCAACCAAAGGTTGTGGTTGTTCCAGAGCAAAAAGTTGCCGAATTAACAGCTCTATTTGCAGATAATAAGTTACAAAATATTGAAATTCTGGTTGGTCAAGATGGTCTGGTAAGTATTGCTTCTCATCCAGATGTTGATGTGGTTATGGCTGCAATTGTTGGTGCCGCAGGTTTGTTGCCCACTCTGGCTGCTGTAAAAGCTGGCAAGCGGGTATTATTAGCGAATAAAGAAGCTTTGGTTATGTCTGGTGAAATCATGATGCAAGCAGCACGTGATCATCAGGCCTTGTTATTGCCAGTAGATTCTGAACACAACGCTATTTTTCAGTCATTACCTCATAATTATTTAGAAGCCGAAAGAAATGGGCAGCCACAGCAGGGCGTATCTAGAATTTTATTGACAGCCTCTGGCGGCCCTTTTTTAAACCATTCTTTAGAGCAATTAAAAGAAGTTACTCCTCAGCAAGCCTGTAAGCATCCTAATTGGTCTATGGGGCAGAAAATCTCAGTTGACTCGGCTACTCTTATGAATAAAGGGTTAGAGTTGATTGAGGCATGCCATTTGTTTTCAATATCTGAACATTTTGTTACAGTTGTTGTTCACCCACAAAGTATTATTCATTCTATGGTGCAATATGTTGATGGTTCAACATTAGCACAAATGGGTAATCCAGATATGTGTACGCCAATTGCGCATGCTCTAGCATGGCCTGAGCGTTTACAGACTAATGTTCCTGCTTTAAATTTGTTTGAGTATTCTCAGCTTAATTTTCAAGCGCCAGATATTCAAAAATTCCCAGCACTTGATTTGGCACGTCAAGCAATGCGTGAGGGAGGTTTGGCACCTACTATTTTAAATGCCGCAAATGAAGTTGCTGTTGCTGCATTTTTAAAGGAACAAATTGGATTTACAAATATTCCACAAGTGGTAGAACATACTTTGCAAAAATTGGAAAATTCAGTTGCTGAAAATATTGAGTGCATTTTAGATAAAGATGAAATAGCACGACACGTAGCACAGCAATATATATCAAGTATAGGAGGCTGAAATGAGCGCATTATTTATGATTGCAGCAGCAGCTCTTTTACTTGGTCCTTTAATTGCAATCCATGAGTTCGGCCATTACTGGGTGGCACGAAAACTAGGTGTTAAGGTTTTAGTATATTCCATTGGTTTTGGACCTACCTTACTCAAATGGACATCAAAAAAATCTGGAATCAAATACCAGCTTTCAGCTTTACCATTGGGCGGTTATGTCAAAATGCTCGATGAGCGTGAAGGTAATGTTGCAGAGCAGGATTTACCTTATGCATTTAACCGCCAAAAACCATGGAAACGTATAGCAATTGTTGCAGCTGGCCCTTTAATTAACTTGATTTTTGCTGTCTTACTTTTCTGGATCTTATTTTTACCAGCACAAGAACAACTAAACACTAGAGTTGGTAAAGTCATACCAAACTCACCAGCAGCCACTGCACAAATGCAAGTAGGTGACAAGATTATTGCGGTTGATGGAAAAGAAACGCAAACTTGGGAAAAGCTTAATTTTGCCTTGATTGATCGTGTAGGTGAAACTGGTAATGTAAATATTGATGTAGACCGTGCAGGTACTGAAAAAAATATTGTTTTACCGATTAAAGATTTCTTAAAAAACCAGAATGAATCAGCTTTAGATGTGTTAGGTTTTTTACCATATCGTCCTGTTATTCCAGCTGTTGTGACTGAGTTGACTCAAGATGGAGCTGCAATTCGTCAAGGAATGAAAGTAGGTGATCGTATTGTTTCAATTAATGGTCAAGCAATGAAAGACTGGTTTGATGTTGTAGAGGTAGTACAACATTCTCCAGAAAAATTACTTAATATTGATGTTTTGCGTAATGGTCAATTAGTTCATTTGCAAGTCATGCCTCAAGGAAAACGGGATAACATGGGGCAAGTGAGCGGTGTTTTGGGCGTGAAAAGTGATGCAGGAAAAATTACAATTCCTGACGAATATAAGCAAACAATTCAATATACTCCAATACAAGCTTTCGAGATGTCACTAGATAAAACTGGTCAGATCTCTAGCATGATATTGAGTTCAATAGTAAAAATGGTTAAGGGTTTAATTGGTTTAGAGAATCTTTCTGGACCAATTACAATCGCGAAAGTAGCGGGACAAAGTGCAGAAATGGGATGGCAGACTTTTATCTCATTTATGGCTTTAATGAGCGTAAGTCTTGGAATTCTAAATTTATTACCAATTCCAATGCTAGATGGTGGACATCTGGTTTATTACATTATTGAAGCTATTCGAGGGAAGCCTGTTTCTGAACAAATACAAATGTTTGGTCTAAAAATTGGTATGGTACTGCTCGGTAGTATGATGCTTTTGGCTTTATTTAATGATTTTATGCGTTTGTAAACGTATATGGACTTATAACTTACTGGAAAAAACTGGCATGCGGCACACACATTTTTTAATGCCTTTGGCACTTGTTAGCGCTATGGCGGCGGTACAACAAGCATATGCAGCTGATGATTTCGTTGTTCGAGATATTCGCGTAGATGGGTTGGTCCGTCTTACTCCTGCAAATGTTTATACTATGTTGCCAATCAACAGTGGCGATCGCGTTAATGAACCGATGATCGCAGAAGCAATTCGAACATTGTATGCCACTGGACTTTTTGACGATATTAAAGCATCAAGAGATAACGATACTTTAGTTTTTAATGTCGTAGAGCGCCCAATTATTTCAAAGCTTGAATTTAAGGGTAATAAACTTATTCCTAAAGAGGCATTGGAACAAGGCCTCAAAAAAATGGGAATTGCTGAAGGCGAAGTTTTCAAAAAATCGGCTTTGCAAACAATTGAAACTGAATTAGAGCAGCAATATACCCAGCAGGGTCGTTACGATGCTGATGTAACCGTTGATACGATCGCTCGTCCAAATAACCGTGTTGAACTTAAATTAAATTTTAATGAAGGTACAGCCGCTAAAGTTTTTAATATCAATATTATTGGTAATACTGTTTTTAAAGACAGCGAAATTAAACAAGCCTTTGCAGTTAAAGAAAGTGGTTGGGCTTCTGTTGTAACGCGTAATGACCGCTATGCTAGAGAGAAAATGGCAGCGAGCCTTGAAGCTTTGCGTGCGATGTATCTCAATAAAGGTTATATCAATTTCCATATCAATAACTCACAGCTTAATATTAGTGAAGATAAAAAGAACATCTTTATTGAAGTTGCTGTAGAGGAAGGCAGTCAGTTTAAATTTGGTCAAACCAAGTTTTTAGGTGATGCACTTTATAAACCTGAAGAATTACAAGCTTTAAAAATCTATAAAGATGGCGATACTTATTCACAAGAAAAAGTGAATGCTGTTAAGCAATTATTATTGCGTAAATACGGTAATGCTGGTTATTACTTTGCAGATGTGAATATTGTTCCGCAAATTAATAATGAAACAGGTGTTGTTGACTTAAATTACTATGTAAACCCAGGTCAGCAAGTTACTGTACGTCGTATTAACTTTACAGGTAACAGTAAAACTGCCGATGAAGTATTACGTCGTGAAATGCGTCAAATGGAAGGCGCTTTAGCCAGTAATGAAAAAATTGATTTGTCTAAGGTTCGTTTAGAGCGTACAGGGTTTTTCAAGACTGTTGATATTAAACCGGCTCGTATTCCAAACTCACCAGATCAGGTGGATTTAAACGTAAATGTTGAAGAACAACATTCGGGAACTACAACATTAGCTGTGGGTTACTCACAAAGTGGTGGTATCACATTCCAAGCAGGTCTGAGTCAAACTAACTTTATGGGAACGGGTAACCGTGTTGCGATCGATTTATCTCGTTCAGAAACTCAAGATTACTACAACTTAAGCGTTACTGATCCTTACTTTACAATTGATGGGGTAAGCCGCGGTTATAACGTTTACTATCGTAAAACAAAACTAAATGATGACTATAACGTTAATAACTATGTTACCGATAGTTTCGGTGGTAGTTTAAGTTTTGGCTATCCAATTGATGAAAATCAAAGTTTAAGTGCATCATTAGGTATTGATAATACTAAGGTAACTACTGGTGCATATGTATCTACGTATGTACGTGACTACTTATTGGCAAATGGTGGTAAGGCAACTGGTAAAGATACTTATTGTCCATTAGATCAACAAGAGCCAGTAAAAGATGATCAGGGTAATGTTATCGAAATTAAGTGTAAGGTAACGCCGATTAGTTATGATAATGCCTTTGAGGGTGAGTTCTTTACTTACAACTTAAATCTAGGCTGGTCATATAATACATTAAACCGTCCAATTTTCCCAACATCAGGGATGTCGCATCGTGTAGGTCTTGAAATTGGTTTGCCAGGTAGTGATGTTGACTATCAAAAAGCAACTTATGATGCACAAGCATTCTGGCCAATTAGTAATACTGGTTTCGTATTACGTGGTTACGGTAAACTTGGCTATGGTAATGATTTACCATTCTATAAAAACTTCTATGCAGGTGGTTATGGTTCTGTTCGTGGTTATGATAACAGTACCTTGGGTCCTAAGTATGCAAGTGTAAATTTACAAGAAACCAATCAAAATGACGGTTCTCCAGAAGAAGTGGGGGGTAATGCTTTAGTACAATTTGGTACTGAGTTAGCTTTACCATTACCTTTCAAAGGCGACTGGACTCGTCAAGTGAGACCAGTCATTTTTGCTGAAGGTGGTCAAGTATTTGATACTAAGTGCGACGTTGGTTCTTATTCTATGATTATGAATGGTCAGCAAATAGCAGATGCTAAAAAATACTGTGAAGATAACTACGGTTTCGATTTAGGCAATATGCGTTATAGCGTAGGTGTTGGCTTTACATGGATCACCATGATCGGACCATTATCTCTTAGCTATGCATTCCCTCTAAATGATAAGCCTGGTGATGAAACTAAAGAGATCCAGTTTGAAATCGGTCGTACTTTCTAAGTACGACTTGACTAAACATGAAATAAGGACACAAACTTAAATGAAAAAATTAAATATATTAATGTTAGGACTAGGTCTGACAGTTTCTGCTATGACTAACGCTGCGGGTTATGGTGTTATTGATCTTGCTAAAGTTGTTGAAAGCAGTGCTTATTTGAAACAACAAAACGCAAGTTTAAATCAATCAGTTAAGCCTACAACAACTCGTCTTGAGCAATTGGGTAAAGAATTAGAAGGCCTTCAGCGTCAAGCCCAAACTCAAGGGCAAAAGATGAAAGAAGATGATATTAAAAAGCTCCAAGCGCAATATCAGACAAAACTTAACGAATTTAATTCGACTCAACAAGGTTTGCAGTCTAAAGTTCAGACTAGTTTGCAAGGAATGAACTCAACTTTTGAGAGTCGTGTGAAGCAAGCAGCTGAACAATTACGAAAAGAAAATAATCTTGACTTCATTTTGAATAAAAATTCAACCGTTGCCTATGACGCTAAATATGATTTAACTGATAAAATGATACAAAAGGTTAATTCAATGAAATAAATTAATGAAAGTGCAACATTATCGTTTAGATGAACTAGCTCACCTCGTAAATGGTGAGCTAGTAGGTACGGGTAGTCTTCATTTTATAAACTTAGCAAGTTTAGAAAATGCTGAAATTCATCAAATTGCTTTCGTGAATGGCGAAAAGTATATTGATCAAGCAAAGGCTAGCCGTGCGGGTGCGTACATTGTTACAAGCCTTATTAAAGAACAGCTTACTGACAAACAAAATTTTATTATTGTTGATAATCCCTATTTAGCTTTTGCCATACTTACTCATGTTTTTGATAAAAAAATCACATCGGTAGGTATAGAAAGTACAGCTCAAATTCATCCTTCTGCGATCATTTCCGAAACAGCATATATTGGTCATTACGTCGTCATTGGCGAAAATTGTGTGGTAGGCGATAATACGATTATTCAGTCTCATACTCGACTGGATGATAATGTGGAAATTGGAAAAGATTGTTTCATTGATGCTCATGTCACCATTACTGGTGAATCTAAATTATCTGATCGTGTGCGAGTTCACGCAAGTACTGTAATTGGTAGTGAAGGCTTTGGCTTTGCGCCATATCAAGGGAAGTGGCATCGCATTGCTCAATTGGGTTCAGTTATTATTGGTAACGATGTTCGCATTGGTTCAAATTGTAGTATTGATCGAGGCGCACTCGACAACACAATTTTGGAAGATGGGGTAATTATTGATAACCTTGTGCAAATCGCGCATAACGTTCATATTGGTTCAAATACAGCTATCGCTGCTAAATGCGGAATTGCTGGTAGTGTTAAAATTGGCAAAAACTGTATTCTAGCAGGGGCTTGCGGTGTATCAGGGCACCTTTCTATTACCGATAATGTGACTTTGACAGGAATGTCAATGGTCACAAAAAATATTTCTGAAGCTGGAACTTACTCTTCAGGAATTGGATTGTTTGAAAATAGTCATTGGAAAAAGACAATTGTACGCTTGCGACAATTAGCAGATGTGCCATTGACCCAAATCACTAAACGACTTGATCATATACAAGCTCAAATAGAGTCTCTTGAATCAACCTTTAATTTGCGTAAATAGAATATTATGACCGAGTCAACTACACCTAAATTTGCCATCCCTGAATTACCAATGCAGATTCAAACGATTCGTCAATATTTGCCGCATCGTTACCCATTCTTATTGGTTGATCGTGTGACTGAAGTTACTGACAATAGTATTGTTGGCTATAAAAATGTGTCTATCAATGAAGAGTTCCTACAGGGACATTTCCCAGAATATCCAATTATGCCTGGTGTTCTAATTGTAGAAGCATTAGCTCAAGTTTCAGGCGTTCTAGGGTTTATCATGAACAATGAAACGCCAAAACCTGGTTCTTTATTCCTCTTTGCTGGTGCGGAAAGAGTTAGATTTAAAAAACAAGTAGTTGCCGGTGACCAACTTGTATTAAAATCTGAATTAGTAATGCAAAAACGCGGTATCTACAAATATAACTGTACGGCTACCGTTGACGGTATTGTAGCAACAACCGCTGAAATTATGATTTCACACCAAAAAACAGAGCAGGCATGAGCAATCACGACTTAATTCATTCTACGGCCATTATTGATCCATCTGCAGTGATTGCTCCAGATGTCCAGATAGGACCTTATTGCGTTATCGGTCCAAATGTGACGATTGGTGCGGGTACTAAGCTACATTCACATGTAGTAGTGGGTGGTTTTACCAAAATTGGTCAAAATAATGAGATTTTCCAGTTCGCAAGTGTTGGTGAAGTTTGCCAAGACTTGAAATATCAAGGTGAAGAAACTTGGTTAGAGATTGGTGATCATAATTTAATTCGTGAGCATTGCAGTTTACATAGAGGAACTGTGCAAGATAATGCTTTAACTAAAATAGGAAGTCATAACCTATTGATGGTTAATACGCATATTGCACATGATTGTATTGTTGGTGATCATAATATTTTCGCGAATAATGTCGGTGTTGCCGGACACGTACATATAGGTGATCACATCATTATTGGTGGTAATTCTGGCATTCATCAATTCTGTAAAATCGATTCTTACAGTATGGTGGGTGGAGCATCACTAATTTTAAAGGATGTACCAGCTTACGTTATGGCTTCTGGTAATCCAGCCCATGCATTTGGTATTAATATCGAAGGAATGCGTAGAAAGGGTTGGTCTAAAAATACAATTCAAGGTCTCAGAGAGGCTTATAAGTTAATTTTTAAATCAGGCCTTACCTCTGTTCAAGCTGTTGAGCAGATTAAAAATGATATTCTTCCGAATGTTCCTGAAGCTCAATTATTAATTGACTCTGTTGAACAGTCAGAACGTGGCATTGTGCGCTAAGACAATATATTAAAAAAAGACACTGCAATATGCAGTGTCTTTTTTTTGCTTAAAATTATTATTTATTAAAAAATTTGGCTTCTTCAGATTTTGGATACTGATTTAGAATTTTAGTTTTATATTGGTTTGCTGAGGCTGGATTTTTATCGACATCTTTAACAATGCTATAGAGTTGATACAGGGCACGAGGAGCTTTACTCGAATTTGGATATCGAGTTGCTACTACATTGTAGTTCTTTTTTGCCTCATTGTAGTTTACCGGATCAGTTGCTAAATTAAATTCAGCTAACCAAAAGTAAGCATTTCCCGTATAAACACTATTTGGATGATTTTTAATAAAGTTTTGCATTGGAGCGATGGCTTTTTTTGCGCCACCTTGCTTATAGGCGTCTAAAGCTACAGTGTAAGCTGCCTTTTCAAGCTCTACTGGGTTTGATTGATTTTGTGCTGGTGGTTGAGACGCTTCTGGTTGTGGTGGAGGCGTGGTAGAAGAGCTGCTTGTAGGAGTGGCATTTACTACTTTATTATCTACTGTGGAGGTTTCTGTGCTTGCTGAAGCTGGAGTATCACTGTTTGCAGGATTATCTGAGGACGCACTTTCCGGATCAACTTTCTGATTAAGTAGCTCTAAGCGTTGATCTAGGTCAGTATAACGATTAGATAAATCTTTTTTCAATTGTTCAATATCGTTTGATTGCTCTTCTAATTGCCCACGTAAGCTACGTATATCATTCTCTAATTGTTGGTTTTTTTGCATTAATTCCCAGTTTAAATTACTAGGTACCGAAACATTATTAGAAGACGTGTTAGTTGGACTGCCACCGCTTTGGCTTAAACCGCGAGACTCAATTGGAATGTTGGCATAGAGAGAGGTAGTGCTCATTAAGGCAATAAATAATAAAGAATGCTTCATCAATCGCATGAGTATAGGTCCATAATTTTATGTAAAAGCCAACTTGAGAAAGGAATATATAAACTATTCACTTAACTATCTAACTAAGGTTTTAATTGGTTAATGCAATTAAAACAGCTAACAATATAAATGCAAGAATAGTTTACAATCTTCAAGCATATTTTATCCAAAATAAGATACAAAAAAGAATAAGGGAGAGGGAAGTATAAAAAGTTATGTATTTTTGCTGATGAATTAATCAATCGAAACATAAACTTGCTTAAAACTAGGAAGAAGGCTTGCAACTCTTTTAAAAATCTCTATACTTTGTCTGGCAATGGTAGCCCTGCTGGTGGCTTCGCAATTGTACTCTGTGAACCCCGCCAGGACCGGAAGGTAGCAACGGTAGCAGATCTATGATGTGCCGAAGTTTTGCTAGTGGGGCTGCCACCATTTCTATTAGTCCACTCTCCGTTGGACTGCTTTAATAATTACATCTAAATCAAATCCTCTATATTGTAAAAATCTAATTTGTTTTGCTTTAAGCTTTGGATCTTTTTCTACTTCTTCACCAAATTTTTTCACTTTGAGCTCATATGCTTGCTCTACCCAATCAATATCATGAATTTCATCTGCAATTAAATCATTTTCAAGTTGTTTAGTTTTTAAAGCTTGTTGAATGCGTTTTGGTCCTCTACCTTTACGAATTTGGCTAGCAAGCATTTGTTCAGCAACACGTTGATCACTTTGATAATTTTGTTCAGAAAGCTCTTCAACGAGTTGCTTAACCTCTTCTGGATTCTGAGCATAACGAGTCAATTTTTCAGTAAGCTCTGCTTTGGAATAATCCCGACGAGTTAGTAAAGCAAATGCATACGAGCGTAAACGCTGGCCAGTAAGCGGAGCTCGTTGTTGAGGCTGTTCTTCTGTTCTTTTGAACATATTAGGATTCCCTTGTAAAAAAACGCCCCGAAGGGCGTTTTAAGGCTTATGAATAATTAAGATTCTAATAAAAGATCAGCTTCTTCTTCATCTTCAACTTGAGCAGTATTAGTACCTGTTGTTAACAGTTGTTCACGGATATTACGTTCAATCTCTCCAGCCATTTGAGGGTTCTCTTCAAAGTGGCGAATAACATTGTTCTTACCTTGACCAATTTTATTACCTTGATATGAATACCAAGCACCTGCTTTTTGTACGATATCTTGCTGTACAGCTAAATCTACAAGTTCGCCTAGCTGGTTTGTGCCTTTACCATAGAGAATTTGGAAAAGAGCCTCTCTGAAAGGAGGAGCCATTTTGTTTTTAACAACTTTAACTCGAGTTTCAGAGCCGACGATTTCATCGCCTTCTTTTACTTGACCAATACGGCGAATATCTAAACGTACAGAAGCGTAGAACTTCAATGCGTTACCACCAGTCGTGGTTTCAGGGCTACCAAACATTACCCCAATCTTCATACGAATCTGGTTAATGAAAATAACCATACAGTTTGAGCGTTTAGCATTACCAGTAATTTTACGAAGTGCCTGACTCATTAAGCGAGCTTGTAAGCCCATATGAGAGTCACCCATCTCACCTTCAATTTCTGCTTTAGGGGTAAGAGCAGCGACTGAGTCGACAACAATCATATCAATTGCGCCAGAACGAACTAGCATATCCGCAATTTCGAGAGCTTGTTCACCGTTATCAGGCTGTGATACAAGCAGGTTATCAATGTCCACACCGAGTTTACGTGCATATTGTGGATCTAATGCATGCTCTGCATCGATAAATGCACAAGTACCGCCAGCTTTTTGACATTGTGCAATCGCTTGTAGAGTCATTGTGGTTTTACCAGAAGATTCTGGACCATAAATCTCGACAATACGGCCTTTTGGTAAACCGCCAATCCCCAATGCAATATCTAAAGTCAAAGAGCCTGTAGATACAGCTTCAACAGCTTGAACAGTGTTGTCACCGAGACGCATCACCGTATTTTTGCCAAATTGTTTCTCAATTTGACTTAGCGCGGCTTGTAATGCTTTGCTTTTATTCTCATCCATCTCAAAAACCTCAATACTCTATGTTCATCACGTTTAACCCAAGTGGATGCATTGAATCTCAACTTGTTTCACTGGGTTAATAGTGACAGATTTTTTCTATAGCTTCTATGTGTTGTATGTGTGTGTGCGACACAACTCGACGTTTTTATTCATCATCGTATGACCAATTTTGATCATTCTCCTGTTTAAACCGAATAATTTGTCGACGATCCTTTTTACCCGGTCTATGGTCAGGTCGAGCTAGATTATGCAATTTTCGTTGGGATGCAATCAACTCCCGTCTAGCAATACTCACTTCGGTTTCTTCATAAAGTTGCTGTGCAACTGGCGCTGGGCCACGTGTATTGGAAAGCGCTTTTATTACAATAGTTTTTTTATCAAACCCTTGCTGAATAATAAGCTCCATTCCCACTCGAATTTCTTTGGAAACTTTTACACGTTCATTATTGTGATGTACTTTACCTCCTTCGATTGCTGCTTTAGCAATTGAACGAGTTTTAAAAAAACGAGCAACCCATAGCCATTTGTCAACACGCATGGTCTCTACAGCATCGTCTTCACGCAATTTTGACATCGTTATCCTTTCTATTAATTTGATTCAATATAGACAGCAACTCTGTAAGTCGATCTAGTGCTTTATATTCTAGTTCCTGAAGCTGTCTTATACCCTTTAGACTTGAGGGCTGTGAGATAGTAAACAAGTGTTTAATACCAAATTTTTCTGCTGTTTTTAATACCGGGGTCGTATCGTCAATAAAAATTGTTTCATCTGAATTGAAGGGGTGTAGTCGCTGGAGTTCTTTCCAAAAATTAATATTTTCTTTGGCATAACCAACTTGTTCGCTTGATATGATTACGTCAAAAAAATGTTCGATTGCAATATTATCGAGTTTTAAGCGTAAGCTAGCGCGGTCAGCATTAGTCACTAGCCAACAGGTGTATTCCAGTTCTTTAAGTTGTTGTAGAAGCTCAAAACAGTCCGAGCGAGCTTGGATTTTAGATTGAAATTCTTGTTGTAATTTGAGTACATCAACGCCTACTGTTTTAGTCCAATAGGTTGATGAATACCAAACAAGAGTGTGCCGATGTGATTGATAAAACTGATATAGCTTTTTTTTGCTCTCGGCGAGTGGAGTTTGATGTATTTTCGCATGTCGTTCAGGAAGACATTCATTCCAAATGAAGTCATCGAAGGCAAGATCTAATAGTGTTCCATCCATATCAAACATTACAATCTTAGACATGCGTCAAAAATCTCCAAAGGTATTCAAAGCACAATTTTTCAAATGATTTTGTCATATAACCTTTAAAAAATAATAATTTATGAGTGTTTTGTTGCATTCAAAGAAATTCAAAGCTCAACAAAGTAATTCATGCAACAAACAAAAAATTGTACAAAAGTTTGTACATAATATTATAGCTGGCATGGACAGTAGTTAGTCTAGAAGTACCGCGTAATTTTGCATAAAAAAAAGAGTAATGAAATGGTTTTGAGGAGAAAAGATTTTTCTTTTAGTTAAAGTAAAAAGGAATGGATTGGATTTTATAAATTAGATATTTAAATCGTGCTGTACGTTTATGTGAACCATATTAATGATCGTTATTTTTGCTTACATACGATACTTTTTGATAAACAATATATAAATTGAAGAATACTCAATTAGCGCTATATTGAAAATTATCCTAATAAGAATTTAGAGAAGGCAATGAAAATTGGATTTATTGGAGGAGCCAATGATGGCATAGTTATTAATGCTGCTGATGGCCTCGATACTTATAAATTGGAATGGCACTATAAAGCTGAGAAACACTGTGAAACTCAAATAAATGAAGGTGAGTGGCAGCCTAATTTAGGACTTAATGGTCCTGAATATGATTACTATAATTTATTAATCTTAAGAAAAAATAAAGAGGCTAAACTCTTCTATGTGCTCACCAGTATGGAGAAAGAAGAAATAGCAAATAAAATCAATAAATATTGGGAGTTTTCAACCTCTGTTGGTTATGATTTTGATGACTAGGTATTTCTTTCACAAGATATTTCATAAAGAACATGTGGTCTTAATTGGTGATGGGGAGGGATTTTCGGGTGATCGAAGTTTTTAACTCTCTGCATTCTAAGCCTTTCCATTACAGCTTGAGATGGTTTATTAAGAGTAGCTGTGAACGAAACGATTTTATCTAAATTGAGTACATTAAAAGCATAGTCTAAAACTGCTTTTGCTCCTTCGGTAGCATAACCTTGTTTCCAGAATTCTTTTGCAAGTCTCCAACCAATTTCGACACATGGAGAAAAATCAAATTGTTCAGGTTGGTTGTGTAAACCAATAAATCCGATAAATTGATGGCTTTCTTTTAACTCTACTGCCCAAAAGCCCCAACCATTTTCATCAATGAGACGTGAAATTTTCTGGATTAAGTTAAGACTTTCTTGAGGTGTTAGAAGGCTTGGGAAAAATTGCATGACGTCTTGATCTAGGCCCATTTTGATAAAAGGTTCAAAGTCACTTTCTTTCCATTGTCTTAGGATTAGACGTTCAGTTTCAATCATAGAATAACTCTTTAATAAACGATATCTTTTTCATAAGAAGGTTAGCGGTTTCTGCACAATCTTCTGTAAAATGATTTTGGAATTAATACTGACGACACCTTTAATTTTGTTTAAGGTATTAATGACAAAATGGGAAAACGAATTTAAATCTTTAGTCGCAACGTGCAAAACATAATTAGATTTGCCTGTAATAATATAAGCATTAATGACTTCATCAAAATTTTTGATCTGGCTTAAAAAAAGTTGTGATCGTTTTCGGTTAATTGTGTAAGTTTAATTTCAACAATTGCCTCAATTTTTATGCCTAATTTTTCATATCTGAGATGGTCTTATTAAGTGGAATTTATGATTTAGAGCCAATACAAAAGACTCATTTAAATCATGCGCTGAATTTGACAAAAGAAGATATTTTGAAATATAGCCCTATTCATCATAAAGAGCGGATTGATATCCCGTGCACAATTTTATGTGGAGAACTTGAACTCGAAGAATTGAAATGGCAAAGCCAAAACTATTTTGAAAGTAAAAAAGATCAAGAACAGAGGTTAGTATCTTTTTCACTTATTCCTCACATTAATCATTATACGATTTTAGAGTATTATTTTAGGCATATATTAAGTTAAGTATTTGAAAAATAATATATGCCATATTGTTTTATAAAATTCTTAACCTAAGCCGATCATAAGATAAATGTGAGATAAATCACAACTTACCCTGATTTTTACAGAAAGTGCGAGTTGTTCTTGACCTGAATATAGAACTTAATTAGATTAAAAAGATAGTGCTTTCTCACTAAGCGACAAAATGTTTAGCTGTTGTTTAGATGAGTTTTTAAGTCCGTAGCTTCCCAAGATACGGACTTTTTTATTTTTTAATTAAAAGTAAAATATAATAGTTATTTATTATGATTTTAGAACTTATTTAGAATCTATAGTTTTTTAAATGTGTGCTTATAAAATCATTTCATAATAAAATTTATGTAAAACATAATTAAAAAAATCTTCATCAATCTGTAATATCTCTTGGTTAAAGTAAAAGCAGAAAAACAAAAAAGAGAAAACTATAACGAATAATTAAATAATAGGTAGTGTTCTTACGTGGATAGATTTAGTCGGCTCATATGGGTTGGCTTTTTTATTTAAAAAGGAGCCTTTATGAAAGTACAATATTTTGAAGGTGGGATGTATGTACATATGTGTCCAGCTTGTGGGCATTTCCACTATATTCCGGTAGAGCACCCCTTTTCTAATGGGAATCAGTGGTTCTTTAACGGTAGCCTTGAAAAACCAACATTTAATCCGAGCATAAGTATCATTGGCGTTGTCATTATTTTATAGAAGAAGGTTTTATTGAATATTCTCTTAATTGTAAACATCATTTAGCGGGACAAAAATTGGAATTGCCTGAACTAAAAATCACGAATAATTTATAATTGTATAATATATTTATTTTATTTTATTTTATTTTATTTTATTTTATTTTATTTTATTTTATTTTTATTTTTTTAAGTAATATTTTTTTACGTATTTAATACTGAACCTTTATAGTTAAAAAAATTGTAAATCTCTTCTGATTGCTGATTTATTTAAATTCTGAAATAATTTTTATAAATAATTGTTTTGTTATGTTTTTATGGATATCTGGAAATTTTTGCGAAGTTTTAATACAGTTGGTACCTATCTTGCACTTTCTACTTTTATATTATTGGTAATGATTATATATTTTTATATTGTAGATCCTTCTTGAAATTTTATAGGTAAGAATAATAATTAATCTTTAAACCCAAACCTATAATTCTCTAATTTTTAGAATTGGTTCACATTTTTGATCTAAAAAAGATACTAGCGTTGTATAAAACAAAGTTTTATGAAAATATGATTTAGTTTTGATGCAAGGGAGTTCAAGCAAAATTTCTTACCAAAAATGTTTTAATTCTTAAATATAACGACAGTACAAATCATAACAACGATGTATGAATAAAAGATATGGAGATTTTTCATGAAGTTTTGCCAAGTATCGGCTGCTTTCTTAACAATGGCCGCCGTCAATCTAGTCCATGCAGCACCAAACACAACCAGTTCTTTACTAGATTCTTCTCAAGCAAAGGGAATTATTAAAAACCAATATATTGTTATTCTCAATAAAGATGCTGGACCATCTATAGATTTTGCCCAAAATATTGCTAAGCAACATGGTGCTAAGGTCTTACAGTCATATGACACTGTACTTCAGGGTTTCGCAATTTATTTACCCGAGACAGCGGCCACTGCTTTTGTCGAAGCAATGAAAAAAAATCCGCAAGTACTTTCTATAGAAAACGATACAGTCATGAAAATTGATGCCACTACGCAGAGTAATCCGGATTGGGGACTAGATCGTATTGACCAAAAAGCTTTACCTTTAAATTCTGCTTATTCATATTTACAGACGGGTTCTGGTACGACAGCTTATATTGTTGACACAGGTATATTGTCTAGCCATCAACAATTTTCTGGGCGGGTATTAAGTGGGTATACGGCAATATCTGATGGGAATGGTACAACTGACTGTAATGGGCATGGTACTCATGTTGCCGGAACGGTTGGTGGAAGTACTTATGGTGTTGCTAAGAATGTAAATTTGGTTCCAATTCGGATTTTAGGATGTGATGGCTCTGGTGCATCTAGTAATGTGATTGCTGGTTTAGATTGGATATTAAAAAATGGTAAAAAACCAGCAGTTGTGAATATGTCATTAGGTGGAGATGCGAGTACCTCTTTAGATAGTGCAGTTGAAAATTTATTTAATAATGGTTATGTCATGGTGGTGGCTGCTGGAAACTCAAATACTGATGCTTGCAGTGCATCACCTGCAAGAGTAAGTAAAGCACTTACAGTTGCTGCTACAGATAGTACTGATATGCGCGCAAGTTATTCTAATTATGGAAGCTGTGTTGATATCTTTGCACCGGGAAGCCAAATTAATTCTTCTTGGATAGGCAGTAATACGGCTACTAAAGTTCTAAATGGAACATCGATGGCTACGCCACATGTTGCAGGTGTCGTTGCTGAAATGCTGCAAAGTACACCCACTGCGACGCCACAAACCATCTCTACTAATCTTTTAAATCAAGCAAGTAGCAATGTGATAAAAAATCCATCTGGTAGTCCAAATCGTTTGTTGTATAAATCTCCTTAATAAAAAATTTAATCTGTAGATCGTAAAAAGGTCCCGAAGGACCTTTTTTAAATTTTAGCGTGAGTACCATATTTATCAATCATGATTGAACTGGCTTCATTTAAGCCGCGTACAGTAACTTTTATGCCATTTTTTTGAAATTTATTGATGGCCGAATCAAGCATTGCTACTGAAGTTACATCCCAAATATGTGAGTGTGTAAGATCAATAATGACTTCTTTTACATCTTCCTTAAAGTTAAACCCTTGCATAAACTTTTCAGAAGAACTAAAAAATATTTGTCCTCTTAAATCATACACACGCGTTTCACCTTCAAAGGATGTATTTACATGAATATCATTTTCAAGTTTATTGGCTAAGAACAACGCGGAAAGTAAAACACCGGTTAATACGCCTAGTGCTAGGTTATGGGTAGCCACAACAACAATGACAGTTGCAATCATAACGACATTGCTACTTTTAGGATTCGCTTTAAAGTGAATAAGCGACTTCCATTCAAAAGTACTGATTGACACCATAATCATGACAGCAACAAGAGCGGCCATTGGAATTACTTTTAGCCAATCACTTAAGAATACAACTAAAATCAGTAAAAATATTCCTGCACAAAATGTAGATAGGCGTGTGCGACCACCCGATTTTACATTAATCATGGATTGACCAATCATGGCACAACCGGCCATTCCTCCCATAAAGCCTGAGGCAATATTGGCAATCCCTTGACCTTTACACTCTTGAAACTTATCGCTTGGTGTATCCGTCATTTCATCAACAATTGTTGCTGTCATCATTGACTCAAGTAAACCAACAGCAGCAAGGGCTAATGAATAGGGAAGAATAATAAGCAGTGTTTCTAAATTAAAAGGAATATCTGGAATTAAAAATATAGGTAAGGTATCTGGTAATGAACCCATATCACCAACCGTTCGAACATCAATACCTAGAAAAATGGCGAGTAGTGTAACGACGACAATACAAATAAGAGGGGAAGGAAAAAACTTTCCAATTTTGGGTATATAGGGGAATAGGTAAATAATTGCTAAACCAATTGCTACCAATAAGTAGACATGCCACGTCATGTTTACCAATTCTGGTAGTTGGGCTATAAAAATGAGTATGGCTAGGGCATTAACAAACCCAATAACGACTGATTTGGAAACAAAACGCATGAGTTTGGCGAGTTTGAAATATCCAGCTAAGATCTGTATGGCACCAGTTAAAACAGTTGCTGCAAATAGGTATTGAAGCCCATGGTCCTTTACCAGTGTAGTCATGACTAGAGCCATGGCACCCGTAGCTGCCGAAATCATAGCGGGGCGACCGCCTACAAATGAAATAATGACTGCAATACAAAAAGACGCATATAACCCAACTTTCGGGTCTACACCCGCAATAATTGAAAATGCAATTGCTTCAGGAATTAAAGCAAGACCAACAACAAGACCAGAAAGAATATCTGCACGGACATTAGAGAACCATTGTTCTCGGACATTCGTTAACATGAGGGGGATAGCCTATAGTTCTAAATTTTGAAAACGCTAGTGATGTGATATATCAACACAAGCGACTACACCACATCACTAAACAGTGATGAGTTATTTACAATGGGTAAGGGTAAATAAACTTAAGGTGGCGTAAGTGTCATGGGAATAGAGAATTTGAGGCTTTAAAAAGTGGCCGAAGAATAGCATAAGTTTTTAAGGTTGACTAACCTGAGCTTAGGAAATTAGCGTAGCAAAAACTTTATAATTGAATGTTTTTTATCATTGGGTTTATGAAATTGTTTTAAGAAAGGATACTGATCTGCATTCATGGTTAATAGCGATGTTGCGCTAACTTTAGATGACCATTTCAAAAAAATATTAAGATATAAAATTAATTGAGCACGTATAAAAATAGATCAAAATTAGCATTAAGTTACTCATCTTAAAAAGGCTTAGTGAGAGTGTTTATCTCTTTTTAATAGCTACTTTTATGCAACAGAGCCTTTCAGAAATTTAGATTTTAATAGATTCGTTATTCATCATAATACAAATCATATAGAGAACTCCTACAAACCCTTTATTAACGGTTTAAAAATTCTCGGAAAATTTTGACAATTTATAAGGTGGACATATGAATAAACATTTATTGGCTAAAATTACTTTATTAGGTGCTGCTCAGCTACTTACACTCAATTCAGCATTTGCTGATGTCCCTCTTACTCCCGCTCAATTTGCAAAAGCAAAAACAGAAAACTTTGACAAGAAAGTTATTTTATCTAATTTAAATAAGCCGCATGCTTTGTTGTGGGGACCTGATAATCAAATTTGGTTAACAGAGCGGGCAACAGGCAAGATTCTAAGAGTTAACCCTGAATCAGGCAGTGTAAAAACAGTTTTTCAGGTTCCTGAGATTGTAAATGATGCTGATGGACAAAACGGTTTATTGGGTTTTGCCTTTCATCCTGACTTTAAAAATAATCCTTATATCTATGTTTCAGGTACATTTAAAAATCCGAAATCTACAGATAAAGAATTACCAAATCAAACTATTATCCGTCGATATACCTATAACAAGGCAACTGATACTCTTGAGAAACCAGTAGATTTATTAGCAGGATTACCTTCATCGAAAGACCATCAGTCGGGTCGTCTTGTGATTGGTCCAGACCAAAAGATTTACTATACGATTGGTGATCAGGGGCGTAACCAACTGGCTTATTTATTCTTGCCAAATCAAGCACAACATACGCCGACTCAACAGGAACTGAGCGGCAAAGACTATCATACCTATATGGGTAAAGTATTACGCTTAAATCTGGATGGAAGTATTCCAAAAGATAATCCAAGCTTTAACGGTGTAATTAGCCATATTTATACGCTCGGTCATCGTAATCCACAGGGCTTGGCATTTACTCCAAATGGTAAACTGTTGCAATCTGAACAAGGTCCAAACTCTGACGATGAAATTAATCTCATTGTTAAAGGTGGTAACTATGGTTGGCCAAATGTAGCAGGTTACAAAGATGACAGCGGTTATGCTTATGCAAATTATTCGGCAGCAACCAATAAGTCACAAATTAAAGATTTAGGGCAAAATGGAGTAAAAGTAGCGGCAGGTGTACCTGTGATGAAAGAGTCTGAATGGACTGGTAAAAACTTTGTACCACCGTTAAAAACTTTATATACCGTCCAAGATACCTATAACTATAATGACCCTACCTGTGGGGATATGGCCTACATTTGCTGGCCAACAGTTGCGCCATCATCTGCTTATGTCTATAAGGGAGGCAAAAAAGCAATTTCTGGTTGGGAAAATACATTATTGGTTCCATCTTTAAAGCGCGGTGTTATTTTCCGTATTAAGCTGGATCCAACTTACAGTGCTACTTATGATGATGCTGTGCCGATGTTTAAGAGCAATAACCGTTATCGTGACGTGATTGCCAGTCCAGATGGGAATGTTTTATATGTATTGACTGATACTTCCGGAAATGTCCAAAAAGATGATGGCTCTGTAACGAATACATTAGAAAATCCAGGATCTCTGATTAGATTTACATATAAAGCTCAGTAAAACAGGCTATTAAAAAACCGATCTACATAAGATCGGTTTTTTTAGCTTCAGAAAAACTATTCAGTTACGACTAATACCGGTAAATGAATTTCTCCTAAAAGAGCTTGAGTCACACTTCCTAAGAAGAACTTTTTAAACCCTTTTCGACCATGAGAACCAATGACTAACAAGTCTGCTTTGAGCTCGGTAGCTGCTTTAATAATTTCTGTGTGGATTGTTTGACCCTCAACAATTTTTGTCTCAACATAAATTCCATGTTGGCTAAATTGTTCTTTCGCTTGGTCTAAAATACCCTGAATCGATGCTCTAGCTTTATTAAAATAATCCTGTGCTAATTCTGTACTATCAATGAATTCTACAGAAATGAAAGGATCTATAGTAAGCGCATATACTAGAGTCACTTTACTACCGAAGGCTTTAGCAAGTGCTGCTGCATGATTAACAGCAATGAGTGAAGTAGGAGAACCATCGACTGGAACCAAGATATGGTGATAACTCATATATTGCTCCTTATTGTCCTATGACAATGTATGGTGTCAAAACACCGACTTATTATCTTTATGCTTATATTATGAACAAATTTTAAAAAGTTATTGTTTATTTTTAGTATGAATAGAAGCGAGAAAGTTTATTAAAGATTTTATCTTAAAGCATTGTAATGACTTTCTAAGTAGGGTTGATTCTGTTTTAGTATTGAAATGACTTGATTGGCATCTATAGCGGACTCAAACAAGAATCCTTGACCTATACTATATCCAAATTGTCGAAGTAGTTCTTCTTGTTCTGGAGTTTCAATTCCTTCTGCAATGAGCCCCAGTGATAAATTTGGAGCGAGTAAACCAATGGCTTGGACAATCGCATAAATTGATGGGTCATGTTGCATCTTTTGTATAAAACTACAATCTACTTTTAAGCTGTCAATTGGATAATCGCGAATATGGGTTAACGACGAAAAACCAGTACCAAAGTCGTCTAGTGCAATGTGGACTCCATGCTGTTTTAATTTATTAAGTGCCCGGATCACATATTCTGAACCTCGGTCGCCAAGCATATGTTCGGTGACTTCTACTTCAATATAATGTGTCGGTATTTGAAATTGATTGATCTTTTTCAAAAGCTTTTCAGCATAGTTGTCTCTTAAGAACTCAACTGGTGCAGCATTGAGCGAAACAGGAAGAGGTTTAATACCAAGATCTATCCATTTTGCGATGTCACGTAAAACTTGATGTTGCATAGTTTCACCGATCTTACTCGCTAAATTATAATCTTTAAAAGCCTCTGCAATTTGTGCAGGGTAACCTCTTTGGGCTGAAGTAGTATGCCATCGTAATAGAGCTTCAAAACCTACAACACGATGAGTTCTTAAATCTACTTTGGGTTGGTAGTAGGGCTGGATGGTATGATGGCGAATAAGCTGGCGTGCTAAATTAAGTTGAGATGCGACTGTTTCGGTCATTTGCATCATGCATGGATCATACATGCGAATACCACCACGACCACGCGCTTTTAAGTCATGCAATGCCATATCCGCACAACTGAGTAAACCTGACTGGTCTACGGCATCTTGAGGATAAATGGCACAACCAATACTCATACCACCATTGAGAACATTACCTAAATAGGTGATAGGTTGATTTAACTGCTGAAGTAAAATGGCTGCTAGGTCACGAACATCATTTTCAGATTTAAGGTTATTAATAATAACCGCAAACTCATCTCCACCTAGTCTTGCGACAAAGCATCTTTCATCATCAACACAATGACTAAAGCGTTTGGATAAAACTTTTAAAAGATGATCACCTGCGCTATGCCCTAAAGTGTCATTAATATGCTTAAAATGATCAAGATCAATTAATAGTAAACCCACACTTGTTTGACTATCTTTTGAATATGCAAGGGTACGTTTAAGTTGAAATTTAAATGAGCGCCGATTACATAATCCGGTTAGGTCATCTCTTTCACTCATATTTCTAAGCTGATTTTCTGTCAAATGCTGTTGAGTAACGTTACGAGATACACAAAGTATTTGTCCGATTTCACCATTTTCCCGATGAATCGGGGTCAGCATATTATCCCAATATTCGGGGTCCTGATCTGGTAAACAGCTCATTCCAGCAAATCTGGCAACTTTGCCTTGAAGGGCTTTTTTTAAAGCGACGCGTCCACGTTTACGAATATGAGGTGGTAAAAGCTCAAGCCATTTCATTCCAAATTCTGTTTCATCAACAGGAACGCCTAAAGCGAGGCATCCTGATTTATTCATATGAGAAACTGTGCCATCAACATTTAATACTTTAATGCAATCAACACTGATGTCTAACATTTGATTTTGTATTTCAATATTCTTTTGCAAGTTTTGTTGTTCTTGAATATCGTGGTCAATATCTAAAAAGCTGACATACCATTCACTGGATAAAGAAGAGCCGCGATATTTGGAGGCTTGAATAGAAAGTTTGCACCATCTATATTGATTGCCACTTTGTAAAAGTCGACATTTTAATTCTATTCTTTTTTGCAGGCGAATTGCTTCGAGCCATCTATTTTTGACTTCATCTAAATCGACAGGAGATATAAAATCTAACCATTGCTGAGGTAATGGAGAAAAAGTATCCTGCCAATATTCTGTACACTCTACATTGCAATATAATATCAAGCCATTTTCATCACTCACCCAAGTCGGTAGTGGAATTTGCTCAACAATAAAATGCTTTTGGGTGTTGTTCGACATTGAAGTCATAACATGCCTAGAAAGATTGTATGGGGTTAATCTATTTATAAGTCATTATTGTAATCTTTCTGTAGTAATCAAAACAGCAATAAATAATTTTCACCTGTCTTTTTTTTGAACTAAAATTGAGGTGTTAAATATATTATATACTTAATATTTAATTTATGTTTTTGTTATTTATTGATTTTTATCTGTGTTAAGTTAAAAAAAAGATTTATGCTTATTTTTGTAAAAAACTTATTAAAACAGAAACTTATAATTGTCTTTAGAAACCTATCTTAATAAAACTAATGAAAATAAATTATAAAAATGATGCAAAGTAAATTGTTGTGGTTAAAATTTTAATAAAACAAATTTTAACCACAATATATAAAGAGGGGCAGGTTTAAAAAATTCTAGATAAATACAATAACCACCATTAAGTTTACAAAAGTAATATAAAATAAAGGCTTATATTATCGTAAAATTCTTTTCATCAAGAAGGATATATATTTCCTTTTTGTGCATTTTATAGCCTACATTTTCCCCAAGATGTAGGTTTTTTTTTATTCCTAATTTTTGATTTTATAATTTTAAACTATTAAAAATAAAAAAAAGCCAAATGGCTTTTTTATACAGTTTCAGGTTTTTTCAACTCTTGTTGAATGTAAAGATTCATATAGTATTGTTCAATATAATCATCTGCATAGTTGTTTGCTAAGGTTTTCGTTGCCACTTGTTCATGTTTTAAATAGCAGTTTGATTCGAGGTCTTTTTCAAGTACCCACCATTGACGGTTAATACGGCGCACTTGAAACTTGTCACTTTTGTATTTTCTTTTAGCCATTTTCAAAAATTTGCTATTCAGTTATTGAAAGAGAATTTCTACTGGAGTTAAGAGCTCAAGTCAACAGATGTGAAGTTAATTGATTATTTTATGTAGGGTATTGTTTCTATCAATGCTTAGACGAGGCATTAAAATAGAAAAAGCTCTCCTGAAGAGAGCTTAGGTATTACTGACGAGTAAAAGATCTATTCCATTTTTAACGGGAAAGATTTTTTAAAAGTAATTTTAAACTTTCCATCATTTTTTCTAATTGCAATGGGGTGATACCTTCGAATGATTGCTCGAGTACTACACTGGTTAGATCATTAATCTTATTGATCATTTCAGTACCTTTTTCTGTAAGTACCACGCGGGTGATTCGACCATCGGTCTGACAAGAATAAGTTTCAACCAAACCTTCATCTTTTAAGCGATAGACAATTTTAGTCGTTGTCGACATTTTTGAAATAATCATATCTGAAAGTTCAGAAACACTCGCATGGGGCTTACTGCTTAAAGCCAACATAATGCGTCTACGTGAGTTATCTAAACCATATTTTTTTAAAGCATTATCAATATTTTGTACATACTGAGCATGTACTTGAGTAATCCAATAATATGGAAAATCTTCAAGAGTAAAAGATTCTGTTGTAGGTAAAAAACGCGCATACTTCTTTGTCATTGACTTTTCCCCATACCTTGGTGGATCGCATTTCTGGTGAACTATCTTTAATAGTTGAAAAATATAGTTTCATCAAGCAAGTTATATCAGGACTTTACTTGCTGAGCAAAATTTATATAGCTAAATTTAACAATGACATGGTTTAGTTCCCCTTGTCTTGATAAACATCCCTATACTTTGCACAAACTACAAATACTTTTCTTCTATAGTCAAAGTTTGTTGAAAATTAATGTGACTTGATAAGTCATAGTCATTAATTCCTTAAAATCTTTGAACAGATATACAAGATTGCATCTAGGCTTGCTTGATCGTTAATTAAACGATATTGGCTTGCAAACGCATCGTAGAAAAAAAATTATGATTTGACCGTGGCATTGAACGAGATAGTTTTTGTCTCTAAAGTCATAACTATGAAAAATCAAGATATTTAAATAAAAAATATTTATAAATATCAATGTTTTAATTTATTTTATTATTAATGAAATTTACCATACATTTAACATGAATCATCTATTATTTAGCAAAATAAAATGGGTTTTTTGGGTAATTTATTGATTATTTTATATAAAATTAAAAAAACTAGTTGAATGATTAGCGTTATAAATTTAGTTTTTTTGTCTATAAATTATATTTTTAACAATTTTTACTCAGGCAGTATGCCGTTCATCTACTAAATCCCCAAAAAAAGACCCAACTTTAACTGTAATGTTGATAGAAGAAGTGCCAGTACAGATTATGGCAAGAGCTACTCAGATTAAATGATATAAGCACTACTAAAACAGATTGTTGAATAGTATTTAATTAAAAAAAAGGGAGAATATTAATTCTCCCTTTTTAAATTATGAAATGGTTACAATTTTTTCTTCTACTTTTTTCTTAACAATTGCATAGCTTATTCCTGTAACAATACTGCCAGCAGCAATTGCAGCAAGATATAACCAAGCATGATTAATTGCATTTGGAATTAAAAGAACAAATACACCGCCGTGAGGAGTAACTAACTCGCAGTGGAATAGTGCAACAAGTGCGCCAGTTACTGCACCACCTAAAATACAAGTCGGAATAACGCGCATTGGGTCTTTTGCTGCAAAAGGAATTGCACCTTCTGAAATAAAACATAAACCTAGTACAAAAGCGGCTTTTCCGGCATCTTTCTCTCCTGTACTAAATTTATTTTTAGCCACGAAAGTCGCAATAGCCATACCAATAGCAGGGACCATACCACCCGCCATTGTTGCTGCCATAGGCATATAGGTATTTGTTGTAAGCAATCCCACAGTAAAAGCGTAGGCTGCCTTATTGATTGGGCCACCTAAATCGATACACATCATGCTTGCTAATATAATTCCCATTAACACAGCATTTGTTGTACCCATATTATTCAGGAAGTCTTTCATGAGCTCGAAAATATGTGCTACAGGCTGTCCAACCACATAGAACATAATAAGGCCGACAAATAATGTTCCTAACAAAGGAATAATTAAAATCGGTTTAAGTGCTTCTAGACTAGTAGGAAGTTTGAGTTTTTTTGCAATAAAAAGTGCGATATAGCCCGCAAGGAAACCTGAAACGATGCCGCCTAAAAAGCCTGCTTGTAATTGAGAGGCGAGTAAGCCGCCGATTAAGCCAGGTGCGAGGCCAGGGCGATCAGCAATGGAGTAGGCAATATAACCCGATAACATCGGGACCATGAGCATAAATGCAGCGGCCCCAATTTGTTTTAATATGGCTGGTAAACTTCCGGCTTGCTCAGCAGCATTTAAGCCAAAGCATAGGGATAGGGCAATTAGAAGACCACCAGCCACCACCATAGGTAACATATAAGAAACACCTGTTAAGAGATGTTTATATACGCCAACTTTTTCGGTTTTATCCTTGTTCTCTGCTGATGTTTGTTGCTTACCTTGATCTAAAACTTGTGCATTACTAATCGCTTCAGCAAAAGCTTTATCTGTTTGCTTTAATGCAAAACCAGTACCGCATCGGTAAACACGCTTGCCCACAAAACGGTCTGTATTAACTTCAATATCAGTAGCAAGAATCACGATGTCCGCTTCAGCAATAGCTTGGGCTGATAAAATATTTTTTGCACCAACGGAACCTTGTGTTTCTACTTCAATATCATAACCAAGTTTTTCTGCACCTTGTTGTAATGCTTCAGCAGCCATAAAGGTATGAGCAACACCTGTAGGGCACGCAGTGATTGCAACAAATTTAGTCGCTTTATTTGGCGATGGCGTATTATCACTCTGCCAATCTTGAGCTGGCTTTAAATGATCTAAGCCAGCTTGGAAAGCTGAATGAGCATCATTTTTGATTTCTTCAATGCTAATTAAAGATAAAGGGTGTGTACCAAAAATATTAAGATTTTTCGGACGTTGTCCAATAACAATGATTTGATCAAAGTTTTGATTTTCTTCGAATTCATCGAGCGAAATTATATTATTTTCGTAACCCTGTTGGGATGCTACCTGTGCAAGCTTTCGAGCTAAAATCAAAGCATTGACTTGCTGTTGCGGACTATTAATGACAAATAATAAATGTTTAGCAGTTGGCATCAGATTCACTCAATGAATTGATTGTAGTTTGGGCTTTTAATTGGTTTAGCATTTCAGCATTTGGAATACGAAAGCCAATTTGTGTTACAGCATGGCTCGCAATTGCCGTAGCCGTTTTCAATGTTTCTTCGGCAGAGAAGTTATTTATTAAGCCGTGAATCATGCCGGCTAAAAGAGAGTCGCCCGCACCAACGGTACTTTTAACGATCACTTTAGGGGCTTGGGCATGTAGTGGATGTGTTTCATGTAGCCAGTTTACACCGTCTTCACCCATCGAAATAACGACATGCTCAATTTTAGCTAAATTTTTAAAAAGCTCTTTTTGCTGGATATAGGTTGTGGCAGGAAGCTGATAGCTTTCTATTAACTCATCGGTGTTTGGTTTAATCATCCATGGTTGGCATTCAATTGCAGCCACTAACGCTTTACCACTTGTATCAAGGGCAACTTTTTTACCATGTTTTTGAATCAGCTTAATAAGCTTCTGAAACTCATCAATACCAAAACCTTGTGGAAGGCTACCAGCAATAGCAACGACTTCTACTTGCGGCAAAATCATTTCAATTTTTTGGAATAGGTTCTTTTTATCCAGTTCAGATACTAAAAATCCTTTTCCATTTAAATCGGTCATACGGCCGGAATGTTCAGCAATTTTTATATTTTGGCGCGTTTCACCCTCAATATAAATAAATTCAGATTGAAATTGAACTTGCTCAAAATGTGTATCAAAAATCTGTCGATTACTATTTCCTAGAAAACCGGAAACAATAACATCATGTCCTAAATCTTTTAAAACTTGTGCAACATTAAGCCCTTTTCCAGCAGCATGAATCTCTACAGATTCTTGGCGATTTACTTCACCTATCTGCAACTCATTGAGTTGTATCGTGACATCAATTGCAGGATTTAAAGTAATTGTTAAAATTTTAGCCATTACCATTCCTAATCTTTACAGTTCTTGTTCGGATAACTGACGTACAGCAGGGGCGCTATCACATTCAAGTGCGCGCTGTGCAAGTATTTGAGCTTGGCTGTAGTCTAGTGTACGAATCTGCGCTTTTACCAAGGGAATACTATTCGGGGACATGCTGAGTTCATCTACACCTAATCCCATAAGAATAGGCACAGCTTTTGGATCAGCCGCTAGTTCACCGCATACTCCTACCCATTTGCCATGTTTGTGTGCAGCTTTTATTGTTTGATCAATCAATTGTAAAATACTTGGATGCAGACCATCTGCTTCAGCAGAGAGGATAGGATGGCCACGGTCAATGGCTAAGGTATATTGAGTTAAGTCATTTGTTCCAATACTGAAAAAGTCCACTTCTTGAGCAAGAATAGGGGCAAGTAATGCGGCAGAAGGAACTTCTATCATAATGCCAACTTGTAAGTTCGCACATGTATATGCAGCTTTTACTTCATCAAGAATTGATTTAGCAGCACGCCATTCTTCTACACGGCCAATCATTGGGAACATGATTCTTAAAGGGCGATCATCTGCGGCTTTAAGCAAAGCAGTAAGCTGTTGACGCAATAGCTCTGGCCGTCTTAAGGTTAAGCGAATACCTCTTAGTCCTAAAAACGGATTTTCTTCTTCTGCAATTGGTAGGTAAGGCAGAGGTTTATCGCCTCCTACATCTAAAGTGCGTACTACGAGAGGACGACCAGCAAGTGCATCTAAGACAACCCGATAATCTGCTTCTTGGGCTGCCTCATTTGGGGCGCTACTATGAGCCATAAAAACCAGCTCTGTTCTAAGCAGGCCAATTGCTTCCGCGCCACATTCTACTGCGTGGGCTGTGGCTTGAACTTTTCCTAAATTGGCTGCAATTTCGATCTGATGTTGATCTAGAGTAATCGCAGGTTCTTGGCAGTGGCGTTCAGCTTCTTCACGAATTTTTTGTTGAAGCTCACGTTCTTGTTTTGCGTGTTCAATTTGTTGAGTAGTTGGATCTAAAACGAAAGCTCCCGTGTCTCCATTAATTAGAAGAGAGCTTTTCTGCTCAATATCTAATACTTGATCACTAGCACCAACAATTGCAGGAATACCTAAAGCACGCGCAACAATAGCACTATGGGCACTAGCACCGCCAACAGCTGTTAAAATACCAGCAACACGATCTTTATTGAGGCGAGCCACATCACTTGGTCCCACATCATACATAATTAGGATATAAGGCTCTTTAGGTTCTTCGATGATAACTTCACCACAGAGTTGAGCCAAAACTCGATCACCAATATCACGTAAGTCTGTAGCACGCTCAGCGAGTAAACGGTCTGGTAAAGCCGCTTGCTCTTTAGCTGCTGCTTCAATATGTTCATGCCAAGAAGCAGGGGCAGAAAGGTTTAAGTTAATCTTTTGATAAACACCATTAATAAGATCGGGGTCATCCAACATTTCTAAATGTGCTTGGAATATTTGCTTAATTTCAGAAGCTTCAGATTTCGCAATCACTTGGTGAATATTATTTTTAACTGCATGAAGAGCAATATCAAGTTTCTCTTTCTCAGCTTTAACACTTAAACCCATACGTTCATATTGGTAAACTTTAGGTTTAATGACATGCACTGGGCCAAAAGCTAAACCACTAGAAGCCGGAATCCCGGTATTTGTACTCAATGTTTTTGGTAATGATATTACTGTTTGAAGTTTTTGGTCTTCTTTGGTATCGGAAGAGAGTAGCGGTTCAATTTCTTCCCCTAAGCCTTGTTGTACTGCCAAAATCACTTTATCTAAAGCTTCTACTGCATCTGTTCCTGGTTCTGCAATGAAACGTAAAGTTTGACCTCGTTTACATCCTAAAGCCAATAAGCGAGTCAAACTCTTAGCTGAAACAAAACTACCTTCATCTACTGCAACTTGAATATCGCCTTGAAAAGTTTTTGTTAAGTTCACTAAATGAGTCGCGGGTCTGGCATGTAATCCATGTGCATTGGCCAATACAACTGAGCGGTTTGGCCAATCGGGAATCACTTCCGCACCAATAATTTTAGCAATTTCATTTGGTGCTTGGGTTTGATCTAATTGAGCAACTTGTTCTGGATTAAATAAAATATCAATCAGCCTATTAAATCTTTGGCTATCTAACTGATCATTTGCAGCAACACAGACTAAAGTATTTAGTTTCTGCCCGTTTACATCTAAAGGATGACGTGGTTTTACAATACTAATAGCTGGTTGTTGCACAAACTGATTACTAGAAACAGACCAGATCTGGTCTTGCAACTGAATGACTTGCTCTGGAGCTAAAGAACTTAAGAAACCACATTTTACGAAATTCTGTTTTTTTAGTACTTGAGTTGCTGCCCAAAACAAATCTTCAATATCTTGAGCTTCAATTTCAGTTTGAATTAAATTTTCATGTAGTGTTAAAGATAATGGTTGAGCTTGTAATAGTTCAATAATTTGCTCAGGTTTTGATGCATTTTTTACTTGTTCACTTACATCCTGCATTAACGCTCTAGTTAATATTTGTAATACTTGTAAATGTTCATCAGATTTTGCTGCAATAACAACAGCTAAATAAATCGTATTTTCCCCATCCCATATTATTCCTTCTGGAAAATGGGCTAAACGAATACCAGTTTTTAAAATAAATTCTCGTGACTGAGGCGTCCCATGGGGAATTGCAATTCCCTGACCTAAATAGGTCGCACTTTGCTGTTCACGGTTGATAAGTCCTGTTATATAGTCAGGAGTAACCAACCCATCTTTCACTAATATATCTACTAGACACTGTAATGCATGTTGTTTATCAACAGCATGTTGATTCATATGAATATGTTGAGGCTCTAGTGCTAGCATAATTATCCTTGAACAATTTCTTTGGCTTTAGCTAAAACAGAAAAAAAGAAGCTGTTTGTATTAAAATAGGTTAGTTTAACCGTTTTTAAACAACAGCTTCAGATAAATTACCATAGCAGAACTTTAAAGCTATATCGACGTATTTACGTAAAAAAATGCTCGTTTTTAATACAAAGAAGTGAATGTCGGATATGTTTTACTTATCTTATGATAACTATAAATTTAATAAGATTATTTTATAAAAGAGAAGGGTGTTTTAATAATAAAAAAACCTCTAAACCGGATTACTGGTATAGAGGCAAAAAGTAAATGATGAATTGAAAATTAGTATTGAATTTCTTGCTCTAAAAGAGGCCAGATCTTTTGATGTGATTTTTTAAACATTAACATGTGTCCGATTGATTTATATCCGAGTTTTAGAGGGCTTAGCTCTAGCATTTTAGTAGATGCATTAGGATATAAACTTAATAATTCTTCAACGTTATGTTGAGTGGCAATTTCATCGTCACTTGCCCAAATCGAAGTAATCGGGCAAATAATCTCAGTATGAAAATCCTGAAAGACAGTTTTACCTATGGCATTTTTTACATAGCCTGGGTTGCTACAAAACTCTCTCCATTGTTGAGCAACTTTTTTAGGCAAGTTTTCACCCATCCCAATAAATTGAGTAGCGCCATAACCTTTTAAAGTACTAGAAATTGGAAAGATAACCTTAAACATGACAGGTGCCAAAAACTTGGTTTTACCTTTAAGACCTTTTACGTTGCCAGTAGAACCTGCTATCGCAACAACTTTTGCTACTTTGCGAAAATTAGGCACAATTCCTAATAGTTGCCCCCCAGCACTATGGCCAAGAAGAGTTACTTGTTCTGCTTGTGTTTTTTCTAATAAAGCATCAATTGCACAAGGAATATCAAGCGTTCCCCAATCATTAATACTTGCATCGCTTTGCTTTAAAGGTCCATGCAATGAGTCTCCAATTCCACGGAAATCAAAACTTAATACTTCATAACCTTGTTGGCTTAACCATGTAGCAAAAGCATGATAAAAATTTTTGGTAATACCTGTGGCTGGGCAAATCAAAACAGGATTTGCCGATTTTTTTGATTGAGCTGGATAAAATTGTGCAGCAAGTTGATAACCATCTTCGCAGGTTATCCAAAATGATTCAAAAGTGTTATCCATAATATTACGTAATGATTAGCTTGTTGATGACTTTAATTTACATGAGTTCTAAAATGATACTTGATTAAAATGTGACTATAAAGTCAGGATTTATGCTATACAGCTCATTAAATTTTAATAAAACGAATAATTGGGAAAAAGATGGATTTACCAAAAGCTGTACAATTAGCGATTGTTTTTAGTGGCATATTTTTATGGATAGGAATGTTAACAGGGGTATGGAAATATTGGCAAATACGCCGTTCGGAATTAAGTCGTGCACATTATTATGTGGATATTGCTCATCGAAGTAGCTTACTTTACGCAGCTGCGAGTTTAATTCTTGCTGTGCTAAGTTATTTTACTGTTTTAAGCGAAAATATTACTTTGTGGTGTGTGTTAGCAAACCTCTTGTTTTTTAGTTTTTCAATTTTAGTTTATATCGTACATGGGTACTTACAGGACACGACAAATCAATTTAAACAACCCCATCGGTTAGGTCGTTTTAACCTACCTTCATGGTTAATGTCTTTAATGATGGTTGCATTGATTATTGCTGAATTATTAGCTACAGCTATTTTAGTTATGGGAACAGTTTTTTTATTTTTAGGTATATAAAAATGGATGATCACTCATCCATTTTTTTAATCTTACAATTATTGTTGACTAAGACGTCGTTTAGCTAATTTTCGCATCTTATGATCGACAAAGGCCCACAGACAAAATATGAAAGAAACAACCATCGCATACATAAAGTATTCGGGCTTCAGATTTCCTTTAATCATACCTTGAAACAGTAAAGTCAGCATAAGAGCAAGCGGCGTTACTCCATAAACAACTGAATCTTTGCTGTTCAGAGTGTTAATGAAGACTTGTTTGTTGAAATGTAATGATAACATCTCCATCCCTCCTTGTGGTGGTACTAAAACCTAATGTTTTAGTCAAGAATTTGTTTTAAGTTTAATGTTGTACTTCTATTTTTCATACAATTCAATAGCAAATAGCAATTTTTTTGAGCAGTTTTATAAAAAACTCTATATTTATAAAAGCTTAAGGTATTAAAAAAGTAAATATTAAATATTTTTGTATGAAATACTTATTCTTTTAGGAAAGAGAGATTACTTAAGTGAAAAGTGTAATAATTTCTCTTTCCTATCATTTTATTTTAGCTATTTTGCTTTTTAAAAAATGTGTCAATTGCGTGTTGAGCAATTTCTGCATCTTCAAAAGATTGAACACCTGATACACCAATAGCACCTAAAATTTCACCTTCATAAATAATCGGTATTCCACCTTCTAACATCCCTTGAGCACTAGGCATACTTAAGAAACCAAGACGCCCACTTTTTAGAAGTTCTTCGTAAAATTTTGACGGTCTACCTGATATTGAAGCGCATTTCGCTTTTTCTAAGCATAGATGTGAACTTAAAGGAGAGGCGCCATCTAAACGTTTCATGAGTAATAAGGAGCTTGTTTCATCAACAATTGCAATACTGACTTTAAAGTTGTGTTCAATTGCGTATTTTTGAGCTTCTTCCATTAAAAACTCTGCATCTGCTAATGTTAAGTAATATTTAGTTTTCATTGTTGCTCTTCTTTCCTGAGTAAGCTAAAAATTATTTTAGTGTAATTTTACAGTAAAAATTAATTATATCTATTGTTGATTTGTCATTAAAAGCTAGTGTGGAAATAAAATGCTGGTTGGGTAAACACAGCATTTTATTCAATATATAAAATCATGTTTGGATAAAACTCGATTTCAAAAAAAGCCACTAAATTAAATGTTTTTGAATTTAACTTTGTCGATAATTACGGTAATTACAAGAACAACTAAAGATGGGATCAACCATGCTAAGTTTTGTTCGTTTAGAGGTAAATGTTGAAAAAATTCAGGTAAATAATCGCTGAAACCTGCAACTTTAAGACCATCAATAATACCGAAAATTAAAGCAATACTCGTTACTGAACCGACAATAAAAGAAGGTTTGTGCCAAAATTTCCAAAAGAAGCTCAGCATAATCACCACAATTGCAGGTGGATAGATTGCACTTAAGACAGGTACTGATATAGCAATCAGTTTAGTTAATCCAAGATTAGAAATAATGAAAGAGAAACCAACTAAAATAAATACTAAAAGCTTATATGGTAATTTGGTTAACTGAGCAAAGTACTCACCACACGCACAAGTTAAGCCGATTGCTGTAACCATACATGCTAAAAAGATGAGACCAGTTAAGAATAATGAACCCATATTTCCAAAAGCATGTTGAACATATGCATGTAAAATTACTGCGCCATTTGCTGCATTTGGTGCTACTTCATGGCTACCTAAACCTAATTTGAACAAGCTTAAATAAACTAAAGTAAGACCAACACCTGAAATGAGACTGGCAATAATTGCATATTTAGTTACTAGCTTTTTGTCGGTTACACCGCGAGAGTAAATCGCTTGAATAATCACAATACCAAATACCAAGGCACCTAAGGTATCCATGGTGAGATAGCCATTTACGAAACCTTCGGAAACAGGAGACGCAACGTAATGATTAATTGGTGCAGGAACGTAACCAGCAGGAATCATGACCGCTGCAATTCCTAAAATTGCTAAAGCGATAATTTTTAGTGGTGCAAGTACATGCCCAACTGTATCCAAAAGCTTGTTTGGATAGAGTGAAACTACAGTTACAAATGAAAAATAGATTGCACTATAGATTAGAAGACTACTACTTGAGTTTCCAAAATAAGAGGAAAAACCAATTTCATAAGAAACAGTAGCTGTACGTGGGGTAGCAAATAGAGGTCCGACTGATAAGTAACAAACAACAGTTAAAATCAGGCTTGCTACTCGACCTAAGGGAGAACTAATAATTTCAATGGATCCCTGCATGCGAGAGAGAGCCATAATGGTAATTACAGGTAAGCCGACAGCCGTAATCAAGAAGCCTAGTGCAGCTAACCAGACATGTTCACCAGCTTGTTGAGCGACAATGGGAGGAAAGATAATATTGCCAGCACCAATAAAAAGGGCAAAGGTCATAAAACCTAAGGCAATAATATCTCCAGTGCGAAGATGTTGCATAAATTAAAAGTGAATAAAAAAGAAGGAATTTTAGAGCAAAAGTAATCATGTTCAAGCGCTAATTTATGTGAAAAAGCTTTTTTTCGGGTGGTTAAAACGATATATGGTGTTATAAGCGATTGTTTGGTTAAAGTATGTGCTTGAAAAGGCATTAAAAGGACAAAAGAACTTCTTTTTAAGTTCTGACTTTTTATAAAAAATATGTAAGAATAAAAAGATAAATTTTTACTGTGAATGCTGAATATTTAAGCATTTTAGGCTTTTGGTCTGACTTATATTCATCCTAAAATATTTTGAATAACCTTAGGTTTTGTAGGGACGGGCATGTTTCTTGTCTGCGAGGATAGAATTGAATGAGAGCTTCTACTGTTACCATTAAAACTGAACAAGATCTGGAAAAATTAAGAATTTCTGGACGCTTGGCTGCGCAAGTTTTAGAAATGATAGAGGCCTATATTAAACCAGGCGTATCTACTGAATATTTAGATAACCTCTGTAATGACTATATTGTAAATAATTTAAAAGTTATTCCTGCTAATGTGGGATATCACGGTTTTACAAAAACGATATGCACTTCAGTCAATGAAGTTGTTTGCCATGGAATACCATCGCCGAATAAAATCTTAAAAGATGGCGATATTATTAATATTGATGTCGCAATAATTAAAGATGGTTATTTTGGTGATACGAGCCGCATGTATTTTGTGGGTAATGTAAACCCACAAGCAAAAAAACTTGTTGATACAACTTATGAAGCGATGGTTGCTGGTATCCATACAGTTAAGCCAGGAGCTACATTGGGTGATATTGGTTATGCTATTCAATCGGTTGCTCACCGAGAAGGCTATAGTATTGTTCGAGAGTACTGTGGACATGGGATTGGTAAGGTCTATCATGAACAACCCAATGTTTTGCACTATGGGCAGCGTGGGCAAGGTTTGGTGTTGAAGAAAGGAATGGTCTTTACCATTGAGCCTATGGTGAATGCAGGTAGGCCGCAAGTGAAAGAGTTAAATGATGGATGGACAGTCATTACTCAAGATCTTTCGTTATCTGCTCAATGGGAACATATGGTTGCAGTAACAGATACTGGCTTTGAACTATTAACACCATGGCCCGAAGGTGTGGGAAATTATCCTGCAATTTAAAAAATATAAAAAAAGTTCGATAATTTATCGAACTTTTTTATTTTAACGCTCAGAAAGGTGTTCGACTAAATAGTCAATGAATACTCGGACAGCAGGTAATAATCCTCGGCGTGATGGATATACAGCATGTAATATTCCATGAGGCGCTTTCCAATCTGGCAATATCTGTAGAAGTTGCCCAGACTTCAGGAAATCTTCTGCTGCACTCTCTGGCAATAAGGCGATACCACAGTTCTGACTAGCCAATTGAGCCAACATGTGTATGTTTGTGCCCATTACAATCGGGCTGACTTTGACTTTCTTTTGTTGATTGTCAGGTCCATGCAAAATGAATTGTTGATCAAGATGTTCTTCAGATAAACTTAAAATGCGGTGTTCACTGAGCTGCTCTGGATTTTTTATATCCCCAAACTCATTTAAATATGCCTGACTTGCGAATAAACTTTGTTCTATAAGGGCAAACTGTCTAAGAACTAAACTTGGATCGTCATCTAGTTTTGAGCGAACACGTAAAGCGATATCAATCCCTTCATTAATGACATCCACTCGGCGGTTACTGACCATAAGTTGCAAACGAATTTCAGGATATTTTTTTAAGAAAGCAGGTAGGATTTTAGGAAGTTGATTTTGAGCAATATCAACGGGCACACTAACCTTCACCACACCTCTAGGTTGAATACTTAAATGATCAACCAAATCATGAGCAGCTTGTGCAGCATTCATCATGACTTGAGCATGTCTATAAATATCCATTCCAATATCTGTAACGGCAAAATGTCGAGAGCTACGTTGGATTAGGCGAACACCTAAGTTTTCTTCTAAGCTGTACACACGACGACTTAATTTTGATTTTGGTATATCCGTTACACGCTCAGCAGCACTAAAGCCACCATGCTCAACAACGAGAGCAAAACAATAAAAATCATCAAGATCAGTGAGCATTAAAATATCCTATTTCTGCAACAACCATGATTTTACATCATTATTTTTGCAACGATAATTCTTATACTAAATTTTTTGTAAGCAGGAGATAAATTCATTATCTAATTACTGGAGATAAATTTGTAATCACACTGTAATTACGTTGTAATTTTAATGTGTGTGTTTTAATTGGGTTTATGGGTTGTCTATAGAACTATTAATCAATTTCTTCTACACTATATTTTTCTCTACTTTTCAAATCTAATGCCTTATCAATTGATAGAACTTAACGATGCCTCTACGAATATTGAGTGCCCATTTTGCAAACAAGCGATAATTGACTGGGCACAAGAGCAATACGTTCAGCCATGTGAACATACTTTATTTATTGCTATGGATTTGGGATTCGAATTTGTTGCAGATCGATTTGAAGAGTGCATGAATCAGAGTGTGGATGAGTTACACGAAGATCCAAATATGAATATTTTTGAAGCTCTAACTACGACACCTTATGAGAATCTGATTGTTTTAAAATCTGATTTAGGTGTGGAGGGTTTATTCCGCTATGTGGGAGTGAGCGATTTTTAAAGTTGCGAGCATAAAAAAGCCAATCTATTGATTGGCTTTTTTATTATTTACGCTTCTGGCGCTGCGCTATATTGTTCAACTAATGGTTTTAATTCACCATTTTGGAACATTTCAAGCATGATATCGCTACCGCCAATAAGTTCGCCATTTACCCAAAGTTGCGGGAATGTAGGCCAATTCGCAATTGCTGGTAAGATTGCACGAATATCAGGATTTTCCAAAATATTTACATATGCAAATGGACGACCAATTTGACTGAGCGCCTCTACAGCACGTGCAGAGAAACCACATTGTGGAAACTGTGGAGTGCCTTTCATGTAAAGTAAAACGGGATGCTTCGCAATTTGATCGCGGATTAACGCTTCAGTATCACGTGCTTGTTCAGTCATAAATAGATCCTCAACTAATCTAGCAGCATTATAGGGGGTGTTTACATCGCTTTGCAAACCACCTGATTACTTAAAGTTGCATTGAATCTTCATATTTTATTGTATAAACCGAAGTGGTAGCGAAAAGCAGACGAAATTTTAGATAAATGATTGATGAGACTTTTCATTAGAGCCAGTTTTTGCTTATATAAACCCTTCTTAAAACCTCATATAGACAGAGTTCGTTATGACTGATATTACCCTAGCTCCAATACAACCTGATCAACCATCACACTTAATGGCTACTTATGGTCGCCAAGCGATCAGTTTTGTACGAGGCCGAGGGGCATATCTATATACTGAAGATGGTACAGAATATCTAGATGCCTTAACTGGTATTGCTGTATGTGGTTTAGGTCATGCACATCCAGTCATTGCAGAAGCAATTGCTGAACAAGCTGCAACACTTGTGCACACAAGTAATTTATTTGAAATCCCTTGGCAAACTGCTGCTGCTCAGAAGCTTGCTGAGGTTTCTGGCATGGAAGAGATCTTCTTTTCAAACAGTGGTGCTGAGTCAAATGAAGGTGCAATTAAGATTGCTCGTAAATTTGGTACCCAACAAGGTGTACGTTTGCCAAAGATTATTGTGGCAGAACAATCATTTCATGGTCGTACTTTGGCAACACTTTCAGCAACGGGTAATAAAAAAGTACAAGATGGATTTGTTCCCTTGGTGAATGATTTTATTCGTGTGCCGTTTGGTGATGTGGAAGCAATTCAGGAAGCCGCTTTGCAGCATCCAGATATTGTTGCAATTTTGATTGAGCCAATTCAAGGTGAGGGTGGTATTAATACCGCTCCTCAAGGCTTTAGCTATCTTGAAGAAGTTCGCAATATTTGTAATCAGCATAACTGGCTTATGATGCTAGATGAAATTCAAACAGGTAATGGGCGTACTGGTAAATATTTTGCATATCAGCACACCAACATTGTGCCTGATGTCCTGACGACTGCGAAAGGACTCGGAAATGGCTTCCCTGTGGGTGCTGTAATGACACAAGGTAAAGCTGTTGGTTTATTGGGACCTGGTAGTCATGGTTCTACCTATGGCGGTACTGTACTAGGTTCTCGTGTGGTTTATACAGTCATTGATACAATTCAAAAAGAGAATGCTGTAGAAAATGCGGCGGTAGTAGGACGCTATATCGTTGATCAACTTCGTGCAAAGTTAGCTAACAAGAATGTTCAAGTGCGTGGTTTTGGTATGATGATTGGTATTCAATTACCTAAAGACTGTGCTGAACTCGTTGCTATTGCTCGTGATGAACATAAGCTTATTATCAACGTTACAGCAGGTTCGGTAGTTCGTCTATTACCGCCTATTAATATGACTCAAGCACAGGCCGATGACTTGTTAGAACGTTTAGTTACTTTGATTAATAGCTATCTTTAAGTTTTGGTATAAAAATGGGCACTTAATGTGCCCATTTTTTTTATTTCAAAGCATTAACCAGAGATATACTGCTTTAACTGTTCAATTAAGTTTTTCTGATCTTCCATTGCTGCTTTTACCAAGTCACCAATAGAGATAAAACCAACTAATTTTTCATTGTCCAATACTGGTAAATGACGTAAGTGACGATCTGTCATTAACTGTAAACACTCTTCAACTGTGTTGTTTAAACTTACAGTAAGTACTTTAGATGTCATAATTTCAGCGACTGTAGTGCTATATGAAGAACGTTCCATAAGCGTCACTTTGCGCGTGTAGTCACGTTCAGATAAAATTCCGACAACTTTTTCACCATCGGCTACGACTAACGCACCAATTCCTTTGTCAGCCATGATTTTAATAGCTTCAAGGACAGTGGCTTCTGGAGAAATTGTAAAAATATCTTGCTCTGATTTGTTTTTGATTACTTGTGCAACGATTGTCATTTCTTCTATCCCGTGTTTTATCATTTTGTTTTAAATTAGCTTGATTTTATAAAAATGCAAAGACTTGATAGTCATTCAAATACAAGTTTTACACTCAAGCGTTCAAAAAGCATTCTAATAGTGGTTAAGAACCTAAAGAAAACTTTAGGCTTCTTGCCAGTGCGGATGTTTAAAAAAGAAATGATGCATTTGCTGAGTAGATAATTTCAACTTCCTGTGAGAAGAATTAAACAAAGCGGGCGTAACGTTGAGTCTGGTTAATGTTGGTAATAAAGATTCATGAAAATCTTTGGGGGTAATTCTTCTTGGTTTGTAATGTGGCCAATGTTCTTTAGCGTAGCGGTGAGCTTGCAATCCATTGAGCCAGAAAGGAAAGATAAAATCTTCATTATCCGATTTTATTGCCCAACCTTGATGAAATAATCCCCAAAGAACTCCGCAGTACATCATGGTTCTTAAAATATAAATCTTAATCATCAAGTCTTTTGAAACCGGTTGTAGATTGCTTAAACTATTCATTGTCAATTTAATGGTTCTTAACTTGTCTTGCTTATTATAGAAAAAATAGATGACATTTCAGTTTAAACAGGTATCAAATCGTAAACAAATATTCACAGCTAAAGAAAAGACCACCTGAGCAAGACAAAGCGACTAAAGCTTTGGCGAAGCGTAAGGCAAACAAAGTGCCTAGTTTATTAAAATTTGTATTGGACTTTTTACCGACATAAAAAAACGCCACCTGAGCCATGACTAAAGTGGCGAAGTAAGGCTTTAGATAAATTGACAACTTTAGGTTCTTATAGATATAAAAAAACGCCACCTAAGTGACGTTTCTTTATGCTTGCATTGTGGCTAACTTTTGCCAATATTGTGCTTTAAGTGAGTCACGTTCAACACGGAAACCTTGATAATACAATTCTGCTAAGAATAGAGCAGCTTTACCGTGCCCAGCGCGAGCAACTTCTTCTAACTGTGTAACTGCATCTTGAAAGTTCATTTGAGAATGAATTGTGTTTACTGCAGTTGCATATACATGTTCTAAATCATGATGAGAGATACGTTGAATCATAGAAAACTCCTTATTGTAATTATGATTACTTTTTTCTAAAGGCCACTGCCTTTAAATTAATTTAACTTAGAATTATTAAACTAATATTACAAATTGATGGATTTGTCAACTATTAGTGCATATCGCTTAGTTCACTATTAGGATACATGATTAAACATTATTCACAAATAATTTTGATTAAAATCAATATGAGAATAAAAGACAAGGAGAATAAAATATGACAAATACAATCGATGGCTTTGTTTTTGATACTCCGCCTAAAGAGGAACAAATCATAGAACTGGCCCATTATCACCGTAAATTATTAGATGAAGCTATCTTTCATCAGGAAATCCATTTAGGGGATTATTGTCTTGCACAGCGCAAAAGGGTATTTGATTTTGCTGGGCATTTGGAACCCACCCAAAAAAACTGGTTTTATCAAGTCTATGATGGGGAGCTTCGAAAAATTGCCGATGAAGACGAGTTGCATCCAGCAGATGCAGAAGAAGGGTTAAGTATTTTTGCCATGTTTTTAGTCTTGGTTATTATTGCGGCAATTTTATACTTTTCCGTCATTCGTTCACTAATAAGTTAAGCATATTATCCAGTAAGGTACGATTATTAACCTTACTGGATGTTTGATCTTGTGCTTATGTGCATTGAACCCTACACTACACTAATTCGAGGTAGGTCATGCTCATATTCAAACAAAATTTTCTTAAATTAAAGTCTGAGTTAAAAGTTGATCAATGTTTTAACCTGTTTGTGGTTATTGTCATTGGCTGTATTTTTGTGCTGTCATATTTAGCATTACTTCGGCCTATTAGTCCGGATCAATATCAACGAATTGTACAACTTTCTCATCAGGCGACTTATCCAAGAACTCAAGACATGGCTGAGTTGCTTATAGCTCAGTCAGAAATTCATCGAGCTGAGTATTTAAAGTTAATGCATGCTTACCAATTTGAGGGTGCTCATATTAAGCAATATCCGGCACTCGCTCAGGAAGATACTCAGTAATTGGGTTAATCAGGCTAAATCTTGGTTTCCAAAGCTTTTTGAGCACTATTGTGGCAGGCAAAATTTTGAATTTATGCTAAACTTTCTCTTTTTAAACGCGCTGCTTTTCAAGGAATCCGCATGGAGCAACAATCGAATATGCAAAATAAATTCTTGATAGATGCTGAGATCGGTGATGACGATGTCACATTACCTAATTTACCTGCTATCGATGTTCCCATCGTTGAATCTCCTGTTAAGTCACAAGAAAACATTGAAGTAGCCAAAGTTGAATCGGCTTCAACAGAAACAGCGGTTGAACAACCAAAATCTGGTTTTTTTGGCCGGATGAAAGAAGGTTTAACCAAAACTCGTCGTAATTTCGCTGATGGAATGGTCAATATCCTGATCGGTGGAAAGGAAATTGACGATGAATTACTCGAAGAAGTCGAAGAGCAATTATTGGTTGCAGACATTGGTGTTGAGGCAACTAAAACGATCATTACCAATTTAACAGAGCGGACTGCTCGTGGTGATTTGATCTATTCCCACTCTCTTTATAAAGCTTTACAAGAAGAGTTGGTTGCTTTGTTGGCTCCACGTGTTAAACCTTTGCATATTGACCCGAACAAATCACCGTATGTGATTTTAATGGTTGGGGTAAATGGTGTTGGTAAAACCACAACTATTGGTAAATTAGCGAAACGTTTGCAAGGTGAAGGTAAGAAAGTGATGTTAGCTGCTGGTGATACATTCCGTGCCGCAGCGACAGAGCAATTACAGATCTGGGGTGAACGTAACGATATCGCTGTTGTAGCCCAAGGTCACGGAGCTGATAGTGCCTCTGTTATTTTTGATGCCTTTGAGAGTGCTCGCGCTAAAGGAATTGATGTATTAATCGCAGATACAGCAGGTCGTTTACATAATAAAAGCAACCTGATGGAAGAACTTAAAAAAGTTAAGCGCGTTATGCAAAAAATTGATGCGACTGCACCTCATGAAATTATGTTAGTCGTAGATGCGGGTACAGGGCAAAACGCGATTAACCAAGTGCAAGAGTTTGACCAGACTGTGGGTTTAACTGGTATTACAATTACCAAGTTAGATGGAACTGCGAAAGGGGGCGTGCTCTTTAATATTGCAAGCCGTACTCATGTGCCAATTCGTTTTATTGGTGTTGGTGAAAAAATTGATGATTTAAGACCATTCTCGGCTAAATCATTTGTCGCTGCGCTGTTTGAAACTGATAAATAATTGGTTGTCAGATATAAAAAAGCTTCACTAAATGGTGAAGCTTTTTTATATCTATATCTTTTTTATTGTTGCGAAAATAAAACGAACTGTCATATTTTTAATGCTGATTATAAAAAATGAGTTCAATACACTGTATTCATTCCCAAACAACGACCCATGGTCAATCAAATAGGTAGGAAATAACAAAATGTCTACTTTCTTAGATAAAATTAAAAACCGTCGTACAATTTATGCAATTGGTAAAAATGTTGCATTAGATCGCACCAAAATTGAAGAAACGATCCGTGAAGCAGTTAAACATAGCCCTTCAGCTTTTAACTCGCAATCTTCACGTGTGGTGACACTATATGGTGAATCTCATGCTAAATTTTGGAATTTAGTTCGTGAAGCATTACGTAAAATTGTTCCTGCAGAAGCTTTTGCTGGTACAAACACAAAAATTGATAGCTTTGTAGCGGGTGCTGGTACGGTTTTATTTTATGAAGACCAAGCTGTTGTTAAAAATTTACAAGAGCAATTCGAATTATATGCAGATAACTTCCCTGTATGGTCTGAACATTCAAGCGCGATTGCTCAATTTGCAACTTGGACTGCACTGTCAGAGCTTGGTTTAGGTGCATCTTTGCAGCACTATAACCCGATTGTTGATGCCGAAGCAGCTGAAGCATTTGATGTGCCTGCAACTTGGAAATTACGTGCTCAATTAGTATTTGGTTCAGTTGAAGCACCAGCAGGCGAAAAAGCATTTATTAATGATGCTGATCGTTTCAAAACTTTCAACTAATTGAAAGTTAAAAAGAGCATCTATTTAGGTGTTCTTTTTTTATGTCTTTAGAATTAATAAAAGGACTAAATAAAACGGAAATTGATGAAATTCAATTATATATTTTAAAAATAATAAATCTGAAAATTAGCCAATAACTGCACTGTCATAAAATAGTCACAATCATATTGCATATTGCTCATGATTTAATAGCTTATCAAATACAGAGAAAGAAACAGATGACTTTAAGATTAGGTGTTGCTGCAATTGGTTTATTACTCAGTGGTTCAGTATTTTCAGCAGTTACAATTACAGCACCAGAGGAAATTGTAATCCTTGCGGTAAATGGTCAAGAAGTCAATTCTGGGTTATTTCGTTCATCTAAAAATAACTATAAAGTCGATGCAGGTGAGACTAGCTTAAGCGTGCGTTACCAAGAATATTTTGAACATTTAAATGGCGAGCATGACATTGTTAAATCTGGTGTAGTCACAATTCAAACACCTGCATTGCAAGATGGGAAAACCTACAAGCTTTCAATGGTAGATGTGCCTAAAGATTATGAAAATGCGAAGAAATATGCAGAGCAACCAACAGTTGCTTTGTATGGTGCAAATAATGAATTAATTGTGAAACAAACGGGCGCAAACAATGAAGCAAAACCATGGTTTGCAACTGGCTTATTGGGTAAAGTAACTGATTTTACGACTAAATCATCTAAACCACAGCCTGAAGCAGTCTATGCATCGGCCAAACCTGCATCTACTCAAGTTGTGGTGCCAGCTCCAACATCTATGCCAGTAACTGGTGTGGCACAAACCAATGATCAGCGTTTGGTAGAAACTTGGCAGAAAGCTTCTAAAGCTGAGCGTCAAAAATTTATGGCATGGTTAGCTGAACAATCAAATTAATCAATTGCTATTTAAAATAAAGCCGATTTAATATCGGCTTTATTTTTAGAATTTTTATAAATAGCCTAAGTATATTTTATGACTAATTTAAATTTCCGTTCAGCTCAATTCGCTGATATTCCACAGCTCGTAGATTTAATTAATAAGTCTTATCGAGAGCAACAAGGCAGAAGTTGGACAACTGAGCTTGAGTTTGTAAACGGGCAGCGTATTACAGAGCATCAATTAGAAGAACAGCTACAACTTTCGAATTCGACATTATTGGTAGGGGAAACTAACTCTTCCAAAATTGTTGCATGCATTGGACTTACATTTGAAAACAATCAGGTTGAGGTTGGGACGTTCTGTACAGATCCTCATGTTCAAAATATGAGAATGGGTCGTTCTGTCTTAGAATATGCGGAGCAATATGCATTGAAAGAAGATCCCCATCTGACCAACGCCGTAATGTATGTGCTAGATGTACGTTCAGAGTTGATTGCTTATTATGAACGACGTGGATATGTGAAAACGGGTAATGAACAACCATATCCAGTTGAAGCAAATGTAGGCGTGCCAAGGGTGCCTATTAAGTTGATTGAAATGAAAAAAGACCTCATTTGAGGTCTTTTTTCATTTAGGTTAAAAACCAGATGTAATAGCCTAAAAGCATGAGAGGCCAAGCCACCCATGGGCTAAATAGCCATTTCCATAACCAGAAGTTGGGTACGAAACCTACTCCGTAAATAAAGCCACCAGAAATACCAATCATCACCAACATGAGTTGACTGTGATTGTAGTGTCCGTTTGCATCTAACATGAGTGAAGGGTAAACCAGCAAAATTGCAGCAAGAGGCAATGCCAACAGAAATGAAAGGGCCATTGCGAATGCTTGAACTTTTCGATGATTTGATGCTGTCATTGCTTTTGCCATGATTTATTCCTCATCTAAGTTCTGATGGTGCTCGATATAAAGTGCACTGAGTACACCTGCAAAACATGCCATCAAAATGCCAAGGATCCATGCGAAATACCACATTTGCTTCTCCTTAATACAAGCTATGCGAGTTTGACTCGATGTGTTTGTTGGTAATGACTCCCCACATTTTGTAATAAGACCAACTGGTATAGATCAAAATGAGTGGTACAAAAATGCCAGCAGCTACAGTCATAACGCCTAAAGTAAGGTGGCTTGAAACAGCATCCCACATCGTCAAGCTAGAATTAGGATTAATGCTAGATGGCAGTAAGAACGGAAATAGTGCAAAACCTGCGGTTAAAATTGCTCCTACAATCATTAAACTTGTACCAGTGAAACTTAAGCCTGCTTTTGCTTTTGAAGCTGCAATAATTGCAATGATTGCGCCTAAGATTGCAAGAACTGGAGCAACTTTAGTAATTGGATAGGTACTATAGTTGTTCATCCAACCTGGGTTGCTATTGGTAACTACCTCTTTTGCTAAAGGGTTGAGTGCAGCATTTGGATCAATTGCTACTGCATAGCTATAACCGGGTATTTGACCAAAATACAGCCATGCTCCAATAACAAGAAAACAAGCTAAAAATAGCATTGCCATAATCTGGGTTGCTTTTGCAGAGCGTTGCTTTAAAGCATCGTCTGTACGCAACATGAGCCATGCACCGCCGTGGGCACAGAGCATTGATAGACTGACAATACCGCAAACTAATGCAAACGGATTTAAAAGAGCAAAAAAGCTGCCAGTATATTCAGAGCGTAAAGTGTCATCTAAACCAAAAGGTAAGCCTAGAAATAAATTACCAAAGGCTACACCGAACACAAGCGCTGGCACAGCGCCTCCAATGCATAGGCCCCAATCCCAGGAATTACGCCATTTGGTGTTTTCAAGTTTGGAACGATAATCAAAGCCGACTGGTCGTAAGAAAAGGGCGAATAAAACCAGTAGTAATGCCCAATACATACCAGAGAAAGCTACAGCATATACCATTGGCCATGCAGCAAATAATGCACCACCTGCTGTAATAAACCAAACCTGATTGCCATCCCAGTGAGGAGCGATCGTGTTAATGGCCGCACGTCGTTCGTTATCGGTTTTCCCAACGAAAGGCATGAGAGCCATGGAGCCCATATCGAAACCGTCAGTGAGAGCAAAGCCGATCAGAAGTACACCAACTAACACCCACCAAATGATTTTTAACAGTTCATATTCAATCATGATAAGGCCTCCCCATTAACAGCTGTTTTCGGTTCTTGCTTTTCAAAATGATATTTACCAGTGTGCAGAGAGCTTGGCCCTAGACGAGCAAACTTGATCATTAAATACATTTCAATAATTAAAAGTGCGGTATAGAACGCGGCTAGCGCAAGAATAGAACCCCACACATCACCACTACTTAAACTAGAAGTAGATAGGTGAGTTGGTAAGATTTCACCAATAGACCAAGGTTGACGGCCACCCTCAGCTACATACCAACCAGTTTGTGCAGCGATCCAAGGAAGTGGCAAGGCAAACAATGCATATTTAAGTAGCCAAGGTTTATTTTCAGCATTTCTTTTTGCTACAGCCCAAGTTGCTAAAATGAAAAGTAATAGCATCAAGAAACCAGAGGCAACCATTGCTCGGAAAGAGAAAAAAAGTGCTGTAACATTTGGAACAGTATCTTTCACAGCGGCTTTAATATTTTGCTCGCTTGCATCAACTACATTTGGTGCATATTTCTTAAGAAGTAGGCCATAACCTAGATCTTTTTGATTTTTTTCAAAAGAGGCTAATAACTCTGGTGAGCGATCACCCGCACGTAGTTTTTCAAGTTCAGCATAGGCAAGCATACCGTTACGAATACGAACTTCGTGCTGCTGCATGAGATCTTTAAGCCCAGTAACTTCTTTGGTTGTTGAACGGGTTGCAATTAAACCTAATGCATATGGAATTTTAATTGCATAATCTGTCCGCATTTCTTCATGGTTCGGTATACCAAATAAAGTAAATGGAGCTGGAGCAGGGTGAGTATCCCATTCAGCTTCAATTGCAGCCAGTTTAGTTTTTTGAACATCCCCTAATTCATAGCCAGATTCATCACCGAGTAAAATCACTGAAAGTGTAGATGCAAGACCGAAAATCGCAGCAATTGCAAATGAACGACGAGCGAAAGGAAGATCACGTTTTTTAAGCAAGTAGTAGCTTGAGATAGCTAGTACAAAAATCGCACCAGTTACATAGCCTGCTGATACAGTGTGTACAAATTTAACTTGAGCTACGGGGTTAAAGATAAGCGCGCCGAAATCGACTAGTTCCATACGCATCGTTTCAAAGTTGAATGCAGCACCTACAGGGTTTTGCATCCAGCCATTCGCCACTAAAATCCACAGCGCTGACATATTAGAGCCTAGCGCAACTAACCACGTTACACCTAGATGCTGAACCTTAGTTAAACGGTCCCATCCAAAGAAGAATAAACCAATAAATGTCGACTCAAGGAAGAATGCCATCAGACCTTCAATTGCTAATGGCGCACCAAAAATATCACCTACATAATGTGAGTAATAAGCCCAGTTCGTTCCAAACTGGAACTCCATGGTTAAGCCAGTCGTTACCCCTAACGCAAAGTTAATACCAAATAATTTTCCCCAAAATTTAGTCATATCTTTGTAAATTTCTTTACCAGAAATGACGTAGGTGGTTTCCATGATGGCAAGGATAAAAGCCAAACCTAAAGTTAAAGGGACGAAAAGAAAGTGATACATTGCGGTCATTGCAAATTGAAACCGCGAAAGATCAACCACGCTTTCAGAAATCATCAACGTGTCTCCTTAATGTTGGAAATGTTATCGCCAGCAATATGCTCGGCAACCTGATTGTCAAAATTTTTGGGGATGGTGGGAGCATCAAACCAAATATGTTTAATCGTTAAAAGAAGCACTATTTTTATTATTAGAATAATAGTGATTTCTTTAATTAAACGGCTATTAAGATTTTGAAAATTAAGGCTCATTCATTAAACCTCATTTGATATTAATTTTATTATTAATCAAAATATAATAAAAATAAACAATAAATATATTTTAAATAGATATTTAAATAATTAATTCATAAAAAACAAATATTTAATATTTATAAAATAATACTATACTAAAATGGTTTGAATTGATTATTAATTCCTACTGAAATAATTGTAAATAAAATTATTAAGTTGATTAAAATGGTTTGTTTTGAATTTAATTCCGACTAAAATGGTTGTATATAATATTTGTTAATTTTATTTCTAACTAAAATAGTCGGGATAATAAATAATTAATTAAAAAGAAAATAATAAAATAAGGCCGTAATAAAGCCTGCAAAAAAGCAATAATGGATTAAAAGAATTATTAAGGATTAATCGGGTGCGAAAAGATCGTTTGAGATAGAGATTTTTTTGGCTACATAATGGCTTTTATGCACTTTAACAAGAATGACTTGGGAATATAATTCGAGTTCGCCGTATTCTGGTTCTACTTGAACATAGTGAAGTTGACCAAATTCATCACGTACGCGTGCTTGAGCAGAAAAACCTGGTCTGGCATTACCACTGGAAATAGTTGCTAATCGCCCTAAAAGGTTATAGTTGGTATGTGTAAGCTTCGGTTTAATTACTTGGTCAAGGCAGTGAATCATGAACACAGTAAAAAAAATTGCGATCACAAGTGCTGGGACGATTAAATAAAATGGTGAAATAAAATAATGCTGTATTGCGAAGAAAGAGAGTTGTAAAAAGTAACCTGCATAACTGAAATTGATGAGTAAAAAAACGAAAATTAGAGCTTTAGAAAATTTAACATTAAGTAGTGGTGAGTTAGAAAGCCAATCCGGTGCAATTTTTTTAAGTAACTGACTTGGACGGAGTCCAATATACATACCAATGGTTTCTACCACGCTGAGCAATATCAAAGCCACTACACTTAAGTGAAATGGCATAAGATAATAATTGAAAAAGAAATCAGCCATGGCAGAAACTCTAATGTTTATAGCTTCAGTCTACGATATAGATACCGCCATCTGAATGTACTTTAAGCTCAACTTTATTTAAAAAATCACCTAAACATGGCCCTGAAATACATTCGCCTGTTTCCACAGTAAATAAAGCACCATGAGTAGAGCACTGGATGTATTCTTGGTCTTGATCGAGAAATTGATTTTCTAAATATTCAAGCTCAGTTTGTAGGTGAGGGCATAAATTCTGATAAGCATAGAATGCACCGTCACGTTGCGTAACGAAAATAGTAGTTCCTTGTAAAGTGTCAAAAGCTCTAGCTTCACGCTCAGGAACTTCTTCCGTCATACAGATCCTTTCCATTTCAAGCACATTCCTTCTGAAAATTTTCAAGAAGTTTAGCATAATCATTTACAGCTAAACGTGGTCCGAATTGAGAGACTACTTCACTCGAAATTAAGATGGCTAACTGAGCCGCAGCATTCAAATCTTGGTGATGGTTTAGGGCATAAAGGAACGCGCCTGCAAATGCATCGCCTGCACCATTTGTATCAACTGCTTCTACGTGGCGTCCCGCAACATGAAAATGTTGAGTTGGGTTAGAAACTAAAGCACCTTTGGCACTTTGTGTAATGACTACGGTATAATTTTTAAAACGTAATTGAGTAAGAGCATCTTCTACAGAAGTTGTATTGGTATACATTAAGGCTTCTTGCTCATTACAAAATAGTAAGTCTACGCCATCATCCATAAGTTCTTCCAAGCCTTCACGAGCGTATTGCACCATGGCAGGATCTGAAAGAGAGAGGGCAATTTTAACGCCATTTGCTTTTGCAATTTCTCTTGCTTGTTTTACAGCTTTACGAGCCGTTTCACTTGTAGAAAGATAACCTTCAATATAAAGCCACTTTGCTGTTTTTAATGGTTCAAAGTCGATTTGATCTTGAGAAAGTTCAGCAGTAATACCCAAATAGGTGTGCATAGTGCGTTCAGAGTCAGGGCTAATTAACACCATACATGTGCCAGTTACGCCTTCACTGATTGATTTTGGGGTAGTCTGGATGCCAGCTTCATTTAGACCTTGTAGGTAGATCGCACCTAAATCATCGTGACCAACACGGCAACCATAAAAAGCGCTTCCACCTAATGCACTAAAAGCTACAGTCGTATTTGCTGCAGAACCGCCACTTGCTTGACCCTTGTAGTCTTGATGCTGTTTTAACTCTGCATAAAGAGCAGATTGAGTGTCACCATCGGACAACTGCATTGTGCCTTTTTGCAGGCCTTGTTGATTAAGAAAATCATCAGACACTTTAAATTCTTGGTCGATTAATGCATTACCAATTGCAAAAAGATCTACAGTTGCCATATGTGTTGTCACAAATAAAAAATCAGGTAGCTAAGTTTACACCATTGCTTGGATTTGCTGTAGTTTGTTGAATAAAATTCAGTTAATTCAAATATAAGTGGAGAAATATTGTTGTTTGAATATTCTTTAGATCTGAGGATAGGTCATTGAGATAAAATTGATAAGCTTTTTTATTCAATGTCTGTCATATACATAGAATTAAAAGCTTTTGTTCTGGTAGGATAAAACATTCATGGCTATGTGCTTGATATCAAAGCTGTGCCCTTGAAAACTAATACCCAACAAAAACATAGTATTTTACTTGGCTTTTGTTCGCCAATCTCAAGCTGACTCAGGCTATAATGAGACTTATTCACTTATCCGATATGTTAGGAGATCACATGACTGTAGATGTCACTGAAACCATTTCTCAAACTGTTCACCCTGCGTTTCAGTTGCTACGTCAGCACCATGTAGAAGCATTAGATATTTTAGTGTCTGAATATAAGCATAAAGTTACAGGTGCTGTGCATTATCACTTGGCAACTGACTATGATGAAAATGTATTTCTTGTTGCTTTCAGAACACAGCCTATGGACTCTAAAGGCACGGCACATATTTTAGAACATACCGCTTTGTGTGGATCTGAAAAGTTTCCGGTACGTGATCCGTTCTTTTTAATGATTCGCCGTTCTTTAAATACGTTCATGAACGCATTTACAGCAGCAGATTGGACTGCGTATCCATTTGCTACTCAAAACAAAAAAGATTTCCAAAACTTACTTTCTGTTTATCTTGATGCGGCGTTTGCCGCTAATTTGAATCCACTTGATTTTGCTCAAGAAGGTATTCGCATTGAACTTGAAAATGGACAACCTGTTTATAAAGGTGTGGTCTTTAATGAAATGAAGGGTGCCATGAGTGCACCGTCTGACCAACTTTATCACCAGTTGGCTCATCATTTATTTCCTGAAACGACCTACCATTACAATTCAGGTGGCGATCCGAAAGATATTCCTGATTTAACGTATGAGCAGTTAGTCGATTTTTATAAAACTCATTACCATCCAAGTAATGCGGTGTTTATGACTTTCGGGAATCAAACAGCTTATGAGTTACAAGAGCAATTTGAAAAACTAGCTCTAAATAAGTTTTCTGTGGGTACAACTTTATATTCTAAGCCCGAAAAACGTTTAGCTGCGCCAATTGAAGTAACAGAAAACTATGGCGTTGATAGTGATGATTTAAAAGATAAAACTTATCATGTCTTATCTTGGTTATTACCTGAAGCAAACGATGTTAAATTGCGTTTGGGAATGCGTTTAGTTGAAGGAATTTTATTAGAAAATTCAGCTTCACCACTACGCCATTATTTAGAAACGTGTGGTTATGCTCAATCCACTGGTCCATTAATGGGTGTAGACGACAGTAACTTTGAAATGACTTTCTACTGTGGTGTTCAAGGTTCAAACCCTGAGCATGCTGAAACCTTTAAAGATGGTGTTTTAAATATTTTACGTGATGTCGCTGCAAAACCAATTGATAGCGATTTAGTCGATGCGATTTTACATCAAATTGAATTACATCAACGTGAAATCAATGGTGATGGTACACCATATGGTTTAAGTCTAATTTTAAATGGCTTAAGCGGTGCGATTCACCATAATGACCCAATTCAAATTTGGGATGTTGACAGCGCAATTGCACAAGTTAAAGAAGAGTTGAAAGACCCAATGTGGTTATCAAATCTGATTCAAACGCATTTGCTAGACAACCCACATCGCGTGCAGATGACTTTAGTTCCAGACCCAACTAAGTCTGTAAAAGAGCAAGAAGCAGAAAAAGCACGTTTAGCTGCTATTGGTGAAAAGTTAACAGATGCTGATAAGGCTGAAATTGTCGCTAATACCAAGGCGCTAGAGGAACGTCAGGATACTCCAGACAACCTTGAACTATTACCAAAAGTAGGTTTGGAAGATGTACCTGCTGACTTGCATATTGTGCAGGGGCAGTTACGTGAAATTCTTTGTAATCGTATGGATACGCCGTTGAATTTGTACCATGCTGGTACGAACGGTATTTACTATCAACAAGTACTCATCCAGATTCCTGAAGATATTGTAATGTCACCTTATTTCAATTTGCTCTCTATCTTGATGGGTGAAGTTGGAGCAGGAGAATATGACTATCTTGAGCTGCAAAACTTACAAACTGCTGTAAGTGGCGGTTTAGGAATGGGCGCTTCTTTACGTAGTAAAGTTGACGATAAAGATAAAATTAGTGCTTGGTTAACATTAACGACTAAATCGTTAACTCAGAAGTTCGATGCAATTCATTTATTAAAGTTAGCATTTGAGCAGCTTCGTTTTGACGAGAAAGAGCGCATTATTGAGCTCTTACAACAGCGTAAAACACGTTGGCAGTCTCGTTTGTCTGGTGCTGGGCATAGCTATGCAATGCAGATTGCATCACGTAATATGAGTGCATTGGCTCAACGTGACTATCAAAACACTGGGTTAGGTGCATTAAACTGGTTAGGTGAGCTTGTTGCTAAAATTACCCAAGATGATGCAGCTTATGATGAGCTAATTGCGGAATTAAAACGTATTCATACTAAATTATTGCAAGCGCCTAAACAGTTCTTACTTGTATGTGAAGAACATCAGTCTGAACGTTTAGTTGAAGAAATCCAAAATGTTTGGGACAAATTAAATGTTGGTCCAGCTGCAACAGAGTTAACGCACGTAGCACAAGCAAATGATAATAATCATGAAGCATGGTTAATTCAGGCAAATGTTCAGTTCTGTGCTTCTGCTTATCAAGCTGTCGATGTATCGCATCCAGATGCGGCTCCCTTAATGGTATTGGCAGCTTATTTACGTAATGGATTCTTACACAGTGCCATTCGTGAGAAAGGCGGTGCGTATGGTGGCGGAGCAAGTTATGATGGCAACGCGTGTTCATTCCGTTTCTATAGTTACCGTGACCCGCGTTTAGCAGAAACTTTTAAAGACTTTGAAGCAAGTGTGCAATGGTTATTAAATACGGAACAACAGCCGCATCAGCTTGAAGAAGCGATTCTTGGACTCGTTGCAAGTATGGATAAACCGGGTTCACCAGCGGGTGAGGCGATCACAGCATGTTATGCATTGTTGCATGCAAGAACACCTGCTTTCCGCCGTACCTTACGTGACCGATTGCTGCATGTAACATTAGAAGATTTACAACGTGTTGCTCGTCAATATTTAGTTGAGCAAATTCCTGTAAAAGCTGTAGTTGCACCATTTGCAAAACGCGATGAATTGCAACAATTAGGTTTTACCATTCAACAAGTTAATTAAAATAAAAATTGGAGATGAACATGGCGTTCAGACAATTTGAACGCACATCTTTACAGCTAAGCATGGGAATCGTGCTTAGCTGTTTGTGTGCGTCTGTGACATATGCTGACACTTTGGCACCAACCCCTGCGACAGTAGATGCATGTGTTGCTCTTGCTTCGAATGCCGATCGTCTGGCTTGTTATGACTCTGTATTTAAACCAGCAGCTTTACCAGTTATTCAAGCTGCGGCTGTACCAGAGCCTGTTAAAAAAATTGATGCACCTGCTGTTCCACCTGAAACATTTAAAGAGAAGGTGGTAGATACAGTGAGTAATATCAAAATAATTGGTAAAGCACCAAAACTTAAACCCACTACTTCTTTGCTGGATCAACGTTGGGAGTTGTCTGAGGAGAGTAAATTGGGGGTTTGGAATATTCGTGCTTATCAGCCGGTCTATTTGCTACCTGTATTCTGGACAAGTGAAAAAAATGAGTTTCCGCATAGCCCCAACCCAAATAATACTGTAACAGAAGATCAAAATCTGAAATCAACAGAAAGTAAGTTTCAGATTTCTTTAAAAACCAAAGCTTGGGAAAATATTTTTGGCAACAATGGTGATTTGTGGGTAGGTTATACACAATCTTCACGTTGGCAGACATTCAATGCTGAAGAGTCTCGTCCTTTCCGTGAAACGAATTATGAGCCTGAAGCAAGTTTAATGTTTAGAACCAACTATGAATTGCTTGGTCTAGATGGTCGTTTGCTTGGGGTTACATTAAATCACCAATCAAATGGACGATCAGATCCATTATCTCGTAGCTGGAACCGCGTAATCTTTAATGTGGGATTAGAGCGCGGTAACTTTGCTTTGATGCTGCGTCCATGGGTGCGCATTGAAGAAGATAGCAAGGATGATAATAACCCTGATATGGAAAATTATATCGGTCGTGGTGATTTAACAGCATTTTATAAGTGGAAGGAAAATGACTTCTCTTTAATGCTGCGTCATTCTTTGAAAGGTGGTGATGATTCTCATGGTGCTGTTCAATTTGATTGGGCGTTCCCAATCAGTGGCAAACTGCGTGGACACTTCCAGTTGTTTAATGGTTACGGTGAAAGCTTAATTGACTATAACCACCGAGCAACTTACGCGGGCTTGGGTGTTTCACTCATGAATTGGTACTAAGTCTTTACTTGTAAAAATGCCGCTTTTATAGCGGCATTTTTATTATCCAATTTGAATATTGGCTTGAGGGTGCTTGAGTCGACTTTTTTTCGGAGTGGCAATTAAATAAGCCAGTGTTAATGGGCCGAGTCGCCCAGCAAACATCAACAAACTTAAAATGAACAAACTACCATTATGTAGCTCTGGCGTGATTCCACGAGAAAGCCCCACAGTACAAGCTGCTGAAACAACCTCAAACAGTAAATTCATAAAGTCTGCTTTAGGCTCTAAAAGCAAAATAATAAAGAACCCCATGAAAATGAGTATGCTCGTAATTGCAGTAACTGCTAATGCTTTATAGGTCGTTTCGTGCGCGACTGAATGATTAAATATTCGAATTTCATCTGTGCGCCGTAAAAAAGAAATAACACTGAGCACTAAAATGACAAAGGTTCCAACTTTGATTCCACCTGCGGTACTAAGCGAGCCACCACCAATGAACATAAGCAACATCATGAGTAAGGAGCTGCTGTTGGTCATTGCACCTGTATCAATGGTATTAAATCCTGACGAGCGTGGAACAGTGGCTTGGAACCAAGCATTTAATGCTTGATCACCAATACTGAGCATTCCTAGAGTATGTGGGTTTTGAGCTTCTAAAGCCCATATTAAAATAAAGGCAATAATGTTAATCACTGTAATAGTGGTAAGAATTAGCTTGCTATTGGGAGTGAGTTTTTTCCATTTTTTATTTTGCTTAATGTCCATGAGAACCAAGAAGCCCAGCCCGCCTAAGGTATAAAGTATGCTAACTGTTATACAAATAATATAATTGCTTTGAAAGCTTATTAAGCTATTGGAAAATAATGAAAAACCAGCATTGTTAAATGAGGAGATACTGTAAAAAATCGCATAGTACAATCCACGTGCAAAGCCATAAGTCGGTGTAAAAGCAGTAGTAAGAATAATCGTACCAATAAGCTCAAAAATAAGGGTATAAATGACAACTCCCTTAGCAACAAAAGTAACTTTTGATAGGCTCGTTTGTCCGAGACTATCTTGTGCCATCATTTGTTGTTTAAGGCCAACTTTGGGTGACAAACTTAATGCAGCCAATATGGCAAAAGTCATAAAGCCCAGACCACCAGATTGAATCAGTAACAAAATGATAGTTTGCCCGAATAGGGTAAAAGACTCATGAATATTTAAAACAGATAGCCCGGTAATTGTGACTGCTGAGGTTGCTGTAAAGAGGGCATCCATCCAGCTCACATGACCTGTATTGGCAAACGGTAGCTTTAGTAATAACGTGCCAAAAATAATAAAGCCCAAAAACCCCAGTGCCAAGAGTGAAGGAGGGCTTAAATTTAATGTTTTATGGGGCTTGGGATATATAGACATATTCTAGATTTCGTTTCTTATATGAAGCAATTAGAAAGTTTCTTTAACTGCGGTAAATGACCTTCCAAAATAAGAATATCATGCGTTTGCAATGTGAAATTTTCTTCGGTCTCAAACAAAATTTGCTGCTGTCTTTTTACGAGCAATGTCTTAACCTGTGGTGCTTGCTGCATAATGCCATATAAGTTAATACCATTAAGTTTTTCTGGAATTTCAATTTTAATAATGTAGTGGTCATCGTCTAGGGACATATAACGACTCACCATTGGATAGTTTAGGGCTTGAGCAACGCGTACCCCCATATCTTCTTCAGGATGAATAATTTTATTGATATTGAGATGCGACAAAATGGTGTGATGTGCTTTGGTTTTTGCTTTTACCCAAACTTTGTCCATACCTAAATTTTTTAAATTCAGGACACATAGGATACTTGCTTCAATATCTTCACCAATTGCTACAACAACTGCATCACAATTTTGAATATTAAGTTCATCGAGTACATGTTCGTCGGTCGCATCGGCAATGACTGCATGAGTTAAAACGTTGGCAAGATTTTCAACATTCTTTTTTACCGTATCAATGCCAATAACATCATGATTTAATTTTGTGAGCTCTTGAGCAACAGTTGCTCCGAAACTCCCTAAGCCAATGACTGCAAACTGTGCCATGTTGGTCCTTGTTTCCTGATTAGACGTTTATTTTTAAGGATATTTTCTTTGAGATAAAGAGAGGCAATGTAAATATGATGGGAATATTAGAATAATTATATGAATAAGCCGACAAATTTGTCGGCTTATTCATCAAAATCGGAGATTATTTCAAGAAACGTTTGTAGCCAACATTATTCGTAATTTCTGCATACGGATAGCTAATCTGCTCAAGAGTTTCAATTAACCCATCAGGATTTTGTTTCGCATCGGTTGCTTGTAAACCGACTAATACACGTCCTTCTGCTGCACCATGATTACGATAATGGAATAGCGTAATATTATGGGTTGGGCCTAAGCGAGTTAAGAAGGTTAAGAGGGCGCCTGGACGTTCAGGAAACTCAACGCGGAACAATCTTTCATCATCTAGATTTGCATGACCGCCAATCAAATAACGAATGTGTAACTTGGCAACTTCATCATCAGATAGATCATCTACCACATAATTTTGTTGCTTCAATTGTTCTAAAATTTCATGGCGCTCAGCGTCACCGCCTTTTAAGCTAATACCAACAAAGACTTGTGCTTCTTCTGTATTGTTTGCTCGGTAGTTAAACTCGGTAATATTACGGCCTTGTAAAGCGCGACAGAAGCCTAAGAATGCACCTTTTTCTTCTGGTAGCGTCACCGCATAAATAGCTTCACGCTGTTCACCTAACTCAGTACGTTCAGCAATATAACGTAGACGGTCAAAATTCATGTTGGCGCCACATACAATCGACACAATGTTTTTATTGCTGATTTTATGTTCGGTAATATATTTTTTGATGCCAGCGAGGGCCATCGCACCTGAAGGCTCAACAATGCTGCGGTTTTCATCAAAGGTATCTTTAATTGCCGCACAAATTTCATCTGTGTTTACAGTCACAATATCAGGGTCAACAATTGGACCAGAATTATCAGACTTACGCAGACGAATAATATCAAATGGTAAAGCACCAATTTGTGCAACAGCAGTACCATCTGCAAACAAGCCTACATGTGGCAAGATGACGCGTTCATTTGCTTCTAAGGCTGCTTTTAAGCACGCAGATTCTTCATATTCAACGCCAATAATTTTCACGTGAGGTGCAACTTCACCAAGGTAAGCTGCTACGCCTGAAATAAGGCCACCACCACCTACAGCAACAAACACATATTCTACATCACGCCATTGACGTAAGATTTCATTTGCAATAGTACCTTGACCAGCAATGACAAGTTCGTCGTCATAAGGTGGAATAAATACAAGGCCTTCAACTTCGGCACGTTGCTGCGCATATTTATTTGCTATATCAAAACTATCGCCATGTAACACAACTTGACCACCCAAGCGTTTAACTGCTTGAACTTTAATGTCCGGAGTCGTGCTTGGCATGACAATAATCGCTGGAATTCCTAAACGTTGACCTGACAATGCTACGCCTTGAGCATGGTTGCCAGCAGATGCACAAATTACCCCACGTTCGAGTTGTTCTTTAGGTAATTGGCTAATACGGTTATAGGCACCGCGTAATTTAAAAGAAAAAACAGGCTGTAAATCTTCACGTTTAAAACGAATAATATTATTTAATTTTTGACTAATTCGTGGAGCTGCTTCGAGAGGTGTTTCAATTGCAACATCATAAACCGTTGCTTGTAAAATTTGTCGTACCACACGAGACAGCATGTTCATCTTCCCTATAACAGTTTAAAATAGGAAGTTATTGTAGCAAACCCCTGTGCATTTGCGCCGATTATTGGTGCATAAATGTCAAAAAATAGTTGAGTGATGTCATGAGTCTATACGCAACCCAAGATGAAAAGAAACAAGCTGCTGCGAAAGCTGCTTTAAAACACTTACCCAAAGGTGGCATTTTGGGGGTTGGGACTGGAAGTACAGTAAACTTTCTAATTGATTTATTGCCTGAATTGCAATTAGAAGCTGCTGTGGCAAGTTCTCAAGCAACTGCCGATCGCCTTAAAAAATTAGGTATCGAAGTTGTAGATATGAACCATGTTGGTGGTTTAGATGCCTATGTTGATGGTGCAGATGAGATTGACCGTCATATGCATATGATTAAAGGCGGCGGTGCTGCATTAACACGTGAAAAAATTGTTGCGTCAATTGCTAAGAAATTTGTTTGTATTGTTGATGATTCAAAGTGGGTTGATCAACTTGGCCGTGATTTTCCACTCCCAGTAGAAGTTATTCCAATGGCCCGTTCTGCTGTGGCTCGTAAACTAGTCGCTTTAGGTGGTGATCCGGTTTATCGCGAAGGCGTCGTAACAGATAACGGTAATGTGATTTTGGATGTATTTAATCTTAATATTTTAAATGCGATTGATGTAGAAAAAACCATTAATAACATTCCAGGTGTTGTGACGAATGGTATTTTTGCTTTAAACCCAGCAACGATTGCAATTGTTGCAACAAATAATGGTATTGAAGAGCGTACAGCACAGTAATGTCTGCAAAAATGCCAGAGATTAAAATCGTTCGACACGTAAGAGCAAGAAAATTGCGCTTACGTGTTGAGCCAGCTTCAATACGCCTGACAGTTCCTTTGTTTTGCAGTAAGAATCAAATTCAGCTTTTTTTAGCACAATCTGAGCAATGGTTGATCGAAACGTGGAATAAGCAACAACACGTTCAATCTAGTTCACTTGAAATTCCTTCAGAAATTTATTTTTTTAATAAAGACCAATCGTTTCAGGTCGTTGTTCAAAAGCAACATCGTGTTTTCCAATTTGATTGGGAAAATAACTGTCTATTTATTAAAGATACGCAGCCATATTTGGCATTACAAAGTGCAGTTATTGCGTTTGCGAAACAAGAATTACCTAAGCTTTTAAACGATTTAAGTGAGCAAACTCGTCTAAATTACAGCGAATGTTCAATCCGCCGTCCCAAAACTCGCTGGGGAAGTTGCAGCAGTCAGCATAATATTATGCTGCATGCAGGTTTGGTGCTCATGCCACAAGAGATTACTCGCTATGTCGCTATTCATGAGTTAGCTCACACTAAACATTTTGATCATAGCCCTGCATTTTGGGCAGAAGTTGAAAAATACGATCCATATTTTCAAAAACACCGCAGACAACTTAAATCAAATCCGTTGCCTGCATGGTGGTATGTCTCAAATTAACTAAAACTACATTCTAATTGTGGTGTTTGTAAGTTATCTGGTGCTTTTCGGCTATCTAGACCTGCTTTGGCACTCACGATTTTATTTGCTTTAATCGATAGTTGTATGAAGTTGTATTGCTGCGTTGAGTTATTTGGTTCGGCTGAACTTGAGTTGAGTAAATAACTTGAGCTTACAGCATCTGTTTGCAATAGATTATCTGTACTATCGGCGCTTAAAGCAGAGCGATAAGTCTGTGTTCCTTTAATAAGTTCGATTTGACCATTCGCACGGAAATTAAGCTGACAACCTGTTGCAGTGTCTTCATAGTGACCTACTAAATAGTCTGTAGCTGGTAGTTTGGGGTCGGACAGATTAATGCTAGTCAAACCTTGTTTGCAAGGATATACAGAACCGTTACAGGTCGCTGTAATACCGCTAAAACCTACAGCACGACGATAATCACCAGCCCCATCTATACGGAAAAAGTCAGTTGTATTTCCGGCAGGTACGACTCCTGAATATAGTTTCTTTTGCAGTAGATCATAACCTATTTGATCTAGACTGGATTGGCTTTGGGTGTCTGCCAATTTTAAAGTAGCGGCTTTTAAATTGGTTGCAAAATTATCACGTGTTGTTTTTTGATTAGCTGCAATATCTAACAGTGTATTTTTAACTGGATCAATATTATCTGGGGCACCTGTGAAAATAGGGGTAAAGGTCGTTTGATCTCCATGAAGTTTTTTCCCATCTAAAAAGCCATCTTTTAAATCTGTTGCCAAACTTTTAATGAGCTCTTGATATGTGTTTGTTCCACTATGAAAAGTTGACCAATGTTGTAAGTAGCCAAAGCTAAGATAACTATCTACATATGTGCTAGGTTTTTTAGTTGAGTACTGCAATAAAGTTAAAACCGTAAGGGGATTGGCTGGACTTAAACTTGGAATGTCGGCATCTTTGAACGCATTAAGAAGAGATCTATAAACATCTTGAGAAGCTAAATCTACATGCAATTGCTCAATGCGAGTTGGGTCAATTGTTTCTTGAGGGAGTTGTCCTGAGCGTATCACAGCTCGTTGGTAAATCGCTTCACTACTTGGGCTGATGAATAGGGTTCTCCCACTTACACTGTTTGGTGTAATAAACGCATGATAAACGCCAGAGAAATTTTGGTATGTTGAAGTAATTGGATCAAATACTTGAGATGAATTTTGAGTCGTAATTTCTACACGATATAAACGATTCAATTTAGCGGTAGGAATTTTGACATTAAAGCTGTTTAAACTTGCAATTGAAGTATCCAATAAAACAGAGTTAGTGGTGTTGACATATACTTTTAGTTGGATATTACGCATTTCTACAGGAGATTTAAGAGTAACATCAGTCGTTACCTCCGGAGTAGGATCAACGGGTGTTGGAGTGCTTGGTGAGTTGCCACTACTACTGCCTCCACCTCCGCAACCTACAAGTAGTGCACTTAAAATTAATGTGCTCAAGCCAAGGTAAGTGTGTAATTTTGTTTCTTTTGATTGATGAAGCATCCTAGCTCTCCAATTAAATCTGGTATTTATTTGCTGATATTTGTTTAGTTATGACAGTTCAATAAGTTCTATCTAATTGTCGCTAAAATTAAAAAAATTAAAATTACCAAGCATGAAATGGTTTTGTAAGCTTGGACATCCTGTCATACTACTGCGCAAGTATAGATTCAAAAATTGAGGTAATGCACGTGATTTCTGTCGGAATTGTTGGTGGAACGGGTTATACAGGCGTTGAACTATTACGTATTTTATTACGACATCCTAAAGCGCAGGTTCGAGTTCTTACTTCACGTACAGAAGCGGGCAAACCAGTTGCAGATATGTTCCCTAATTTACGTGGACATACTGATCTTCAATTTTCTGATTTAAATATTGATGATTTAAAAAAATGTGATGTTGTATTTTTTGCTACACCGCATGGTGTTGCGATGCAACATGCAAAAGAATTGATTGCGGCTGGCACTAAAGTTATTGATTTGGCAGCTGATTTTCGTTTGCAAAATCTTGAGCAGTTTGAAAAATGGTATGGCATGGAACATGCTTGCCCAGACATTCTGGAAAACTCAGTATATGGTTTAGCTGAATTAAACCGCGAAAAAATTAAACAGGCGCAAGTGATTGGTAACCCTGGTTGCTACCCGACTACCGTTCAATTGGGTTTGGCTCCACTTTTGAAATCAGCACAAGCATTGATTGAAACAAAAAATATTATTATTGATGCGAAGTCAGGCGTTTCAGGAGCAGGCCGTAAAGCAAGCTTAGGTATGATCTATAGCGAAAATGCTGATAACTTCAAGGCTTATGGGGTTGCAGGGCACCGTCACCATCCAGAAATTGTTGAAGCATTAGAAAATATTTCTGGGCAAAAAGGTGGTTTTGATGGGCTCTTGTTTGTTCCTCATTTAGTTCCAATGATTCGCGGTATGCTCAGCACAATTTATGTCGATTTGACAGAAACTGGAAAACAAACTGATATTCAGGCATTGTATGAGCAATTTTACGCAAATGAAAAATTTGTTGATGTGATGCCTGCTAACAGTTCGCCTGAAACACGTAGTGTGCGCGGTGCGAATGAGCTTCGTATTGCTTTATATAAGCCGCAGCCGAATAAACTTATTATTCTTGCGGTACAAGATAACCTTGTGAAGGGTGCATCTGGTCAAGCTGTACAAAATATGAACCTTATGTTCGGCTTTGATGAAGATGAAGGCTTACAAGGGATTGGTTTATTACCATAAAAAACTCTTTTTTGCTTCACACACATTTAAATTTCGATTTAAATGTGTGTCTTGACTCTGATCTTAAACACTGAGATGACGATGCAAAACTCTGGACAGACGACTTCGGCAGAAAGTTCGTTGCAAAAGAAAAAATTTTTAAATACCAATAAACCTTTGTTTATTGGTGCGGCTATTTTAATGAGTGGCTGTCTTGCGCTCGGCTATACAATTGGGCACCGTCAAGGTCTAACTGTTGTAGGTTACGATGCAGATGCAGAGCAATTGGTTGAAGTGGTGCAAAAGCAAAAAACAGCTTTAGATGCAGTTAATAAAAGCCTCAACGCTGCAGTACAAGAGCGTGATGTTGCTGTAACAAATGCAAATGATCTGTTTGAAGCCCTTAACCAGGCCAATGCTGATAAAACGCAGCAAGAAGGTATGAGTAATATCTACCGTGATATCTTGAGGCAGCGCGGTGGTCTAAGCTTGACCATTCAAAATTTGGCGATCAAACCTCTGCCTGAAAATGCTTATGAATATCAGTTAGATTTAGTGCAGGTGAGCCCAAGCAAGCGCCGTGCTTCAGGATCGATTGAGATAAGACTCATTAAAGATACAGAAGTTTTGGTTGTGCCACTTGAAGCTAAAAACTTTAACTTTACTGACTTTGAGCGTTTAACAGGTCGTTGGACTATGCCTAAAGGTTTTACGCCTCAATTTATTGAGGTACGTTTAACAGGCGTTTCTGATACACCAGTTATTAAACGTTTTAGTTGGCAGCGCGGTAAACCTGTCGAAACATCTTCTGCTTTCGTGGCAGAAATTCCTCAAGCTGAAGCAAATTCACAATAGTAACATCCTATGCGAACAAATAAGCGTCAAACAAACTTAAAAGATATCAAGGCTTCTTTTCAGCAGTCTGGTTATGTCGATTGGCACTTCCATCCACGCTTAAGTGATTCGCAAAACGAAGATCATGACGGAGAGGTTGTTGTACAAACAGCACCTCCTGAACTCAAGCGTCCGCCGTTATATGCAGTCGTCTTAATGAATGACGATTACACGCCAATGGACTTTGTAATTGAAATTTTACAACAATACTTTGCAATGAATCTTGACCAAGCAACTCAAGTAATGCTAACAGTACACTATGAAGGTAAAGGTATTGCTGGGGTATATCCAAGAGACATCGCGGAAACCAAAGCAAACCTTGTTAATAATTACGCTCGATCGCAAGGTCATCCATTACTTTGCCAGATTGAGCCTAAAGCATAAGGGGGTTACATGCTCAGTCGTCAATTAGAAGTATCATTACGTTTGGCTGTTAGCATGGCTCGTCAAAAGAGACATGAGTTTCTTACAGTTGAACACTTATTATTAGCACTACTCGACAACGATTCGGCCGTGAATGCATTAAAAGCATGTGGGGCTGATATAGTTTCTTTACGTAAAGAATTAGAAGAATATGTAGAACAACATACTCCTAAGCTTGGCGAAAATAGCGAGCAGGCGCCTCATCCAACAGAAAGTTTTGACCGCATTTTGCAACGTGCTATTTTCCATGTGCAATCAAGTGGCGGCGATCGTACTGTTGAAGGTGCGGATGTTTTGGTCGCAATGTATTCAGAGCGTGATTCTTTTGCTGTGTATTTGCTTAAACGTCATCAAATCAATCGATTGACATTGACTCAATACTTGTCTCATGGGACACGTAAAGATGAAGTGCAAGTTGAAGAAGAAGTTGAAGATATTGAGGGTGAAACGAGTACGGGCAATGCAGGGCCATTAGAGCTTTATACGCTGAACTTAAATGTTGAAGCGCAAAAAGGCAAAACTGATCCACTTATTGGTCGTGAAAAAGAAATTGAGCGTACAGCACAAATTCTGTGCCGCCGTCGCAAAAATAATCCATTACTGGTAGGTGATCCGGGCGTTGGTAAAACCTCGATTGCTGAAGGTTTGGCATGGTTAATTGTGAATGGTAAGGCGCCTAAACCTTTGAGTCAGGCTGAAGTCTATAGCTTAGATATTGGTGCATTAGTTGCTGGGACCAAATATCGGGGTGACTTTGAAAAACGTTTAAAACAATTGCTTAATGCTTTGAAGAAAAATCCAAATGCGATTTTATTCATTGATGAAATTCACATGATCATTGGCGCGGGCTCGAGTATGGGCAGCACAATGGATGCTTCGAATCTCATCAAACCAGCTTTGGCAAATGGTACTTTACGTTGTATCGGTTCAACGACGTTCCAAGAATATCGTCAGGTTTTTGAAAAAGACCATGCGTTATCACGTCGTTTCCAAAAAATTGATGTCAATGAGCCAAGTATTTCTGAAACAATTGATATTTTGCGTGGCTTAAAATCTAAATTTGAAGATTTTCACCACGTACAATATGACGATAAAGCATTGGTATCAGCTGTAGAGCTTTCTGCTAAATTCATTAATGATCGTTTCTTGCCAGATAAGGCAATTGATGTGATTGACGAAGCTGGTGCTCAGCGTCGTTTGAAGGCTGAAAGTGATGATAGTTTGATTACGGTAGAGAATATCGAAGATATCGTTTCCAAGATCGCTCGTATTCCACCAAAAACTGTTTCTAAAGATGATAAGTCAGTGCTTGAAAATCTTGAGCGTGATTTAAAACGTGTTGTGTTTGGTCAGGATGAGGCGATTACCGCTTTAGGCTCAGCGATCAAGTTATCTCGTGCTGGATTGAAATCACCAGATAAGCCAGTAGGTAGTTTTGTTTTTGCTGGCCCAACAGGTGTGGGTAAAACTGAAGTCACTAAACAACTGGCGAAGTTGTTAGGTGTGGAGCTGGTGCGTTTCGATATGTCTGAATATATGGAACGTCATGCAGTTTCACGTTTGATTGGTGCACCTCCGGGTTATGTGGGTTATGACCAAGGTGGGCTGTTAACTGATGCGATCCATAAGAACCCGCACTGTGTTTTATTGCTAGATGAAATTGAGAAAGCACATCCAGATGTGTTTAATCTATTGCTACAAATCATGGATCATGGTGCTTTAACGGATAACAACGGACGTAAGTCAGACTTTAGAAACGTTATTATTGTCCTGACTACGAATGTGGGAGCAGAGAGTATTTCTCGCGCGAGTATTGGTTTTACTGAACAAGATCATAGTTCTGATAACCAAGAAGCAATGAAACGTGCTTTCTCACCAGAGTTCCGTAACCGTCTAGATAGTGTTATTCAATTCAAGTCATTACCAACAACTGTTATTGAGTCTGTGGTTGATAAATTCTTGACAGAGTTACAAGCTCAACTGGATGACAAACAAGTTGTACTTGATGTCGATCAAAGTGCTCGTGATTGGTTGGCAACAAATGGTTATGACCGCTTGATGGGTGCACGTCCAATGCAACGCCTCATTCAAGAACACTTGAAGAAACCATTAGCTGAAATGATTTTGTTTGGTGAACTGGCAGATCATGGTGGTAATGTGGCTGTATCAGTGAAAAATGAAGATGGCAAAGCTGTTGGCTTAAAACTTGAAGTGTTTGAAGATCATCATACGGCAGAACCAGCATAACTCATGTTAATTGATAGTCTTGCTATAACCCGAATACTGAGTGTATTCGGGTTATTTATTATTTCAGCAATTGCTGAAATTCTGGGTTGCTATTTCCCTTATCTGATTTTAAGAGAAGGCAAGTCGGCTTGGCTGTGGTTACCTACAGTTTTAAGTTTGGCTGTCTTTGTATGGCTATTGACCTTACATCCAGCGGCTTCAGGGCGCATTTATGCTGCATATGGCGGTATTTATATTTTTACTGCGTTAATGTGGCTGCGCTTTGTTGATCAAGTCGGATTAACAAGATGGGATATATTAGGTGGTCTAATCGTGCTTTGTGGAGCTGGCTTAATTATTTTGCAACCTCAAGGGCTGATTCGTTAAGACAATGAGTGAATCAAATCTTAAGCGTGAAAATAAGAGGTTTTTTTCAAAAAAAAGACTTGTCAAAGCCCTCAACAATGCGTATTTTAGATCTAAGGAACATATTTTTATATTTGAGATAAAGATGTTAAATCTATCTGTGAACACTAACGCATATTATTATTTTTGGCAATTTAGATAGTTGCCTGAGCGTATTCGGGCATGAGAAAGTTGCCCATCACAGTTAATACCTGATCGGCAACCCCGATCAGGTTTTTTTATGCTTTATCTTTTTAAATCGAGGAACTTAAAATGAACAACATGACTTATTCATACTTTAGCAACTTTTATTGGTTTTACTTTTGCTTACCGTTACCAACGAATAGATCCAAAACGCTCAAATAAATGATCGGACTGAATAGATTGCAGTCCCAAGGAAAAACCAATGAATGCCCTAAATACTTTATTAACACAAAGCAATACAAAAGAAACTCCAGTTAGTTTACCTGTCCAGTTAAAAGCAAAATATCCGCTTGCACACGGTTTCGTGCGTCAAATTGCCGAACACCGTCAAACTATTCAAAATATTCTTATCGGCAAAGATCATCGGTTAATGGTAATTACAGGGCCTTGTTCCATTCATGATCCGGTTGCAGTACTTGAATACGCTGAAAAATTGCAAAAACTACAAGAAAAAGTAAAAGATCAGATTTTTATCGTGATGCGTGCATACATTGAAAAACCACGTACAACTGTGGGTTGGAAGGGTTTCATGTATGATCCAAATTTAGATGGTTCATCAAATTTACAACTTGGCTTAGAAAAGTCTCGCGAACTTTACCTGCAAATTATTGAAAAGGGTTTGCCAATTGCGAGTGAAATTTTAAGTCCAATGGCAACTGGTTATTTTGATGATTTATTGGCTTGGGGTGCAATTGGTGCTCGCACAAGTGAATCTCAGATTCACCGCGAAATCTCAAGCCACATGCCATACAGTATTGGTTTCAAGAATGGTACTGATGGCTCAATTCAGATTGCATTAGATGCAATTCAGTCAGCACAAAATGAACATCAATTTCTAGGGATGAATCAGCAAGGTTTACCTTCAGTGATTCAAAGTGCTGGCAATCCATTGCCACACTTGATTTTGCGTGGAGCGAATCATGGACCAAATTATGATTTAGCTTCAATTCAGGCAATACGAGAAAAACACAAACAAAATCTTCCTGCATTAGTGATTGACTGTAGTCATGGTAATAGCAGTAAAGATCCGTTACGTCAGCCAGAAGTTTTACAGCAAATCGTTGCTGAACGTTTAAAAACACAAGTAAAAGGTGTCATGATTGAAAGTCATTTGGTTGATGGTAGCCAAAAGATTTCTTGTGATATGACTTATGGGCAGTCAGTAACTGATGGTTGCTTGGGATGGGAAAAAACCGAGCAACTTTTGTTAAGTGTTTCTGAGCAATTAAAAGTGAAAGAGTTAGCTCATTCTGCTTAATGATTTACACATTTAAAAAGGGATCTACGAATAGATCCCTTTATTTTTTAAGAAGCATGTTTTAGTTCTGATAAGAATGTAGTGATTTCATGCCCAAATTTTTTCGGCTCGGTCAATAAAGGTGTATGGCCTGAGCGCTCAAAATATATTGCTTTTGCATGCTCGACACTCTGTGCAATAAGTGTCTGCCCAGTTTCTGGATAAAGCGTCGAATTACGACCAATAAAGAAAGTGGTTGGGCACTCTAATTGCTGGATAGCTTCACGATAATCTTCATTGTGATAAAGATAATTTTCCACATACCAAAATAAATAATCTAAACGCTGAATAGGTAATAAATATTTTTGTAGAAACGGTTGTTTTAGCGCTGTTTTAAAAACTAAAGGGCTAAATGGATTACTACTTTGTAAATCAATAAAATCTACCCAAAGGCGAACCAATTCCTGTCGATCTGGAAGTGATAATTCATAAAGATATTTGGCATTTTTGTGCTTTGATAACAATTGATAGATATCATTTAGTAATTGTTTGAACTGAGTATGGTGAGAACCAAATAAACCATATTCCCATGTTGAATCGACAGATATTTTGGGTGTTTGGTCGATATGTAAATATGCTTTTAGTTGCTGTGCGAGATGAGCATGTTTCATACCATGCATGGCCGTCGTGGCGCCCATTGAATAACCCATCAAGATAAAATTATCGAGTTTTAATTGTTCTATTAAATGAGCAACGTCTTGCCAATGACTTGATATTGCATCTTGCTCAGGGATTGCACAATTTTTTGAACCACCAAACCCACGCCAATCTGGAATAATAAACTCATAATCTTTACGGTTTGCATAGATAAAAGGTAGCCATTGCCAACTTTGCATACCAAGACCAGATAAAACCAAAACTGGTTCACCACGACCAACACGACGTACAAATAAATTTTCCCGATCGGGCATGGTGTAATATGGCATGGCTATTCTCCGGATACGCTATCTTGGGCGAAGCGTTTTAATTGAGGGATGACTTGTTCCAACCATTTGATCCATTCACTTTCCATCGTAATTCCAAGTTCTAAGATCATTTTATGGATGTATAACACACGGTCATTTAGATCATTGCTGTCTTTAAAATCTTTATCATAAATACTTTGATAAAGTTTAAGCTTTTCCTGATGTAGACCAAGGTGTCGTAACAGTTCAGGTAATATCTGATTATTGCTCAATTGTGCTTCAGCACGCAATCTAACCATCAAGTCATCACGAAGCTGCGCAGGTTCACTTTGTTGTGTCATCCATGAAGCTAGCTCAATACGTCCCAGTTGTTCAACTTGATAAGTCTTTTTTCGACTATTTTCCATTTCATTTTCTAACGTTGAAACCCAACCTTTTTTGAGCATGTGGTTGAGTTCACGATAAATTTGCTGATGGGTGGCATTCCAGAAAAAACCGATTGAACGATCAAAGCGGCGGGCAAGTTCGAACCCTGTGCTTGGTCGTTCAAGCAAGCTGGTCAATAAAACATGAGGAAGTGACATAGCAATCCGGTTTGTAAGCAAAAGTAAAGTGTGACTGATGAGATTATGCAACATGTTGCATAAAAGTCAAAATTTGATTATAAATTAATGCAACAAGTTGCATTAGCAAGCTAATTGCTAGCCAAAGGAGAAAATATGTCAGCTTATCCACATTTATTAAAGCCACTTGATTTAGGCTTTACTACTTTAAAAAACCGTGTGCTTATGGGGTCTATGCATATTGGGTTAGAAGAAGCACCGCAGGGATATGAGCGCATGGCAGCATTTTATGCTGAGCGCGCAAAAGGTGATGTTGGATTGATCGTAACTGGCGGTGTTTCTCCAAATGATGATGGTGTTGTATTTAGCCACGGTACCAAGCTCGATACAGTTGAAGAAGCTGAGAAACATAAAGTGATTACCCAAGCTGTGCATGAAGCTGGCGGTAAAATCGCTATGCAGATTTTACATACTGGGCGTTATTCTTATCAGGCAAATAACGTTGCACCTTCAGCAATTCAAGCACCAATTAACCCGATTAAGCCTAAAGCTTTAAGTTCTGCCGAAGTACAACAGACCATTGATGATTTTGCAAACTGCGCCAAACTTGCTCAGTATGCAGGTTATGATGGTGTAGAAATCATGGGCTCTGAAGGTTATTTAATTAATGAGTTTATTGCTGCACGTACTAACCATCGTGATGATGAGTGGGGTGGTAGTTACGAAAATCGTATTCGTTTCCCCATTGAAATTGTAAAACGTACGCGTGCTTTGGTTGGTGAAAATTTTATTATTATTTATCGTCTATCGATGCTTGATTTAGTGGAAGGTGGTTCAAGTTTTGATGAAGTGATTCAGCTTGCAAAAGAAATTGAAAAAGCAGGCGCAACAATTATTAATACAGGCATTGGCTGGCATGAAGCACGTATTCCAACCATTGCAACCAAAGTACCTCGTGCTGCGTTTACGTGGGTCACTGAAAAACTCAAAGGTGAAGTCTCTATTCCTTTGATTACGTCCAACCGAATTAATACCCCAGAAATGGCTGAGCACGTGTTGGCTTCGGGTCATGCTGATATGGTGTCAATGGCACGTCCAATGCTAGCCGATGCTGAGTTTGTTTTAAAAGCAAGCCAAGGTCGTAGCGATGAAATTAATACATGTATTGGGTGTAACCAAGCGTGTTTAGATCATATTTTTTCAATGAAAATCGCAACGTGTTTAGTGAATCCTCGCGCATGTTATGAAACTGAACTTATCTTTAAAGAAGCACAGATTCAAAAGAATATTGCTGTTATTGGTGCGGGTCCGGCAGGTTTAAGTTTTGCAGTATATGCAGCTGATCGCGGGCATAAAGTCAAAGTTTTTGAGGCAAGTCATCAAATTGGTGGTCAGTTTAATATTGCAAAGACTGTTCCTGGAAAAGAAGAGTTTTATGAAACCTTACGCTACTTTGGCCGTCAAATTGAATTGCGACCAAATATTGAGCTTGTATTAAATCATAAAGCAACTTATGAAGAGTTGAGCCAAGCAAATTTTGATGAAATTGTGGTTGCAACAGGTGTAACTCCTCGTCAATTACAATTTGAAGGCATTGATCATCCTAAAGTACTGAGCTACTTACAAGTTCTAAGAGAACGTGTGCCTGTGGGGCAGCGTGTAGCTATTATTGGGGCGGGTGGTATTGGTTTTGATACGGCGGAATATCTTACTCACGAAGGTGAAAGTGGCAGCTTAAACCCAGAAAAGTTCTATGCTGAATGGGGAATTGATACTCAATATGAGCATGTTGGCGGGTTAAAACAGCCAAAAGTTGAAGATTCGGAACGAGAAATTTATTTACTGCAACGTAAAGCTGCTGCTGTAGGGGCTGGTTTAGGTAAAACTACTGGCTGGATTCACCGTACAGGCCTGAAAAATCGTCAAGTCAAAATGCTTGGTGGGGTTCAATACGACAAAGTTGATGATCAAGGTCTTCATATAACAGTAGATGGAAAACCGAGTGTACTTGAAGTTGATCATGTTGTGATTTGTGCGGGCCAAGAATCTTTCACTGCAATGTATGAGCAATTAAAAGAAGACGGAAAAAATGTTCATTTAATTGGTGGAGCTAAAGAGGCTGGAGAGTTAGATGCAAAACGCGCTATACGACAAGGTGCTGAATTAGCAGCGACACTATAAATCTATATGGGCATTTCTTTGAAAAGGAAATGCCCATAATTTCATTAAGTAAATTATGGGAAAAATAACAATGGCACTTGAAACAATAAAACAGTCTTTAGAAAAATGGCATCACATGATTCAGGCAGGTAACTTGTCCGATCTAAATGATTTATTAGCCGATGAAGTCGTTTTCCGTTCTCCAGTTGCTCATAAACCTTATGAAGGAAGGCAAGTCGTTTTCTTCATTCTGAGCAATGTTATTCAGGTATTCCAAGACTTTACTTATCATCGTGAGTTTTATACGGAAGATGGCGAAAATGTGGTACTTGAGTTCAGTGCAAATGTAAGCGGGAAGTCATTAAAAGGTATTGATATGATACGTTTTAATGAGCAAGGCAAAATTATTGATTTTGAAGTAATGATTCGTCCAATGAGTGGGTTAGCTGCACTAGCTGAACAAATGGGTATAAGAATTGCCAAGTTTCAACCTCAATGATTTTTAGCAAATAGCCTAAGTAATATTATTGAGGTCATTAGAATGTGGTTAAAACTTTCAACATTAGTCTTATTGCCTGTATTATTTATACAAGGGGCAAAGGTTCGTAAGAATACACCACGTCTATTAGAAGCCATCGGCGAGCGTCAAGGTCAGTGCGGACACGGAAGACCTTTGTCATTGCTTATTTTAGGTGATTCTGCAGCGGCAGGTGTTGGAGTTGAAACACAAAAAGATGCTTTATCTGGTGCAATTATTTCTGAGTTGCAAGATGAGTATTCTTTATGCTGGAAACTTCATGCAAAAACAGGCGATACAACCAAGCAGGTTTTTCAAGCTCTACAGCATTTAGAGCAGCAAAATTATGATGTTGTAGTCACATCTATTGGTGTTAATGATGTGACAAAACTAACTTCAGCAAATCTATGGTTAAAACAACAAAAGCAATTATTTCAGCAAATACAGAAGCGTTTTCAACCTAAACTCATTATCGTATCTGGTGTGCCGCCAATGCAACATTTTCCAGCTTTGCCGAATCCATTGGCTTGGTTGTTTGGAAAATATGCAGAGCAAATGAATCAGGTATTATATAAATGGTTAGAATCACAAAACCAATTTAGATTCATTCAATATGATATTGAAAGTTTTCAAGCGATGAATTTGCCTATGGCAAGTGATGGTTTTCATCCAAGCAAAGAAATTTATGCAATTTGGGGGCAGCAGGTTGCAGCATTAGTGCGGCAATCATTTAACTCATAATCAGAGGTCGTGATTGGATATGGGCATAACTACTTTAAATAAAATTAAAGCTTTCGGTTCAGAATTTTTTGATTCGGTGCTGGGTGCTGAACAGCCAAAAGTCTATTATGACCCAAAAGGGAAAATTAAAGATGTTTTAGATAAATTGCCCCAACTTAAGCAAAAATATCGTCCTACGCCATGGTTAAGTAACAATCATGTTCATCTTTTGTATTTTGATATTATTAGAAAAAAAACCATCAAGCTTGAATATGACCGTATTGATCAGCTCATCATGAAAGATGGTGGTGTAACTGCAATCGCATGGTATGGCTATAATCTTCCAAAAGCTACTCCTACAGTTGTCATCATGCATACTATTACAGGAACACCTGAAAGTATGCGTGAACTGGTGAAAGATTTACATCACTATACGGGGTGGAGAATAGCGCTTTGCTTACGCCGTGGGCATGCTGGTTTACCTATGCCTGTACCACAGATTTCTCTTTTTGGATCAACAAGTGACCTTAAAGAGCAGCTTACGCATATTCAAAATTTGTTTCCTGAATCAGATTTGTATGCAGTGGGTTCTTCGGCAGGCACTGGCTTACTCGTTCGTTATTTGGGAGAACAAGGCACTGACACGCCATTTAAAGCTGCTTTTGCAATGTGTCCTGGCTATAACACTGAGATTGGCTTTAAAAATGTTCATCCGTTTTATAGCAAAATGATGACCAAAAAGTTATTCAAATATTTTATCCACCCTTATCAAAGTACTTGGAACCAGATTTCTTCTTTAGAAAAAGTTCTTGCAACCACTAGTCTAGAAGAGTTTGAAAAAGAATATTTTGAAATGGCTGGCTTTCAGGATTATCAAAGTTATTGTCAGGCAATTAATCCAATTTATGTATTTGAAAATGTCAAAATTCCATTAATGATTCTTAATGCTGAGGATGATCCGGTATGTTCTATTAAAAATTTAGAACCTTATAAAGAAACCATCCAGCAAATGAGTAATATTGCGGTAGTAACAACTAAAAAGGGAAGTCATTGTGGTTTTTACGAGGGTTGGAAAAGTACCTCTTGGGCTGCCAAATTAATGTCAAATTATTTTATGGTTGATCATAAGCAATGACGGTGTTGCTGTAATAGATTAAATAAAGCCCATCTATTGAATGGGCTTTATGATTTTATCAGCTCAAGATAAAAGCAATTTTGGATCTTTCAGTCCAATTTTGATTTTAGTACTAGCAACGAGGTCTTTTTCATCAGTTTGGTTTGGATGAAAGTCAAATCGATAATAATCAAAAAATTTCGGAGTTAAAATTCTATATTGTGTTCCCATAAAACCAAGAAACTTACGCCAAGACTTAAAATTGAGAAGTTGATGATCACGTTTCATAAGGACGAATTGATAAATTGTTGAGAAGCCAGTAATTAGAAATAGGCTTAAAGTGAAGACGGTCACACGAGGAAGATACGCACTTAGCCCATTTCCATACAAATGCTGATAAAGATCAAAGGCAACAGCTTTATGTTCGGTTTCTTCAACACTGTGCCATAGCCATAAATTACGGATAGTTGAGTCTGTCATCAGTTCATTAACAGATTGCATCATGCTAACTACAAGTACCGCGGTATAGTGCTCTAAGCCAACTGTTACAAGCAAATTCCATTTTTTACTAAAAACTTTTTCAATATTTTTTAAAACGATGCCAGTTACTTTTTCTAAAGATTCGGGATCTAAACCATATTGCTGTGCACTCACATGAAAAGCATGATGTTCTTTAGAGTGCATTGCTTCTTGACCGATAAAAGCACTGATTTCGCGATCTAAAATTTCATTTGACTTTGCTTTGGCACGTAAAGCTCGAACTGAACGAACAAAATATGATTCACCTTCAGGAAACAAAGTAGATAAACCCGTAAAATAATGGGTAAAAGATGGCTCGTTGTTGCACCAATAACGAGGAGTATTTTCAAAATTGTAGTCCATGCGACGGACTGGAAATGAGGCAGGTACGCGATTTGATACAGTAGTCATTTTAAGCTCCAATCTTCTTTTAATTAAGGTTCCAAAAAGGAACTTGATAAAAAACTACATCTCGGCGTGAGTAACGTCAATGCTTTTTCAGGGGGAATAAGTAGATTGTCCTAAATTGATATCTAGGAAAACTTTAAAGACAAATTAGAAAGAGAAAGGTAGAACTGATTATTGAATTGATAATTTTAATAATATTTAAAAAGCCCAAATCAACTGTTCAATTTGGGCATATTTATACGGGAACTTAGTTTTTAAGCGCTGGCGTAGCAGCAGCAATTGCAGCGGCAACAGCATCATCTTCAGTTTGAGATGGCTCAGCTGGTTTGGCTGGTTTTGACTGAGCTTTTTCAGGCTTAGGCTCTGGTTTTGGCTCAGGCTTAGGTTCCGGTTTTGGTTTCGGTTCTGCTTTAGGTTGCTCAGAAGCTGTTGTTTGTGAACTTTGATCAGATTGGGCAGGACGAGTTTCACGGCGAATTTCAGTTGTGGTATTCGCTGTTTCTTCGTGATGAACTTCAACTTGCGTTGGTTCCTGCTTTTGAGCTTCTTCAGTTTTAACGCTTTCTAAAGACTCAAATTTTGCAGGTTCAGCAGGCTTAGGTTCTGAAACAGCAGTTTCAACCTTTTCTTGCTCTTCTTCTGGTGTTTCTTTTTTGACACATGCGGTTAACAATAGTCCAGCTGCAATTGCAGCACAGATTAAAAGTTTTTTATTTGCCATTGTCCTAAACAACATTTAATTGAGGAGCTGGCATTATAACAGCAAAAGAGAATGAAAAAATCATGTGAGATGGACCTAATTTTTTATTAAAAATGCTGATAGAATAACCAGTTGTTTAATGATCTTTGAATTGATGCGGTTTGACTTTGCTTTATAGGGGCAGAGTAAAGTAAAATTGCCCAACATTGTAGGCCGATTTCGGCTTGATTGTACGAGAAACTTAATGACCCATTTTATTTTTGTTACTGGTGGTGTGGTTTCATCGCTAGGTAAAGGTATTTCTGCTGCTTCAGTTGCTGCACTTTTGGAAGCCCGTGGCTTAAAAGTCACAATGGTTAAAATGGATCCTTACATTAATGTCGATCCGGGGACAATGAGTCCTTTCCAACATGGTGAAGTTTTTGTCACAGAGGATGGTGCCGAAACTGATCTAGACTTGGGTTATTACGAACGTTTCTTACGTCGTGCGAAAATGACCAAACTGAATAACTTTACAAGTGGCCGTGTATATCAAGATGTTCTAAATAAAGAACGTCGTGGTGACTACTTAGGTGGTACGGTTCAAGTTATTCCACATATTACTGACAATATTAAAGAACGTGTACTTCGCGCAGGTGAGGGTTACGACGTTGCAATCGTTGAGATTGGTGGTACGGTTGGTGATATCGAATCACTTCCATTTATGGAATCAGTCCGTCAGTTAATGGTTGAGCTTGGTCATAAACGTACCATGCTGATGCATTTAACTTTGTTGCCATATATCAAATCTGCGGCTGAGTTAAAAACCAAGCCAACTCAACATTCAGTGAAAGAATTACTTTCAATTGGTATTCAGCCAGATATCTTAATCTGCCGTACTGAATATGATGTAGATGTTGATACTAAACGTAAAATTGCATTGTTCACTAACGTGGAAGCGCGTGCCGTTGTGGTATGTAAAGATGCGAAAACGATTTATCAAATTCCACGTACATTCTATGAACAAAACGTTGATGACCTCATTTGTGAACGTTTTGGGTTTAATGATCTTCCAGAAGCAAATCTAGAAGATTGGGATAATGTCGTCGAAGCATTACTTAACCCAGAATACACTTTACGTGTAGCTATGGTTGGTAAATATGTTGAATTACCAGATGCTTATAAATCTGTGAATGAAGCATTGTTACATGCAGGCATCAAAAACCGTGTGAAAGTACAGATTGATTATGTCAATGCTGAAGAACTTGAAAGCCAAGACGTTTCTATTTTGCAAACAGCTGACGCAATTTTAGTCCCGGGCGGCTTTGGTGAGCGTGGTACTGAAGGCAAAATGAAAGCTATTCAATATGCTCGTGAAAACAAAATTCCATTCTTGGGTATTTGTTTAGGGATGCAATTGGCTGTAATCGAATATGCACGTCATGTTGCAGCAATGCCAGAAGCATCTTCTACAGAGTTTAACCGTTCTACAAAGTATCCATTGATTGGTTTAATTACCGAATGGTTAGATGAGCGCGGCGAGTTACAACAACGCAGCGTAGAGTCTGACTTAGGTGGAACTATGCGTTTAGGTGCACAAAAATCTGAATTGGTTGAAGGCACAAAAACACGTGAAGTCTATGGTAAAGCAGAAATCACTGAGCGTCATCGTCACCGTTATGAAATGAATAACCGTTTCATTGAGTCGATTGAACAAGCTGGTATGAAGATTTCAGGCTATTCTTCGGCACAACATTTGGTTGAAACAGTAGAAATTCCTGAACATCCTTGGTTTATTGCTGTACAATTCCACCCGGAATTTACAAGTTCACCACGTGATGGACATCCATTATTTGCTAGTTTTATTGACGCTGCGAAAACACAGCATCAAAAAAGTAAATAATGCGATTTTAAATAAACTGGGAAAGTTTAAATGTCACGATTAAAACCACAAGAAGTTGTACGTTTAGGCGATATACAAATGGCAAATCATTTGCCATTTGTATTATTTGGCGGAATGAACGTACTTGAATCAAAAGATTTAGCTTTCGAAATTGCAGAAACTTATGTTGATATTTGCAAACGCTTAGATATTCCTTATGTATTTAAAGCGAGTTTCGATAAAGCAAATCGTTCTAGTCTGCATTCGTTCCGCGGTCCTGGACTTGAAAAAGGTATTGAATGGTTAGGCGATATTAAAAAACATTTTAATGTGCCTATAATTACTGATGTTCATGAACCACACCAAGCTGAAGCAGTTGCAGAAGTAGCTGATATTATTCAGTTACCGGCTTTCTTAAGTCGCCAAACTGATCTTGTTGAAGCGATGGCAAAAACACAAGCTATTATTAACATCAAGAAAGCTCAGTTTTTGGCACCTCATGAAATGCGTCATATCCTGAATAAATGTTTAGAAGCAGGAAACGATAAACTTATTCTTTGTGAACGTGGTTCAGCATTTGGCTATAACAACCTTGTTGTAGACATGCTTGGCTTTGACATCATGAAAGAAATGAATGTTCCTGTTTTCTTCGATGTAACACATGCGTTGCAAACTCCTGGTGGTCGTGCTGACTCGGCAGGTGGTCGTCGTGCTCAAATTACAACTTTAGCACGCGCTGGAATGGCAACAGGCTTGGCTGGATTGTTCTTAGAAGCTCATCCAGACCCAGAACATGCAAAATGCGATGGACCTTGTGCATTACGCATGTCGCAGCTTGAGCCATTCTTGGCACAAATAAAAGAATTGGATACTTTGGTCAAAGGATTCAAAAAGTTAGACACCCATTGAGTTTTTACTCATTTACGCTGCTTTAATCGCAGCTCATATTCATTCAACAGAGGAATTGTTCATGAGCCAAATCGTTGACATCCGTGCACGTGAAATTTTGGACTCTCGTGGTAACCCAACCATCGAAGCAGACGTAATTTTAGAATCTGGGGTTGTTGGTCGTGCATGTGCACCATCTGGTGCTTCAACTGGTTCTCGTGAAGCTTTAGAACTACGTGACGGTGATAAATCGCGTTACTTAGGTAAAGGTGTTAAAACTGCGGTTAACAACGTAAACACGATTATCCGTGATGCTTTAGTGGGCAAATCAGTATTTGAACAAAAAGACATCGATAATACGATGATCGAACTTGATGGTACTGAAAACAAAGAAAAATTGGGTGCAAATGCAACTTTGGCTGTGTCATTAGCTGCTGCACGCGCTGCTGCTGATGAAAAGAAAATTCCTCTTTTCCAATACATCGCTGACTTACGTGGTCAAACGATTTTGACTATGCCTGTACCAATGATGAACATCATCAATGGTGGTTCACATGCAGACAACAACGTTGATATTCAAGAGTTTATGATTGAGCCTGTAGGCTTCACTTCATTTGCTGAAGCATTACGTGCAGGTGCTGAAATCTTCCATTCTCTAAAATCAGTTTTAAACAAAAAAGGTTTAAACACTGCTGTTGGTGATGAAGGTGGTTTTGCACCAAACTTGCGTTCAAACGAAGAAGCAATCACTGTTATTCTTGAAGCAATTGGTCAAACTGGTTACAAAGCTGGTTCTGACATTATGTTGGCGCTTGACTGTGCATCTTCAGAATTCTACAAAAATGGTCAATATATCCTTGCAGGTGAAGGCAATAAAGCATTCACAAGCAACCAGTTCTCTGACTATTTAGCGGGTCTTGTAAACCAATATCCAATTATCTCGATTGAAGATGGTTTAGATGAATCAGATTGGGAAGGCTGGTCTTACTTGACGTCTATCCTTGGCGATAAAATCCAATTGGTAGGTGATGACTTGTTCGTTACAAACCCGAAAATCCTTCAACGTGGTATTAATGAGAAAGTAGGTAACTCTATCTTAATCAAGTACAACCAAATTGGTACGTTGACTGAAACTTTAGATGCAATCTATCTTGCTAAAGAAAATGGTTATACGACTGTAATTTCTCACCGTTCTGGCGAAACTGAAGATTCAACTATTGCTGACTTAGCAGTAGGTACCGCAGCTGGCCAAATTAAGACTGGTTCACTTTGCCGTTCTGACCGTGTTTCTAAGTACAACCAATTACTTCGTATTGAAGAATTGACTAAAGCTGCTTACCGCGGTAAAGCTGAGTTTAAAGGTTTAAACTAATCTTTAAATAAAAAGTTAAAATTAGTTTTTTAACATTTTAAGGTGCTATTTTTCTATTTTTAATAGGAACTAGCACCTTTTTTAATTCATAAAAAATAAGTTGTTTTCTGATTTTATAGTGATTATTTTTGTTATATCTCAAAAATGCAAAACTCTATCTATTACAGCCTTTTCAGAAAAGCCTCATATCTGACATTTATAATACTTAATTCTTTTTATTATCCTAGTCGACGGGTTTTTAAAGACTCTGCCCAACTATGGTGTTTGCAACGAGAACACTCTTGATCAATTTTATTGAGAATTTTAGTTTCACCACATTTCATACATGAATAAAAACTATTGATTTTAAGTACGTTAGCTTTGCAGTAAGCATCAGGGAATAGTGGTAATCCCCATTTTACTTCTTCATCTTCATAGTACAGTAAGCTAAGGATACCGTCTGACTCCAGTAAAGCTGTTCTCACTTGACCTAAATGTTCAACATTTTGTTGGCGCATCTCTGAGAAAAACTCATCATGTGAATATGATTGTTTCTGGAAATCTTTGTAGACTAAAAGTCCATCTTTGACCACGCAAAGCGCTTTTCCTTCTAATAGATCTTCAATTTTCTTATGCTTCACCATGGCCCAAGTTACTAAGCGATAGAGAAAAAGAATAACGATAAATACGACTAAAGCATGGGTAATGGGTAAGTCCTTGGTGAACATTGGATCACCAGCAGCCGAGCCTAAACATAAAATAATTGCGAGTTCAAAAAGGGAAAGTTGGCGAACACCACGCTTACCTGATAGTCTTAAAAAACTAATAATAATGATAAACATGAGGAAGCATCGAACCAAAATTTCCAAAATAAAGGCCCATGTGGTGTCACCTATGAAAATATTAAAAAAATCCATTTTTTCTCCTTTTAATAGGTGGATGAAGTCTTTATAAAATTATTAGCAAATTAAAAATAGAAAAAATATACTTTTTAAGTAGTTATTGGTTAAAAATTCGAACTCTCTGTGATTCTGTATAAATTTCATTTTCAAACTATGCATTAGAATAAACATATAGCGTGGGTTTTAATTGTAGATAAATAGCAAGACAGAATGATTGTTGATGTTGTCAAATAGGATGAAAGTATATTTATTAGAATTTTAGTTTTAAACGTCTTTTTCTATATTGGCTAGGAATTACGGCACTTTATTCTTCCAATATCTAATATTAATAGATATATTTTAATATTTTTGGATTTTATGAGGAATTTTATATCATGAGAAAGCAATATCATTTTAGAAAAATTGAAAATGATACTTATATTTGGGATGTGGATAATTTAGTAGAATTAACTAGAGATTTTAAAGTAAAAGAAATTTTACTTTCAGAAATAAAAGAATTAAATGAACCATATTGGTATCCAGATTCTCATCCTACTACTCAAGATATTATTAATCATATGCTACTAATTCAAGAAGCAGATTTGTCTTATCCAATAATAATATGTTCACAGGGTAGAATAATGGATGGTATGCATAGGGTGGGAAAAGCAAAAATTTTAGGTAAGGATAAAATATGTGCTGTACAATTTGATAAAGATCCCCAGCCAGATTATATCAATGTGGATGAAAATGATCTTATCTATGATGATTAATTATTTATTTTTTATAACTTTTATATTTAGAAATATAGAGTTTATTAAAAGTTTTTCTATGTTTAGGATTAATTATGGAAAATTTATTTAGCTACGGATGATACAGAAGATTTTACTTATACTGTTTTATTTTTAATCTCAAATATTTTAGGTTTTATGATGAGCAAGCCAAAATTTTGAGACGGATGGTGGCTTATACATCCATTAATATACTTTACTGACAATTCGGGCTATACGGAATGGCATCTAAACGTTTTTGAAAAGCACCGGCATTCAGTATATTTTCATACATTTGTTGATATGTTTTTTTGTGATCCTCAATGTTGTGATAATCAATAATTTCTTGAAGTTTATCTTTATATTCTATATGACCGGCATGGAACATTGCTGCATAATGACCCCACAATGCATATTGATATCGTACAGCAGCCTTCGGAATTAAATTTATTTCGTCTAAATAGCTATTGGCTGTTTTTTCATAACATTCTTTTATTTCATGAGCATCTTTTTTCATTTTTCTTAAGAAAATGCATTGCATCTCTTGTAGTTGTGAACTACCTGTTTTATTTAGAATTTTTTCGGTAACTATGTATGCTCCTTTAAGGCAACCTAAGTGAATAAGTACCTTGCGTTTGGTTTTTAAAATATCTAAATTATTATCGCTAGAGGGAATTTTTTTTAATAAGTTTTTAAATTTTAAATGGGCAGTATCTGGATCTTGTCCAGCTTTTAGACTATATACAATATCATTATATTCAAATATATAGGAGGTGGCTGATGTATATTGTCTTTGATTACTCTCCATGTTAAGTATTTTTGAAGGGCTATCATCAGTAGGGTTATTACAAGCGCTTAAACCTAAGCTTACTAAAGAAAATGCTAAAATTTTATGCACTACAGTTTTATACCTTTATTCTCTTTTATGAGATTTATGAAGAATAATAAAATATAAAAGAAAATACTGTGTAGTTTTTATTTCTCTTGTTCTTGACCAGTGCAATAGTCAATATTAATTTAAAAGTTACTATATATATATTTAAATCAATAATATAAGCATTAGAGATTGAGTTTAATTGATCAACACGATCTGCGTCTAATTGGTTAGAAATCCAGAGTTTGGGGCGGATAGCTATTCTATGCTTAATGCAATATGGATTAATAATTTAAGTTAAAAAATAAGAATAATTATTAACTTAAAGTTGATAACAATTATCATTCGTGTTAATTTTTGTGCCGAACTTTTACTACTGTGTAACAAGGAACAAGGTAGTGGAAGGCTAAAAATATGGTACAGCACATTGGTTATTATGGAATTTTCTTATGTACAATCCGCCCTTTAGAAAAGCATTTAGAGTTCACCCTTTAGCACTTTCTATGGCTTTAACGGTACCTTCATTTGTTTATGCAGAACAACCAACCGGAACAGCCACTTTAGCAACGATAAAAGTACAAGCAGAACAAGAAAATCCGGCTGTTACTGAAGGCTCGGGCAGCTATACAGCAAAAAGTTCAAATACTTCTACAAAACTAAATTTATCTCTTCGTGAAACTCCTCAATCGGTCAAAGTTTTAACCCGTGAATATTTAGATGATCGAAAAATCGATTCCTTTCAAGATTTAATGAATAATATTACGGGTGTTTCAACCTCACGTACTGATGAGCGTCAAAGAGTTTATGCACGTGGTTTTGAGGTGGATTATTACTTAATTGATGGAATACCTAGTACTACAAACTTAGGCACTGGAGATCTAGATTTAGATATTTATGATCGTATCGAAGTCGTAAAGGGTGCCAATGGCCTAACCACAGGCGCTGGGAACCCAGCGATGGCACTGAACATGATTCGGAAACATGCAAACTCAAAAGAACTCACTGGTAATGTCAGCACATCTTTAGGCTCATGGAACTCTTGGAGTAGTTCAGCAGATGTTTCCACGCCACTTAATGCAGATGGATCATTGCGTGGCCGCATGTTTGTAAAACATTCTGATGAAAAATCATTTATGGATTTTTATGAGAAAGAACGCAATGTATTTTATGGTGCGGTTGATTATGATTTGAGTGATAAAACAAGCATGTCGCTTGGTGCAACTTATCAAGAGTTACATCGTGATGGTATTCGTTGGGGCGGTACACCTGCTTTTTATACTGATGGGACTCGTACCAATTTTTCTAGAAGTTTAACAGTAAGTGCACCTTGGACTTACTGGGATGTGAGTACAACGGCAGTATTTGCAAACTTAAAGCAAAATTTATTTAATGACGTTAATTTAAATATTGCTTATACATTTCGCAAAGAAGACACAGCCTCTATGTTACTGTATACAGCAGGTCAAGTAGATAAGACAACTAACACCAGTCCATTAAAAAATGCAGAGGGCAAGGATAACGTTTCTGTATATGGCGCAAAAGCTGCAAATGAAGAAAACAATATTGATGTTTTTATCAATGCTCCATTTACGCTTTTTAATCGTCCACAAGAAATCATTATTGGTGGATCGTGGAATAAGAATGAAAAGACAAAAGATATTTTTGGTGGATCTAACACAAACCAAGACATTGAAAAATATTTAGGTGGTCCGCTTAATTATAATGATATGGCTCAAGAGTTGCTTCAGCCTGTTGTTTTAAACGGTAAAAATGCGCTGAATGAAACCACACAAACTGCTGCATATATTGCTGGTAAATTTCAGATTCTGGATCCTTTGAAAATTATTGCTGGGGCACGCTTATCAAATTGGAAATATGAATCAGAAAATGATAAAGGTAATCGTGAATTTAATAATGAATTAGCACCATATGTTGGGGCTATTTATGATTTTGCCCAAGATCATTCTGTATACGCGAGTTATACAGAAATTTTCAAACCTCAAGAACGTAAAGATATAAATGATCAATATATAGATCCGATAACAGGTAAGAGTTATGAGGCTGGCTTAAAGAGCGAATGGTTTGGAGGGCATTTAAATACAGCTTTGTCAGTATTCCGGATCGAGCAGTCTAATTTTGCTGAATCGATACCTGACACGTTCATTATTCGCAATGGTATAAAAACCACAGAGCAGGCCTATCGCGCTGTAGATGGGGTTGAAAGTAAAGGTTTTGAGTTTGAAGCTGATGGTGAGATTAACGATAATTGGGGTATTAACTTTGGTATTGCTGATTTTGAAGCAAAAGATGCAAGAGGCACAAAGGTTAATACGACAAACTCTCGAACAACCTCGAATCTATTTGTTAAGTACAAACTTGATCAATGGAGTGCTGGACTTGGTTTAAATTATAAGAGTAAATACTATACGGGTAGTGGAAGCTCTCGTATTGAACAAGATGCGTATGTTTTAGCAAGTGCGATGCTTGGCTATCAAGTAGATAAAAATATCAAACTTCAATTTAATATCGATAATATTTTTGATGAGAAATATTATGAAGGTATTGGTGCTAACTCAATGAATTGGGGAACACCACGAAATGCAACGTTGAGTGTTCGTTATAATTTTTGATTTAAATTCACATAAGTAACCAATTTATAAAAGCCCTCGAAAGAGGGCTTTTACTGTATTTAAGCTCGTTCTAAAAATTAAAGAAAATCTTGACTTCTTTTTTATGAATATGGTTGTATTATACAACTATGTTGTGGGTGTGTAGAAATGATTGATCAAAAAATTATTAATGAAATTCGTAGTTCATCTCGAATCATGGTTCGTGAATTAGGTTTTATGAGTTCAACTCTTGCTGCCACCGATTATTCTCCGTCAGCTGTTCATTCTTTACTTGAACTTGAAAATAGAGGTTCTTTAACCGCTGTACAATTAGGACAAATTTTAGGCCTAGAAAAATCAAGTATTAGTAGAATGTTAGTTAAGCTTATTAAGACGGGGGAGATTACAGAAGAACAAGACAAGAATGATGCTAGATTAAAAGTGCTTAAACTCACTGCTAAAGGAGTAGATACTGTAAGAAAAATTAATAATTATGGAGAGATGAGAGTTGTTCAAGCGATTGAAAAATTAAACTCTTCTAAACAACTTGTTATTGCTCAAGGTCTGACGACGTATGCTGAATCTTTAGTAAGCTGTCGAGATAATAAAGATCTTATAGATAACAATAATGTTGAAATTGTGAGTGGTTACCGTGCAGGTATGATCGGTAGAATCGCTGAAATGCATGGTATTTATTATTATGAAAATTATAATTTTGGGTATTTCTTTGAAGGGAAAGTTGCCACAAATTTAGCTGAATTCTGTAATCGTCTTTCTATAGAATCTAATAATATTTGGTTGGCAATTAAAAATAATCAAATCGTGGGTTCTGTGGCAATTGATGGAGAAGATTTAGGCAATAATGAAGCTCATCTTCGATGGTTTATTTTAAGTGACGATTGTCGAGGACAAGGTGTCGGCAAAAAACTACTAAAAGAAGCAATAGATTTTTGTGATCAAAAACAATTCGCGGCTATTCAATTGTGGACTTTTAGCGGTCTTAGCGCAGCAAGAAAACTTTATGAAAATTTTGGTTTTAAATTGGCCAATGAGTGGGAAGGAGACCAATGGGGTCGAACTATGTTAGAACAACAATTTACACGGATAACTAATGAAAACTAACTCAACTTGATTTAAGTTTTCTTGTAGTCGCTCTGCGAAATCACCTATATGGTTTTCAAGTCCTAAAGGAATTTTAATTGGTTTGACTGTAACTCCATGGCTAAGATAAGGACTTTTGGCTTGTAGGGTAGTTCAAAAAATGTGATTCTAGAGCTGATTCACCTACTCGTACTTTGATTGGGAGGGAGTAGATGGATTTATAAGCAATTGTACTTATAAATATTATTTCCCTTTCAAATTCCATCTATTTTTGACAAAATGAAACATGTCACAATGGTCAATTAAAGTAATATGCCCATTAATAATTTTGCTTAAATTTTTGCAGGAATTGCGCATGTTGTTTGTTAATTACTATACAATACAAACTCTTAACGAAAGTTTTTAATTAAAAATCTTAATGATATGTTAGAAGTATTTCGATCCACTTCAAGCAAACTGATATTGCTACTTGTTATTGTTCTAGTAGCTATACTGCAATATCAATTTTGGTTAGGTGAGGGTGGCTATATCCCTCATCAAGCTCTCATGCAACAAATTCAGCAGCAAGCTGAAGTAAATGAAGAGCTTAAAGAACGAAACCGAATTTTGGCGGCAGAAGTTTTTGACCTGAAAAACGGTACAGAAGCTATAGAAGAACATGCTCGCCTTGATCTTGGTTTGGTTAAACCTCACGAGACATTTGTTCAAATGAGTACAATCAGTACCCATTACAAGCCTATTTATATTGACCCGAACGCTAAAGTTGATTTGGAAACGAATGAGACACCTGCATCCCCAGATATCCCAGACTAAATTATGGGCAGTTATACCAGCTGCAGGATCAGGAAGTCGATTTTCTAAAACTGAATTGAAGCAGTATCAATATATTCAGGATAGGACTGTTTTAGAACACACTATTCGGCGTATAAGTCAACTTCCGTTAAATGGTTATGTTTTGGCTATTGGTACACAAGATAGCTTTGCTCAGACTCTTGCATTTCAAAATATAGATAAGGCGCATTTTTGCTCTGGTGGCGCTGAGCGAGTTCATTCGGTATTAAATGCGTTAAACCATCTTTTAAATTTTGCCGATGAAAATGATTGGGTTCTTGTGCATGATGCAGCTCGACCTTGTGTAACAGTTGATTGTTTAAATGCACTTGTGGCAAAGGCAATTGAATCAAATGATAGTGCTATTTTAGCAATTCCTGTTCGTGATACTTTAAAGCAAGTTAAGACAGGCGATCATATTGATAAAACAGTAAGCCGAGACTCATTATGGCAAGCTCAAACGCCTCAAATTGCTCAAATCGGTAAACTCAAAAAAGCAATTGAACAGGCTTTAGAAAATAACGTCACCATTACAGATGAAGCAAGTGCACTTGAATATATGGGTGAAACTGTACGGGTCGTAATGGGGCGTTCTGATAATATAAAAATTACCTATCCCGATGATTTAGAACTTGCGGGTTTGATTCTCCAATCTCAATCTTAATTCTATTATTTTTAAATTGCTTGGATGATTAAATCATCTAAGCAAATTTTCTACATATCTATTTATAACAACTCATATTCTTTTACATTTATAAGTTTTACGATTTATCAAGATTGTACAACTATCTTAGATAATGTTCGATCATCGAACAAAAATAACTTATAGCGAACAAAACCATAGTGGGATAACTAGATCAAATTATAAAAATTATCAAGAATGTTTAAAAGGGAAATCTAAGGGAAACACTCGGGATTGAGTGAATATTTATCTATTGATCCTGCCTCAGTGTGCCTAACTCTCTTACCTATCTCTTCTTCAATGAGCACAATGGAGTTGTCCTAATGATTGACAAAAGTAAGTCCTCTCTTAGCGAGGTTCTATCGCAGATTAAAGATGGTGCCACCATCCTGATTGGTGGTTTTGGTACCGCAGGACAACCCGCTGAACTCATTGACGGACTGATTGAACTGGGTGTTAAAGACCT
>NZ_FODU01000032.1:0-5568 GCF_900110445.1 Acinetobacter sp. yr461
GTTGAGGGTGTTTGAATAATGAGCTGGCGATGACTTACTCTCACATGGGAAACCCCACACTACCATCAGCGCTAAGAGGTTTCACTTCTGAGTTCGGGAAGGGATCAGGTGGTTCACTCTTGCTATGGTCGCCAGCACAACTGGTATGGATACTTGCATTGGTCTTATTGGTTGCCGATGCTTTTTCCAAATCTTTACAGATGGGCTGATTGAGTCTTACTTTATTTTGTTCATTTTAGCTAAGCGTATAACTAAATCAAGTTGCTTTGCATATTAATGAATCGATTGATGCTTTATATACAACTGCTTGGGTGTTGTATAGTCAAGCCTCACGAGCAATTAGTATTGGTCAGCTTCACATATCACTATGCTTCCACATCCAACCTATCAACGTCCTAGTCTCGAACGGCTCTTTAGAGGACATAAAGTCCTAGGGAAATCTTATCTTGAGGTAGGCTTCCCGCTTAGATGCTTTCAGCGGTTATCCCTTCCGAACATAGCTACCCGGCGATGCGACTGGCGTCACAACCGGTACACCAGAGGTTCGTCCACTCTGGTCCTCTCGTACTAGGAGCAGATCCTCTCAAATTTCCAGCGCCCACGGTAGATAGGGACCGAACTGTCTCACGACGTTCTAAACCCAGCTCGCGTACCTCTTTAAATGGCGAACAGCCATACCCTTGGGACCTGCTTCAGCCCCAGGATGAGATGAGCCGACATCGAGGTGCCAAACACCGCCGTCGATATGAACTCTTGGGCGGTATCAGCCTGTTATCCCCAGAGTACCTTTTATCCGTTGAGCGATGGCCCTTCCATACAGAACCACCGGATCACTAAGACCTACTTTCGTACCTGCTCGACTTGTGGGTCTCGCAGTTAAGCGCGCTTTTGCCTTTATACTCTACGCGTGATTTCCGACCACGCTGAGCGCACCTTCGTACTCCTCCGTTACTCTTTAGGAGGAGACCGCCCCAGTCAAACTACCCACCAGACATGGTCCTCGCCCCGGATTACGGGGCAGAGTTAGAACCTCAACATTACCAGGGTGGTATTTCAAGGACGGCTCCATTGGAACTAGCGTTCCAACTTCAAAGCCTCCCACCTATCCTACACAAGTAAGGTCAAAGTTCAATGTCAAGCTGCAGTAAAGGTTCACGGGGTCTTTCCGTCTAGCCGCGGGTACACTGCATCTTCACAGCGATTTCGATTTCACTGAGCCTCTGCTGGAGACAGCGCCGCCATCATTATGCCATTCGTGCAGGTCGGAACTTACCCGACAAGGAATTTCGCTACCTTAGGACCGTTATAGTTACGGCCGCCGTTTACTGGGGCTTCGATCAAGAGCTTCGCTTACGCTAACCCCATCAATTAACCTTCCAGCACCGGGCAGGCATCACACCCTATACGTCCACTTTCGTGTTTGCAGAGTGCTATGTTTTTAATAAACAGTTGCAGCGGCCTGGTTTCTGTGGCTGTCATCAGCTCAGGAAGCAAGTTCCATCACCAACAACAGCGTACCTTCTCCCGAAGTTACGGTACCATTTTGCCTAGTTCCTTCAGCAGAGTTCTCTCAAGCGCCTTGGTCTACTCGACCTGACCACCTGTGTCGGTTTAGGGTACGATTCCTGTGTAACTGAAGCTTAGAGACTTTTCCTGGAAGCATGGTATCAGCCACTTCGCTGTACAAGTACAGCTTGCTATCAGATCTCAGCATAGAGCACCCCGGATTTGCCTAAGATGCATGCCTACTTCCTTTCACCTGGACAACCAACGCCAGGCTGACTTAACCTTCTCCGTCCTCTCATCGCATTACACAGAAGTATTGGAATATTAACCAATTTCCCATCGACTACGCCTTTCGGCCTCGCCTTAGGGGTCGACTCACCCAGCCCCGATTAACGTTGGACTGGAACCCTTGGTCTTTCGGCGAACGGGTTTTTCACCCGTTTTGTCGTTACTCACGTCAGCATTCGCACTTCTGATACCTCCAGCATACTTCTCAATACACCTTCATCGGCTTACAGAACGCTCCCCTACCACTTGACTTAAAAGTCAAATCCGCAGCTTCGGCACATAGTTTTAGCCCCGTTACATCTTCCGCGCAGGCCGACTCGACTAGTGAGCTATTACGCTTTCTTTAAAGGGTGGCTGCTTCTAAGCCAACCTCCTAGCTGTCTATGCCTTCCCACATCGTTTCCCACTTAACTATGATTTTGGGGCCTTAGCTGGCGGTCTGGATTGTTTTCCTCTTGACTACGGACGTTAGCACCCGCAGTCTGTCTCCCGGATAGTACTCATAGGTATTCGGAGTTTGCATCGGTTTGGTAAGTCGGGATGACCCCCTAGCCGAAACAGTGCTCTACCCCCTATGGTATTCGTCCGAGGCGCTACCTAAATAGCTTTCGGGGAGAACCAGCTATCACCAGGCTTGATTAGCCTTTCACCCCTATCCACAAGTCATCCCCTGGCTTTTCAACGACAGTGGGTTCGGTCCTCCAGTTAGTGTTACCCAACCTTCAACCTGCTCATGGATAGATCGCCTGGTTTCGGGTCTATACCCAGCAACTAAACGCCCTATTAAGACTCGATTTCTCTACGGCTCCCCTATACGGTTAACCTCGCTACTGAATATAAGTCGCTGACCCATTATACAAAAGGTACGCAGTCACCGAACAAGTCGGCTCCCACTGCTTGTATGCATGCGGTTTCAGGATCTATTTCACTCCCCTCACAGGGGTTCTTTTCGCCTTTCCCTCACGGTACTGGTTCACTATCGGTCAGTCAGGAGTATTTAGCCTTGGAGGATGGTCCCCCCATATTCAGACAAGGTTTCACGTGCCTCGCCCTACTCGTCATCATTATGTGTGCCCTTTCGTGTACGGGAATATCACCCTCTACGTTCGCACTTCCCAGAGCGTTCCACTAAAACACACATAACTTAATGGGCTGATCCCCGTTCGCTCGCCGCTACTAAGGGAATCTCAATTGATTTCTTTTCCTAAGGGTACTGAGATGTTTCACTTCCCCTCGTTCGCCTTGCAACACTATGTATTCATGTTGCAATACCTACCTTAAAGTAGGTGGGTTCCCCCATTCAGAAATCTCCGGATCAAAGGATATTTGCCGCCTCCCCGGAGCTTATCGCAGGCTATTACGTCTTTCATCGCCTCTGACTGCCAAGGCATCCACCACATGCACTTAATTACTTGACTATACAACCCCAAACAGTCGTTATTACCTACAAGGAGTAATAAGACATGATTAATGATTTCTCATCAATCTCTTACAGTTTGAAGTACTGTGTATTTAAACACTGTACAGCTTCAATCTAATTCATATACCAAAACGCTTGATTCAGTTAATTTGCTAGTTCTCAATTAACTCCAAGATCAGAATTACTTCTTCTCTTTTCATTATTGAGTGAACAATTTATTTCAGACTCAATTTTGCCAATCTGTTAATGAATAAACATGCCTTCGTCAGGTCATGCTTAATACCGTGATACTTAAATCACAGAAGTTAATAAACTAAGATCTTACAACCTCTATTTACTAATTTCTGTAATCCGAACTTCTCTTAAGTTCTGGTGGAGACTAGGAGAGTCGAACTCCTGACCTCCTGCGTGCAAAGCAGGCGCTCTACCAACTAAGCTAAGTCCCCAGCTTACATCATCAGTTATGTATCTTCTTTTCTATAACTTCAACCAGTCAAAGTCATGGTGGGTCTGACAAGACTTGAACTTGTGACCCCACGCTTATCAAGCGTGTGCTCTAACCAACTGAGCTACAGACCCTCAGATACATCTATGAAGAACAACTTGTTGTGGATTCTTACCAATCGTCAATCTTTCGTTAAGGAGGTGATCCAGCCGCAGGTTCCCCTACGGCTACCTTGTTACGACTTCACCCCAGTCATCGGCCACACCGTGGTAAGCGTCCTCCTTGCGGTTAGACTACCTACTTCTGGTGCAACAAACTCCCATGGTGTGACGGGCGGTGTGTACAAGGCCCGGGAACGTATTCACCGCGGCATTCTGATCCGCGATTACTAGCGATTCCGACTTCATGGAGTCGAGTTGCAGACTCCAATCCGGACTACGATCGGCTTTTTGAGATTAGCATCCTATCGCTAGGTAGCAACCCTTTGTACCGACCATTGTAGCACGTGTGTAGCCCTGGCCGTAAGGGCCATGATGACTTGACGTCGTCCCCGCCTTCCTCCAGTTTGTCACTGGCAGTATCCTTAAAGTTCCCGACATTACTCGCTGGCAAATAAGGAAAAGGGTTGCGCTCGTTGCGGGACTTAACCCAACATCTCACGACACGAGCTGACGACAGCCATGCAGCACCTGTATGTAAGTTCCCGAAGGCACCAATCCATCTCTGGAAAGTTCTTACTATGTCAAGGCCAGGTAAGGTTCTTCGCGTTGCATCGAATTAAACCACATGCTCCACCGCTTGTGCGGGCCCCCGTCAATTCATTTGAGTTTTAGTCTTGCGACCGTACTCCCCAGGCGGTCTACTTATCGCGTTAGCTGCGCCACTAAAGCCTCAAAGGCCCCAACGGCTAGTAGACATCGTTTACGGCATGGACTACCAGGGTATCTAATCCTGTTTGCTCCCCATGCTTTCGCACCTCAGCGTCAGTGTTAGGCCAGATGGCTGCCTTCGCCATCGGTATTCCTCCAGATCTCTACGCATTTCACCGCTACACCTGGAATTCTACCATCCTCTCCCACACTCTAGCTAACCAGTATCGAATGCAATTCCCAAGTTAAGCTCGGGGATTTCACATTTGACTTAATTAGCCGCCTACGCGCGCTTTACGCCCAGTAAATCCGATTAACGCTTGCACCCTCTGTATTACCGCGGCTGCTGGCACAGAGTTAGCCGGTGCTTATTCTGCGAGTAACGTCCACTATCTGAAGGTATTAACTTCAGTAGCCTCCTCCTCGCTTAAAGTGCTTTACAACCATAAGGCCTTCTTCACACACGCGGCATGGCTGGATCAGGCTTGCGCCCATTGTCCAATATTCCCCACTGCTGCCTCCCGTAGGAGTCTGGGCCGTGTCTCAGTCCCAGTGTGGCGGATCATCCTCTCAGACCCGCTACAGATCGTCGCCTTGGTAGGCCTTTACCCCACCAACTAGCTAATCCGACTTAGGCTCATCTATTAGCGCAAGGTCCGAAGATCCCCTGCTTTCTCCCGTAGGACGTATGCGGTATTAGCATTCCTTTCGAAATGTTGTCCCCCACTAATAGGCAGATTCCTAAGCATTACTCACCCGTCCGCCGCTAAGTGATAGTGCAAGCACCATCACTCCGCTCGACTTGCATGTGTTAAGCCTGCCGCCAGCGTTCAATCTGAGCCATGATCAAACTCTTCAGTTAAAAATCATTTTGCACCTTATTAAAGACAAGGTGCCAATTCTGGCTCATCAATTTTCTGACTTAAATTTCGCTCAAATAAACTTCGAGTAATTTAAACCAATCAATCAATGATAATATTTCGATTAATCAATCAGTAAAAATCCACACAAGTTGTTCTTCATAATCTCTTAATGATCTT
>NZ_FODU01000031.1:0-6898 GCF_900110445.1 Acinetobacter sp. yr461
ACACCAGCCTTTTCCATCGAGTTAACCAGTTGAATGCTACCCGCAATATTATTATCAAAATAAATGAGCGGTTTTTCTTGGCTTTCACCTACGGCTTTTAAACCCGCGAAGTGGATCACAGCGTCAATTGAATGAGTCTGAAAAACACGATCAAGTTCATCTGCATTACGAATATCACCCTGCACAAAAGTTAAACTTTTTTGAGCGATATCTTGAACTCTATTTAGAGATTCTTCTGAACTATTCGAAAGGTTATCAAAAACGATAACTTCATGACCAGCCTGCAAAAGCTCAACACATGTGTGTGAACCAATATAACCTGCACCACCAGTGACTAGAATTTTAGCCATCTACTTTTCCTAACAATATTTTAATTAATCCACGCGTTGAAGCATCAAGTGTTGAAAGGTCATTTTGAACACCGTTTAAAATCGGAAGTAGCTGATCAGCAATCTGCTTACCTTTCTCAACTCCCCACTGATCAAATGGATTAATATTCCAGATCACAGACTGCACAAAAACTTTATGCTCATATAAAGCAATCAACATTCCTAAACTATAGGGATTTAATTCTTTCAATAATAATGTAGAACTTGGTTGATTACCTTCATATTGCTTATAAATTGGTAAATTCTCTAATTCAGTCGAGTCTAAAGCTTCATTACCAAAGGCTAGTAATCTTGATTGTGCTAAACAGTTTGAAAGTGCAAGATGATGTTGTTCGACCAGAGCTTCTGCATTTTCCACATAGGTAAAATGATCTGCATTATAACGTTGGACTGGGGCAATAAAGTCACAACTTACAGCTTGCGTTCCTTGGTGTAACAACTGATAGAAAGCATGCTGGGCATTGGGTCCAACCTCACCCCATATAATAGGACAAGTATCAAGCTCAACTTTTAGGCCATTGCGCTGTACTGACTTCCCATTAGATTCCATTTCTAGCTGTTGCAGATAGGCTGCAAAATACTTTAATCGTCCATCATAGGGTAATACGGCATGAGTCTGAATATTTAAAAAGTTATTATTCCAGATTCCTAACAATGCCATCAAAACTGGAATATTTTGATCAAAACTCGTATTTTTAAAATGCTCATCGACTGCATGAGCCCCTGCTAAAAGTTGCTGAAAACCGTCCACACCAATCGTCAAGGCTATAGGTAAACCTATACAAGACCATAGAGAATAACGTCCACCTACCCAGTCCCACAGCAGTAACTGGTTTTCAGACGCGATTCCCCATTCTGACATTTTGTCAGCTTTTGTCGATATACCAATAAAGTGACTTTTTAATACACGAGCATGTGCTCCTAATGCTTTTTCAAGCCACTGACGCACCGTTTGAGCATTTGATAAAGTATCAATCGTACCAAAAGACTTAGATGAAATAATGAATAATGTTGTTTCAGGACGAAGTTGATGGAGTAATTCTGATAACTGGCTACCATCCATAGTCGAAACAAAGTGAACATTTAAAGATTTAGCCGTTTTCACCTTGAAATCAGACAACGCATGAGTAACCATTTGCGGTCCTAAATCAGAACCACCCACTCCAATATTAACAACGTCTTGAATCACTTCACCAGTTGAACCACGATATTGTCCTGCATGGATTTTTTCCACTAAGGCATACATACGTTGTAACTGGCTATGAACTTGTTCTGTTAAGTCTGAAAACTTTGAATAGTCAGCCGGTAAACGCAATGCCCAGTGCATTGCTTCGCGTTGCTCAGTACAGTTAATTTTAGCTTTTGAAAAAAGACGATTAATCCATTCCATTAAGTTTTTAGTATTCGCAAGAGCTACTAATTGTTCTAAAATATCTTTGGTTAAACGATGCTTACTATAATCAAAAAATAATTGATCAAATTTTACAGAATAATTTTGAAAACGATCTGGCTCTAAAGCAAATAGCTCTTTTATATGTAATTTCGAGTTTTTTTCACCTAAAGTTTGCAGATGAGCTAAAGGCGAGACTAATTCCTTTGGAAATTGCTCAATTGATTTACTCATAAGCGCCCTACTCCTTCATAAGCAAAACCTTTCGCCTTTACATAAGCAGGATCATAAATATTACGCCCATCTAAAATTAAAGGATGCTTCATTAATTGTTGTAGTTGCTTAAAGTCAGGACTCCAATATTGCTTCCATGCAGTGACTAGGCATAATGCATGAGCATCTCGTACCGCCTCATATTGATCAGTACATAAAATTAAATCTTCACGATGCCCATAAGCTGCTGCTATTTCATCTAAAGCTTGAGGATCATGCAGACGCACTATTACACCCTGTGCCCATAATGCAGCTAATAAAATATGAATCGGTGAATTGTGTATATTCGAAGTATTTTCTTTAAAAGAAGCACCCCAAATTGCAACTGTTTTGCCATTTAGGCTACAGTGATAATAATTCCATAACTTACGAAATAAAATTTCTTTCTGCTGCTCATTAATAGCCCAAACTTGTTCCAAAAGGCGGCTTTTTGTTCCAGTTTCAGACACAGTGCTCGAAAGTGTTAAAATATCATGCGAAAAATTCTCACCACCAAATCCTACACCTGGTGATAAATATGCAGCACCAATACGTGTGTCAGCAGCGATACCATGTTTTACATTCGCAATATCAATGCCTAACTTTTCAGCAACCATAGCCAAGTCATTCATATAACTAATGCGGGTAGCCAACATGCCTGAAATACTAAGTTTTGTGAACTCAGCATCTAAAATCGGCATAAATAAATATTGATAACTAAATTGGAAAAAAGGACGCAATAACTCCTGCATAGTTTCACTTGCATCTCTAGACTCCACACCGATAATGACATGCTTTACATTCAATACACTATTAATGGCATTACCTTCCTGAATCACATCAGGGAAGTAAACCCACTCATCTTTTGGCAAATGCTGTTTTAATTTTTCTGTACCGTGCAAACCAAAAGTAGAACCATTAATCATTAACCGTGGGTGAACAATTGGTCGTTCCCCCAATTTTTCAACCGTTTTTAATGCAAGTTCAATTTGTGTTGGGCTAAAACAGAATAAATAAACTTCAATATCTAAAGGAATCTCAGAAAAAGGGCTCTCTTTTAAGAAACCCGCTTTTCGCTGCTTATTTAAGTAATTATTTACGTCTTGATCTTGATACGAAAGTACAGAAATATTTTCTTCACAGGTGACACTTGTACACCAGTAAATTTGATTACCATATTCAGCTAATAACGCTGCCATCACGCCGGCATGTAACGTTGTTCCAAATACTGCGATTTTCATTGCACACCTGATTTTTTCGTATTTTATAGATTTCTCGTCCCTTTACAGGAAGAGAATATACTGCTCAGCTACTATATTCAGTAGTTTTTACAAATGCTTAAGCAGAACTACAAAACTTTATAATTTAAGTTCTTGAATCAGCTGTTTAAATTCCAATCCTAACTTAGGGTGTGCAACACCATAGTGTAGTACAGCTTTCAAATAGCCAAGCTTGCTGCCACAGTCAAAAGTTTGGCCTTGCATCCGATAGGCTTCAACGGTATCAGTTTCTTGAAGCATCGCAATAGCATCAGTTAACTGTATTTCATTACCCGCACCTTTGGGTGTATTTTCCAAAAGCTGCATAATCTTAGCAGGTAAAATATAACGCCCCACCACGGATAAATTAGAAGGCGCAGAATCTATAGCAGGCTTTTCGATAATTCCCTGCATAGCAATACTTTCACCCTCATTCGGGCTCTGCTTCACATCAACAATTCCATATTGATCTACAAGATGGTCTGGCACTGCCTCAACCATGATTTGAGCAGCTTGACTTGATTCATAACGAGCAATCATACGCGATAGATCATTTTTCCCTGAGTTATCTTGAACCAATACATCTGGCAATAACACAGCAAAATCATCTTGCCCAACAATACTTTTCGCACATAAAACAGCATGCCCCAAACCCAAAGGTTGAGGCTGCCTTACACTTACCACACTCACATGAGATGGAATAATCTGAGTAATTTCTTCAAGTAAATCGAACTTTTTCTTTTGCTCTAGAGTCGTTTCTAGTTCAAAGTTTCGATCAAAATAATTTTCAATTGATGCCTTAGATGAATGAGTTACCAAAATAATTTGCTCAATTCCAGCCTCTACAGCTTCACGCACTACATATTCAATTGCAGGACGATCTACCACTGTGACCATTTCTTTGGGAATTGACTTACTTGCTGGTAAAAAACGTGTACCTAATCCAGCTACAGGTAAAACTGCCTTTTTAATCACAGATTCACTCTCTAATTAATCATAATATCTTACTACGTTAACATAACGCCCTATCAATACTTTGTTGAGCAGGAATTATTTTGTCTATAGTAATTTAAAAATGATAATTTATGCTAGCTGAAAGCTCTTCAAATAATTAAGAAGCATTCAGCATCTGTCTGCTATAGCATAATTCTTGATGTATTCCTTTTAAAACACCTCTCAATTCCCCTTCACCTATAGAATTAATTATTTTAAAATCAAATATATAATAAAAAATTAAGCAACAATACTCTTTCTATATTCTCAAAAGTCAGTATCATATGCATTAAATAATATCAATTGGTTTTAATAATTTTAAGAAGTCAAACAGATATAAAAATATACTAAATCATTCTTCTAAGTACATATAATAATGCCGACAATACCTTGACTTAGCTTTTCTATGAATACCAACTTTAGATACGATATCAATGGACTACGAGCTTATGCCGTAGCATTAGTTGTACTTTTCCATTTTGGAGTAATAGGCTTTTCCGGTGGTTTCATCGGTGTGGATATTTTTTTCGTCATTTCAGGTTTTTTAATGACTCAAATTATCGTATCTGGCCTTGAAAAAAAGACTTTTAATTTTTTTAAATTTTATATATCTCGTGCAAATAGAATTATTCCACCTCTAGTTGCCTTATGCCTGATTATTGGAATAATAGGATGGTTTACTTTAACCCCTCAAGAACTAAAAGACTATGGAAAACATGCAGCCACTAGTTTAAGCTTCCTCTCAAATATTCAGTATTTTAGAGAATCTGGTTATTTCAATACAGACTCTCATGAGAAATTACTATTACATACTTGGTCTTTATCTGTTGAGTGGCAATTTTATATTCTACTTCCTATAATTATATTTATAATAACCTTATTAACAAAAAATAAATTGGTTTTGAGATTAATATTTCTAGCAATATTATTAATATCATTTTTATTGTCAATTTTAATAACAAAATCTAATCCAACCGCTGCATTCTTTCTATTACCAACGCGCGCTTGGGAAATGATGACTGGTGGATTGTTATACTTATTCTTTCAAAACAAAGTTTTTTCATCTTATAAAAAAACAATAATTGAGATTTTTGGATTTTTTTTAATATTTATTTCTGTTATATTATTTTCAGGAAAAACTGCTTGGCCTAGTTACAATGCAGTTTTGCCTGTCTTAGGAACTTTTTTAATTTTATTAGCATGTAACAATAATTCTATTTTAACAAATAATAGAATTGTACAATTTTTAGGAAACACCTCCTACTCTATCTATTTATGGCATTGGCCTATTGTATTTTACTTATCATACATAGAAAAATCGCATGAAATAAAATATATAATATTATCCATTATATTATCAATTATTTGTGGATGGTTATCTTTTAAATTTATTGAAACTCCAACAAGAAAATGGCTTTCAAAACAAAAAGTTTACTTAAATTATATTAGTACATTAATCTATATTTCAGTTCCTATGGCGATATTCATAGCTTTTTTCGTAAAAGATGGAATGCCAAATCGATTACCACAAAAAATCAACAACATAGCCCAACAATCTAATAATAGAAACCCTTTAATGCAGAAGTGTCATATAGAAGAAGGTATAAAAGTTCCTGAATGCAAGTATGGCAATGGGCCTGTTAAGTTAATTGTAATAGGAGATAGTCACGCAGCAGCAATGATTAGATCAGTTGAAAAATCACTTCCAATAAACTCTTCAGTATTAGATTGGACCTATTCAGGCTGCCCTACAGTGGAGCATATTAAAAAATTAAATAGCCCAAATTTTAAATGTGGCTTAGTTATATCAAAATTTATAAATAAACTAGATCAACATCCTAATACTCCAATTCTAATAATTAATCGAATCAATGTGCTGTTCCACGGTGCTCCAGATGGTGACAATGATTTAACAAAGCCTATTAGATATATAGATCGTCCATTCCAAGCATATGATCAAGAATATTATAATGCTATGAAAATTGCTTATATTGATACTCTATGTAAGATTTCAAAAAAGAATGAAGTTTTTGTTACACGTCCTGTTCCTGAGTTTCCATCTAATGTTCCGAAAACTTTAGCACATAAAGCCATTATTCATTCACAGACAAGAATGAAAATTCTAAGAGCTCAATATATGCAACGCAGTAAGTTATCTTATGAGGCGCAAAATGAAGCAGCTGAAAAATGTGGTGTAAAAATTTTAGAAACAGCTAATTTTTTCTGTGATAATAATTATTGTTATCCTGATAAAGACGGTATGCCTTTATATTTTGATGATGATCATCTTAGTATTTATGGTGCGGACCAATTAATTCCACTCTTTAAAAAGATTTCAGAAAAATAAATAAAATTGAAGTAATAGGGTTTCCCCTATTACTTCAATTTATCAATATAGGTTTATTCTACCTTATATCCATTAGGATTTTGCTTTTGCCAGTTCCAACTATCCTTGAGCATATCCTCTAAACTATGTTGCGGTTGCCACCCCAACTCAGCAACTGCACGGCTATTGTCTGCAAAAGAAGTCGCAACATCGCCAGCTCGACGTGCTACAAACTCAAAGGCTACAGGTATGCCATTAACTTGTTGAAAGGTGTCTTTAACTTGCAAAA